>CAYRTW010000363.1:0-4086 GCA_964426935.1 uncultured Rickettsiales bacterium
CTTCCGGCAGCTTCATGTCCTTCTGCATGAACAGGATGTCCCCTGAGGAGGAGAAGTTCTGCAGGAGGAACACCACTAGCAGGGTGAACATGTCCACCATGGGGGTGAGGTTCAGGGCGATGTGGACGCTGCGCTTGCCCCCTCCGAAGGAGCCGCTTCGCAGCCGTCCGATGGGGCGCATCGCCTTGCGGCGTTCTGGTTTTTGGATGGGCATGGTTCGGCCTCGCTCAGCTCCCGAGATTTACTCGGGCTGGCCGGAAAGCAGGGTCTTGGGGAATCCCATGGATCGGGTAAGGTCCATGGTCTTGATCATCTCCTTGTAGGCCACCCCGTCGTCGGTGAGGACGATGATCAGCTCCTCATCCGGCTTCTGCTTCTGGAACTCAATGATCTGCTCCTGAAGTTTGGGATAGTCGTAGCAGAGGATGGGCTCAGTGACGGTACACCACTCCTCTTTCAACTCCGGATTGCCCACCGCCGCGCTCTTGCTCCCCTTGGGCACCGACATCACCTGCACCCGGCCCCCCGGATCAGTGACTCGGCCAATGAGGAGCTGATCCTTCTGGATCTCGATGTTGATGGGCCCCTTCTCGTCCTCAGGGGGCGGTGTATCGGTAGGAGGCGGATTGGGATTCACTCCCTGATCCACCTCGATCCGAGCCGTCTGATTCCACACGGCGGTGATGATCAGAAAAGCCACCAGGGCGCTCAGCAGGTCGATGAAGGGCACAAGGTTGACGTCTACGTCGAGGGACTTGCGCCCCCCACCCTTGCCGCCCTGGTCCATATTGACGGTCATCGGTCAGTCCTTTCCTCCCCGGTCTCTCTGACCCGACCCAGCAACGCCAGATCGGGCCAGAAAGCCTGGAAGTCTCCGCAACAGGGAGAGGAACAAATCGGTCTAGCGACGGCCACCGGCGGCATTCTGGCCTTCGGCGTTCTGGAGCACGGACAGGTCGAACTGATCGCGGTTGCCCACCACCAGGTTCATCACCGTGACCACGCCCTCATTGATGTCGTCCACCAGGTGCTGGGCACGAGACTGGAGGATGGAGAAGGCAACCAGGGCCGGGATGGACACACCCAGGCCGAAGGCGGTGCAGTTCATCGCCTCGGAAATACCGGCGGCGAGGATGGTGGCCTTCTGAGCAGGGTCCACGTTGGCCACTGCGCCGAAGCACTTGATCAAGCCGGTGATGGTCCCCAGCAAGCCGCAGAGCACGGCGGCGTTGGAGAGCACGCCCAGGTAACCGGTGCGGGCTTCGATCTTGGGCATCTCCTGGAGGGAGGCCTGATCGAGAGCCGCCTGGACCTCAAAATCAGAGCGGTGAACCTTCACCAGTCCCGCCTTGATGACCTTCACCATGGGACCGGGCTTCTGGGAGTCCAAGAAGCGGAGAGCACCGCCGATGTCTCCTCGGAGGACGTACTTGTACAACTCCCGAAGAACGGTCTCTTTCTGGTTGGAGACGGTGAAGTACAGATAGACGACCCGTTCAATGGAGATGGCGATGGCGAACACCATGCAGATCGCGATGGGCCACATCCCCCAGCCACCAGCATGGAACGCGTGACTAATAGAATCGAACATGACTGGACACTCCGTATGGCCGCGCCCCGGGCTAGGGGATTGTTTCGGCCGGGTTCATGGGTGGACCGTCCTCGGGCGACTCCCGGGGGCGGCAAACTTAGCAGGTTTGTTTTTCGGGTGGAATCCACTCCGAAAAGGTTCAGCAGGCTTTCTTCCTCTTCTTGCGGCGAGGATCCCCCCGAGCCCCTCCCCCTACACCCGTTTCAAAGGGCCTGGGATACCCCCTCCACAGACCGGAGGAAGGCAGCGATGCGAGAAGGGGTACCCTCTCACCACTGAGGAACCCGTCGAAGCGGGTGCTCGCTTTGTTCCATGGCCGGTCCATCAATCGGGTGCCATCCTGCCCCATCCCCCTTTGGCAAGTCAAGGCGGGATGCCGGGACCTGGAAGGGAGGAGGAGCGCAGTGATGGACTGGCAAGAACCGTGCCTTTATACTCAAAAATCCGCCTTCACCCCGCAGTAGTTGACGAAAAAGCCGGTTGGTGGCGTTCTCCCCTTGAGGGCGCACTCGGAGGATTGGTCATGCGTCGTGTTCATGGATTCCTGGTTTTCATCCTGCTGGTTCTGGGAGGAGGAGCTTGCGATCCGGGGGCGAAGGACTCGGATGGGGATGGACTCTCTGACAGCGCAGAGGAAGCGCTGGGCACCGATCCTGCCTCACCTGATTCGGACGGGGATGGCTATGACGACGGCGTGGAGGTAGACGGCAACACCAACCCTCAAGACAGTGGTGATTTTCCCTACTTGGGGGGATGGGCCATCGGCGACTGCCGGAACGGAATCAGCGGTGAGGGCTGGGAGGAAGGAGATGTTGTGCAAGCCTTCTCCCTCGTCGATCAATTCAATGAAACCGTAGATTTCCACGATTTTTGTGGAAGGGTGATTCTTATTGAAGTGGGAGCAATGTGGTGCGGTCCCTGCCAGGAAGCTGCCCCCGAGCTTCAATCCCTGTACCGAGAGTTCAGCAACGATGGGGTGATGGTGATCTCCCTGCTGACCGAAACTGAAATCCAAGGGGAAGGAGCTTCGCCAGAGGACGCCGCTACCTGGGCCAATACTTATGGCTTGGAGTTTCCCGTACTGGCGGACCCGGGATGGGATGTGGCGGGAAACTTTTCTCCCGACGGTACCGTTTCCATCCCCAACTACACCTTCATCGACACCGACATGCGAATCCTGGAGAGCTACTGGCTGGAGTCGGACGGAGGAACCCTCCGGGAGAAGCTGGAGGAATACCTCGGATCGTAAAGCGCTGTTACGTTACGTAATGCTCTGTGGCTTGGAAAGTCTGAAGTCGTAGCCTGGAGAACGGGTTTCGGCAGCCCGGAGATGGAGGATTCCCTGCCATCGGGAGGGCGGGCTGGTCCCAAAAGAGTCCGGGGGTTGGACAGAAGCGAACAGGCGACCTAAGATCACCGTGGAAGAGGAATTCCTTGGCTGGATGGCCGGGAGCGCCGGTGAACGCGGCCGTGGGGGCCGGGTGACTTGGTGCAAGGGGGGTGTCGTGACCCATAGATCGTCAAACATGCATCGGAAACCGGGAAGTGGAACCCCGGATTCGTCTCGGGAGGATGTCCTTCCCTTGGGGGGAAGCGCTGAGGTGAATGAACCGGGGGCAGGATGGAGGCGGTGGCTTCCCCAAGGAGGAGGGGTTGCCCGGGCCCAGCCCTCGTCGCCCCCTCTGCCTTTGTTGGGCTCCACCTTCCTGAGGAGACACCCTTCTCACCAGGAATCCTTTGAGGACGTCAGCCTGGATGGAGAGGAATCTGCGCCAGGGGGCCGGTTCCCCCCCTTTATTCCGGTTCCCGGACTCCTGGGACACAGCCCGGCCCTTCGTAGCCTTCGCGAAGAGGTCCTGCGTGTAGCGACCGTGGACGCCACTGTGCTCATTGAGGGGCCTGGTGGAAGCGGCAAGGAGGTGGTTGCCCGGGCTCTCCATGCCCTCGGACCCCGGGCCCGCAAGCCTTTTGTTCCAGTCAATTGCGGCGCCATCCCCGAAACTCTGTTGGAAACCACCCTGTTCGGCCACCGTCAGGGAGCATTCACCGGCGCGGTAAGGGATCAGAAGGGGCTGTTTCAGGAGGCAGACGGAGGGATCCTGTTCCTGGACGAGATTGGTGAGCTGCCCCTTTCTGCACAGGCCAAGGTGCTGAGGGTCTTGGAGGAACGTCGCGTCCGCCAGGTGGGGGGCTTGAGGGATGAGCCGGTGGATGTGCGGGTCATCGCTGCCACCCACCGTAGCTTGACGGCGGAGATCCTGGCGGGTCGATTCCGGGAGGATCTGTTCTACCGGCTGGAGGTCATCCACATGGACGTTCCCTCTCTTTCCCAGAGGCGGGAGGACATTCCCCTTCTCGCGGAACACTTCCGGGCCTTGTTCGCCTCGCGCCATCGCCGCGCGGTTTCCGGGTTCGATCCTGTCGCCATGGAGAAGCTACGAGGGCATTCCTGGCCAGGGAACGTGAGGGAGCTGGCCAATGTGGTGGAAAGAGCG
>CAYRTW010000364.1:0-4063 GCA_964426935.1 uncultured Rickettsiales bacterium
AGGATCAGAACCAGCAGTCCGGCGACCACGGTTCTCCCCAGTTTCCACCAGGATCCTATTGATTTTACATGTGGATCCTGAATGACATGGGGTGGGACGGGTGGGGATATTGGGGAGGGCGGAGGAGGTGTGACAGATTTTGTAACGGATTTTGTTACAGGCTCTGTGACAGACAGCGGAGCGGGTCTTGTAACAGGTTTTGCGATGGAAGATGAGACGGAGCTTGTGACAGATGGAGGGACAGGGCCTTCTTCCGGCACGGGGATGGTCCGGTCTTCTTCCCAGTGGGGAGGCATTTCGCCCGGTTCGCCCCGGGCCATGGCCAGAAGCACTGCGGGGTGGGGTCGATTCTGGGGCAGGGGGTGGAGGGCCTGGGCGGCGATCTGGTCCCAGGGAGAGGGGAGGGGAGGCACGGCACCCCGCAGATCCAACCCCCTTCCCGCCAGGAGCCAGCAGGTCATCACTCCGAAGGCGTAGATATCGCTGGCCAGGACGCTCAGGTGTTTGTGGACCTGCTCGGGGGCGGCGTATTTGGGGGAGAGCTGTCGGGTGGGAATTCCCTCCCCACCGGGAGGGACATGGCGAAGGGTGTCCAGGTCGATGATCTGCAGACCATTCCGCAGAACCACGATGTTTTCTGGCTTCAGATCCCCGTGAAGTATTCTTTCCCGCTGAAGAATATCCAGTATTTCCAATACTTTGAGAAGCAGATCGTGTTTAGATCTCGGATCCAGACGAGGCCAGGCGGCGTGGAGGGTGGGATCGGCGGACCACTTCGTGGAGACGTAGGGAAAGCCGGACTCCCCGATGGGGGCAGGAAAGTCGGGAATCGAAGAAGGGGGGAGGATTCCGCAGTCCACCACCTCTGGGAAGAATGGGGTCCCTCGCCCCCACTGGGCTCGCAGTCGATATCCTTCCAGGGCATCGACCACTTCGGAGGGGAGGGAAGGAGAGAAGGGGTGGCCCTGAAGCACCGAGGAGCGAAGGGGGGCCCCTTGGGAGAGGGGAAGGGGAGTGGCAAAAACACGGGTGGCACAGACCACACCTTGGCAACGGGTGCGGAGGAGAATCCTTTCTCTTCCCTGTCGAACCACCCCCAGGATGTCGTGATCCGGCACCTGCATGAACAGCCTCCGGGTCCAGTCTACAGGAGGGAGGAAGGGCAGGGGGTCCGGGAGGTCTCAGCCGAAGTCAGGGCTCTTCCAACCACAGGCGCAGCTCCCCGTGAGAAAGGATGATTTCCATGGGGAGTCCTTGAATTTCCATGACCTCCCCGGGCTTCAAGGGGGAGCTTGAGGCCGTCACGGGGTTGGCATCGGCAAACCGGCCCAACCGGAGGCCCTCGGGAAGGACTTCGATCCAGGCGTGCCTCTTGCTGATCTTCATGGAAGCGCCATGAAGGGGGAGGACCTCCGGGGATGCGTGGGGATGGGGCCGTCCCAGCACGATCCGATGTCCCCTGGGCAGAAACGCTTCTCCACCGGGCCAGCGGAGACGCAGGGAAGGGAGCCCGGGCCGGGGCGAAGGAGGTGGCGTGGGAAAAGGGGGTGGGTCGGTTTCGGTGGGTCCGAACACATCCTCAGGGACCAGAGTGGGAGAGGGAATGCCGGTCCCCTCTTCAGGAGCGGAAGCCAGTTGAGGATGGAGGAGGACGGTGTCTTCCGGGCCAGGAACCCGAGGAAAATCAACACTTTCATGGGAATCGTGCTCCACGTAGACCCGGGCCAGCCCCTTGGGAAGCTGCCCCGCCTCGTCCAGGAGGAGGGTGACCTGAAGGGGGCCGAGAAGGACGGCTTCCTGGGTAATCAGCCAGGTGTCCATCACCTCAGCCAGATCGAAATAAAACCCCTTCTCCAAAGGGGAGACGAATCGGTGATCGTCGGCGGAGAGAATGACCTGATACACGTTCCAAGGCAGGGGGCGTCCAGCGGCGCTTTGATGGGGGCACTTCGCCAGAATGGCGAGGAGGGCCCGAGCTAGGAGCCAGGGATCGGCGGCGGAGCCCTCCTCCCGACCATTCTCCTTGGCCAGGGCATGGAGATCGACGTGAAACAGGGAGGGATCACCGGGGGCGGGAAAGACGGCAGGCATGGGGTTGTCCTACACCGACGGGGGCATGGTGGGAAGGGTGGAGAATTTTGCAGGAGTTCGGGTAGCCATGGCCATTCGGATCTCGCTCCGATCCTGAATGTGTCAACCATGGATGTTCACCTCCTGAGGCTGTCCCGGGTCTTTCTGCATTTTTGAGACGGAGGAGCGGAGAAACGGAGGGAACGGAGGGACTGTCGCATTCTCCTTATCCTCTGTGATCAGATGATGTGATTTCTATGACTCTTGGGTATTTTTTATCTCGCGCAGAGGGCGCTGAGGGATCCGTTCCCGGACAGGGGATCGGTAGGGAACTTGAATTTCACATGGGCTCTACTGCGGAGCGTTTGAATTTATACGAGTTACATCCAGGATCAGTAAATACACCGAGTATCGGACTGCATACAGGGTAGATCCCCCTCCCATCACCTCTCTCCCTCTCTCCTCAGAACCTCCCGCCACCCCTCCTCATACCCCCGATTCCGGAAACCCAGCTCCACCTCAGCCCGGCGACTGTTGACGGTTCGGCGAAAGGGGAGGGGGAGGGGAAGAATCCAGGGAGCCACCTTCCCTCCGGCCCGCCTCAATCCCTTCATCACCTCGCTGAAAGAGAGATCGGGACCCCCCAGGTTGTAGGCGTGCCCGTTGGTGTAAGGACGAAGTGCGGCGTTGCTGACGGCTTCGGCCACATCCCCTGCGTGGGCCAGGGCCAGGCGGATGCGGGTGGGGACCAGGGCGGCTCGACCCCCCAGCCAGCTGCGGATGCGGGGGGTGACGTTGGGATCGTGGGCTCCATACAGAACGCTGGGGCGGAGGACGGTCAGGGAGAGGCCCAGGAGGTCGGCCAGCTCCCAGGCACGGGTTTCTCCCAGGGACTTGGAGACGGCGTAGGCGTTGAAAGGGGTGCGGTCCCTCTCGGTCAAGCGGGGATGGTCTTCCTCCACCTCTCGTCCCCACCTCTGCCGATACACCGCGCAACTGGAGATCAGCAGCACCCGGGAGATTCCCGCCTCGGCAGCGGCCCGAAGCGTGTTCTCCACTCCCTGAACATTGGCGGCGTGGTGGGTTTCCCAGTGACGATTTCCCACTGCGAACAGGGCGGCGTTGGCGATGACCATCGAACAGGAGCCGAACGCCCGCCGGAGGCTGTCCCGGTCGGTCAGATCACACTGCCGCATTTCCACCTGGGGACCGGGGAGGGAAGGGATTTTCTGTGGATTTCGCACCGCTCCCACCACCGAGCAACCCGAATCCACCAGGGAGGAGACCAGGTAGCGACCGAGAAAGCCGGTGGCTCCGGTGACGGCAACTGGCAGGCTGGGGAGGGAGAGGGGGGAGGTCACGCCGACAAGCTCATCCGGCCAGGGCCTCTACCAGGCATCGGAATGGGGAAGGGCCGTACCCTCCAGAGGGCCTCCCGGGGTGCCGGAAATGCTTCCTTCTCCAGAGAGGGAATCGCCGAAGCGGTCCAGCCACTCCGCGTAGGAAAGAGGTTCCTTGGCCATGGGCAGGAGAAAATCGAGCACTTCCTGGGCCTCGGGCCGGTTGTAGTGGTCGATGGTCTGATTGGGATCCTCGCTGGCGTGATACAGGGAATGCCCGGCCCCCGATCCACCCTGAACCAGGGTCCACACCGTACCATCGGGGGTGGTGGCCGAGACCGCACTGGTGAACATGTGATTATCGTCCCCGTAGGCATCGCTGCTGTAGGTGAACCAGGGGGCCCCGTCCACCTCCCCCTGGAGGATGGAGCGCAGGGAGCGGCCCTGCATGGAGGAGGGCACCGGCTGCCCCACAAAGTCAAGAATGGTGGGGGCGACATCCACTCCTGAGACGAAACCGGGCAACGCCCCGGGCAGCACCGAGGGTCCCCGGAAGGCCAGGGGGATGTGGATCTGATCAGCAGTCAGCCCGTTGCCGTGGGCCCAGTTGTCGTGATCCATCAGACCCTCTCCATGATCGGCGGTGAACACCA
>CAYRTW010000365.1:0-4057 GCA_964426935.1 uncultured Rickettsiales bacterium
GTGGAGGCCATCGCCCAGAGCCGGTATCTGCATCTGGAGGGGTATCTCTTCACCCGTCCCCCCATCCGGGATGCCGCCTGGAAGGCCCTGGATGCGGCGAAAGCGGCAGGAACCCGGGTCTCCTTCGACGTTTCCGACCCCTGGGTGGTGTCCGCCTTCAAGGAGGATGTCCTGCGGGTGATGCGTGAATATGCCCAGGTGGTGTTCCTGAACGAGGAAGAAGCCCGCGCCCTTACCGGCCTTCCTGCCGATGCGGCGGTGAAGGAGGTGGCCAGCCAGGTGGAGATCGCAGTCGTGAAGCGAGGCTCCCGAGGGAGTCTGGTGATGAGGGGGGAACGGTTGGTGGAGGTTCCTGTGAATCGGGTGGAGGCCAGGGACACCACTGGAGCAGGGGATGCCTATGCGGCCGGGTTCCTTTTCGGCCTGGTGAAGGGGTTTTCCATGGAGGGATGCGGAGAGCTGGGATCGAGGCTGGCGGCGAAGACGGTGGCTCAGGTGGGGGCGGTGGTGCGGGACCCGGGCTTTCTGGAGGAGTTGCGGGCCCGGGTGGCGGGATGGGGAGAGGCGCGGGCCTGAACGCTCTTCTGAAGTGACCGGAACGAAAAAACCCACCGTGACAGAAATGTCGCGGTGGGCTGGGGAACGGGCTCACCCGAGGGCGAGCCCGTTCGAATCAGGTGGCGGAATCATCATCCGCAGCGGAGTCGTCGTCGGCGGCGGAATCGTCATCGTCATCACCGCTGTCGCAGCCAACGAGGGCGCTGGTGCTCAACACGAACAGACCGCACAGGACGAGCATCATCTTCTTCCACATGTTCGTAACTCCTTCGATGTAAGGTCGGGGTGTAAGGGCCCGACGGGGTGTTCGGCCAGTGAGCCGAGGGGATTCTCCAGTTGCCAAGACCATCAAGGCGGCCTCCCCGAGTCCAGAACCCGGGGAGCGACAGGAAAACCATGATTCACCGAACCCAGTCCAACCTGTCTCACCGCGCTCCTCATCGGGGGCCACCGTTGGGGCAGCTTCTCGGCGAGGAACTTCCCTGTCGTCGCACAGCAAAAAACATGCCACAAGTTCGGGTAGGAGCCAGGGCCCTGCTGTTGTGGTTGTGCGTGCTGCTCTTTCTTGCCGTCCCCCTTCCCTCCCGAGCAGAGGACGATCTGACCCAGATGCTCCGGTCCCTGGGTCTGGGGGGCCAGCAGAGCGCCATCACTCCCGAGGCGGCCCGCAAGCTGGTGGACGACAAACTCCAGACGGCCTCCAAGCTCAGTGGACTGCCCATCCAGAAGCCGGTGCCGGTGCAGATTCGGGAGCGAGGTGAGGTGAAGGGGTACATTCAGAGGCGAATTGCCCTGGACACGCCTCCCCCGGTCCTGGCGGGCATTCAGGGAATCTATCGTCTTCTGGGGCTTCTTCCCGCAGGCGTTCGCTATGAAGAGGCTCTTCTTGCCCTGGCAACCGCTCAGGTGGCCGCCTGGTTCGACCCGGAAACCGCCACCATGAACCTGATCCGCGACATTCCTGTCACGCTTCAGGCTCCCATCGTGGTCCATGAACTGGTTCACGCCCTCCAGGACCAGAATCATCCCCTCCAGCCCCAAGCGGAGGCGGTGATGGGAGAGGAGGACCGGGGACTGGGCCTGGTGGGACTCATCGAGGGGCAGGCCACCTTGGTGATGATGAAGGACATGATGGAGCAGGTGCAGGTTCTGTTGGGAGGGCTGTCACAGGCGGGGCTGGAGATGCCGACCACCCTGCCGGAGCTGGATCCCGCGTCCATGGCTGGGCTCGGCGGCATGAGCGCCTTGGGGAATACGGGAGGGGCTCCGGATTTCATGGCTCGACAGATGATGTTTCCATACGTACATGGGGCAGCGTTTTGCCAGACCCTGGAAAAAACAGACCCCACCTTGAAGGGCCTGTGGACAAGCCCGCCCCGGACGGCAGAGCAGATTCTTCATCCTTCGCTGTACCTGGCGGGGGAAGAGCCTCTGCCCATCGGGATCGATTCCATCCGCCGTTCCCTGCCCCGGGGGGTGATTCCCGGTTTTCACACCACCCTGGGGGAGTGGAACATCCGGGTGTGGTTGGAGGAGGTGGGCAGGCCCCACACGGGAAACCGCGACAATAATGTCGCGGTGGCGGCGGCGACCGGATGGGGAGGCGATCGGGCCCTTGTCCTGGACGAAGGCTCCACCCTGCTGTGGGTGACCCGTTGGGATACGCCTGACGATGCCGCTGAGTTCGCCATGGCCGCCGCTCGGGCGCAAGGGTGCGAGGCCTTGCCGGTGGGGGACGGAGGGACCTGGGGGTGTCCCACCGGCTCGGGACGGCGCAAGGGAAGTGGAGTGGTGCTGGTGATGGGGACGCAGGCCGGTGCGGACCGCCTGCTGGATGCGGGATTCTTGGGGATTCAGTAGGAGGGCTCTGGGAAGGGATGGCGGAACCCTCAAATGACCCTCTTCCCATCTTCGTCCTGTACACCGGCCTCCGGCTTGGGTAGCTTTCGGGCAGGCCCCATGAGGTTCCCCGTGGCCCCCTCCTTTTCGTTCCATCGAATCGGCATCCTTCTTCTCCTCCTGAGTGGGGGAGGGGTCGGTTGTGTGGAGCCTCCTGGTGAGCAGGAGGATGACGACTCCGCAGCGGGAGGAGGGGGGGACGATGACACCTCTCCCTTTTCCGACGACGATTCTTCTGGGGATGACGATTCCACCTCTCTTCCCGCATCCTTCTCCGTCGACCTGTCCCTGTCCCAGGACGAGGTGACGGCGGGCGGGGAGGTGGATTTCCAGGTGGTGGTGCGGGACGGTGCCGGCCTGGAGTTGCAAGACGCTTCGGTGTGGGTGCAGGTGGAGCCGGACGCCGGAGTCGATGCCAATCAATTCGGCGGAACCTTCGGGGTCGCAGGGTCCTTTACGGTACGGGCCATCGCCCTGTGGGAGGGGGAGGAGGAGGAGGACGAAGCCAGCCTCCAGGTGGTCGCCGGAAATCCAGCCCAGGTGCTCCTTTCTCTGGACCGGGATCATGGAGTGGCCGGGGAGGCACTGACTGCCAACGCCCTGGTGGTGGACGGATTCGGCAATCCCACCGGGGATGAGGTGGTGCTGGCGGTCAGCCCATCCCAGGGGAGCACCATCTCCGGGACCCAGGTCACCCTCACCCACGCCGGGGAAGCGGAGATCACCGCCCGAGCAGGGGATGCGGTGCCGGGGAGCGCCTCCTTTCTGGTGGAGGCAGGGCCGGCGGTCTCCCTCGATCTGAGCCTGCCCTCCCTTTCTGCGGAGGTGGGAGACGGCTTCATGGTGTCGGTGTCTCAGTGGGATGGCTACGGAAACCCTTCTGCCGATTCGATTTCTTTGGCGGTCACCCCCGGCGGTGCCTCCTCCTGGTCTTCTTTTGTGCGTTTTGATGCCGAGGGTCGTTACCTGGTCACCGCCACCGCCCCCTCTGGGGCCTCCGACGTGGAAGGAGAGGTGGTGGTGGATTCCCGAGGGCCCTCCCTGGCCTTCACCTGGCCGGCCCGGGGAGATCAAGTCCCCGAAGGGAGCGCCACCGCCAATGGAACCGTCCAGGACGAGGTGACCGGAGTCTCTTCCTTATGGGTGGGAGGGCAGCCGGTGGTGCCTTCGGGAACGACCTTCACCGCCCCCATCGACTCGGATTTTGGCATGAACGTCCTCACCGCCCAGGCGGAGGATGGGGATGGGAACGCTTCTGATCTCACCCAGGGGTATCTGGCGGGGGGATTCCACCCCGAGAGCACCTCCCTCTCCGACGCCCTCCTGGCCCGGGTAAGTGAGCAGGCCCTCCGGGAACTCTCCGAAGGGGCGGAGGACCTGCTGGATCTCAACGCAATTCTGGAGGGCGCCATCGCTCCCGGCACCGTGGTCTACTCCGCCGGCGACTGCTGGGCCGGAGCGGATCTCATCATCGACGGGGCTTCAGCGGGAGAAACCACCCTGTCCATGGATCCCCAGGCCGGTGGATACCTCCAGATGAACGTCCAGGTGAGGGATCTGGCCATCGACTACCGGGCTGACTACTCCCTTCTGTGCATTG
>CAYRTW010000366.1:0-3890 GCA_964426935.1 uncultured Rickettsiales bacterium
GGATGAGCAGGTTTTTCCTGTTCCTTCGCGCCCCTCGAACCCTCTACTTGCCGGGTCCTGGGGTGGTGTCCGCAGGTCTTCCGGCGGGGGTGCCCTTGCCCATGGTGGGATTTGCCCTCTTCGTGATGTCTGTTCGGTGGATCTCCCCGGAATCCGAGTGGGATCAAAGCCACTCTCCTAGCCTGTGGGCGGGACTGACCCTGGCCCTCGCCGACGGGGTAGGGGCTGGTTTTTTTCGAGGGATGGCTCGCACCGTCGCCCGAGAGCATGGCCGTCCCTACGCCACCACTCTCTACTTGTGGGGAGCCGACGCCAGGCGCGCTGTCGCCGAATCCACGGCTGCTGCCCGAGCTTCCCAGAGCAGGGCTCTGCTCCTTGGCCTCCTTGCTGGTCTCCCCGTTGTTGAAAAAATCTTTTCTATTCAAGGACTTGGCGAGACATTGCGCGACCTGGTGGTGGATCGACAAGGGCTGGACCCCCTTCTCCTGTGGGGTGTCCTCCTTACCTATGCCTTGTTACTGCTGGGGATCCAGGCCCTTCCCCTCCCTTGGATGATGGCGAGGCTTCACCCGTGAGGGGGTCCTACACCCTCCCAACCCTGGGACTGCTCACTCTGACCCTTCTCCACATGGGCGGATGGAACGGAGCCCGAGTAGGGAACGGACCCTCCTGGCCATCCTGGACACATCCTTTGGGAAGGGACGCCTGGGGGAGAGACTTTCTCGGGGTGATGGCTGAAGGAGCCGCCCAGTTTACCGGGCCTTCTCTTCTGGCAGTGGGGATCCTGGTCCTGAGCATGAGTTTCCAGTGCGCCTTGGCGTTGAGGCACCCCGTTCTTTCTGGCGTCGGTCCCTCCTCTTGGGGAGCCCTCGCCCTTGCCTCCCCGCCCCGCCTCCTGGTGGTGATGCTGGTCCTGCTGCTCCTTCCCGAGCCCTCTCCCTGGGTGGCCTCTTTGGTGATCACCCTTCTCTATCTTCCCGTTGCCTTGGATGAATCGCGCGAAGTTTTACAAGCTCTGAGTCGCATCCATATTCTCTCTGGCCTTGTTGCCCACGGCATTTCCGGTCCGCGCCTGCTGTTCCGGCATCTTCTGGGAGGACACCTGCGAGATCCCTTGATCCGCCATGCCTCTCTTCTGGCCAGCCAGGTGGCCTTTACCCAGATCTCCTTGGCCTTCCTGGTGGGGGCCTCGGCAACAGATTCCGGCTTGGGCTCCAGTTGGGGAGTGGAGATGCAGCGCCTCTCCATCCACCTGCCCGGTCCAGGAGGACTTCGGTGCGACGGGATCTCTTCCTGCGGAGACGCCATCGCTCTTTTTCACGTCTCCCTGCTTCTGGCCGGATGCCACGTCCTGCTCGGAGGACTGGTCAGAACCGGGATTCCTTCACCGAGGGGAAGCCGTTGATCCCCTTTTCCATTCAGCTTCATTCCGCCGCCATTGCTCTTCCCGGCCGCCCCTCGTCCCTTCCTCCCCTGGACATCACCCTGGAAAAGGGGCACCGGCGGGTTCTTCTCGGGGAGTCGGGCTCGGGCAAGAGCTTGCTGAGCCGGTTGCTCCTGGGAAGGCTTCCTGGCGGTTCCCTGGCGGTGAGCGGCCACCTGCGCTGGCAGCGAGAGAAAGAAAAAGGCAGCACTGATCTGAGCAAGATCCATGGATCTCGAGATATTCCAGGGTTCCCGCCGTTGCGCCGGGGCCCCCTGCGATACCTGCCCCAGGGGGGCCGCGAGCATCTGGTTCCCTCCTGGTCGGTGCAGCGTCATGTGGAGGCCATTGCCTTGGGAAGACGCGACGTTCAACGTCGGGCCGGTGAACTCATGGAAGCCCTGGGGCTTCCATCTCCGGTGATGGATTCCCCGGCCTCTTCCTTGTCTGAGGGCATGGTCCGGCGAGTGCTTCTGGCCCTGACCCTGGCCACCCATCCTGAGGGAGTGGTGCTGGATGAGCCCACCGCCGGTCTCGATCCTGACTCCCGCTCCCGGGTCCTGGATGTGATGGGAGACTCAAGATTCTGGGGAGATGCTGGGCTCCTTCTGGCCACCCACGATCTTCCCTTGGCCGCCGCCGTGGGCGGTGATTTTATTCGCATCGTGAACGGCTGCGGAGTCGCCCGGGCCTCCAACCTGGGAGGTGACGGCCCTTTTGGGGACTTGTGGGCAGCCACCCTTCACCTGGGAGGGGGGTCATCGTGACCTCCATTCTCTCAGCAAGGGGCCTGGGGTGGACCTCTCCTCACGGTCGGGGAGTGCTGAAGGACGCCTCCTTGAATCTTCTACCGGGAGAGATCGTTCTCCTCCAGGGGGCTTCCGGTGCGGGAAAAACGGTGCTGGGAACCCTTCTGCTCAGGCTTCGCCCCCTCCTCCGGGGCTCTCTTCATTGGGGTAACCACGATGTCACCTCCCTCAGCCCATCTCGGATTCGACCGCTGCGCCAGCGTTTCCAAGGTCTCCTGCAACATGCAGAAGCCCTTCTTCCCGAAGACATGACCGTGGGTCAGTGCCTCACAGAAAGCGCCCAGGGTGTCGCCCTCCTCCCCAGGAAGGAGGCCCGGCGCCGCATTTCTGGATTGATGGATCGGCTGCCCATCTCCTCCCTCCTTCCTCGCCTGCCCCGCACCCTCTCTGGAGGAGAGCAGCGTATGGTTTCCCTGGCGAGGGTTCTTCTCGTCCGTCCCTGCTTTGCCTTCCTGGACGAGCCGGATACCGGTCTGGATCCCCTTTCACTTCAGGGAGTTGTTTCACTGATAGAGGATTTTTCGATGAGAGACGGAACGGCGTTTTTATGGGTCACTCATCATCCCACTTTGCATCATGCCCTTCCCCGGGCGAGGCGCTTGATGTTGAAGGAAGGGCGCCTTCATGAGGGGTGATTCTGCCAGATGGGCCGCCCTCCTCGGTGGTGGATGTGTCCTACTGACTTCCCCGCACCTGTCCATGGGTCAGGAGCCTCCCCCTCTTTCATCTCCCTGCGACCGTAACGTGGAGGCAGACCTCCTCACCGCCTCAGCTCGCCTGGAGAAGCAACGTCCCCAGGAAGCCCTGGCTTACCTTCTCCCCCTCTCTTCCTGTCCAGAATCTTTGGAGAATCCCCGGTGGTGGTCTCTGCGCGCGTCCGCTCACGAAGCCATGGGCGATCTCCATCCCGCCTGGCTTTCCCTCCAGCGCGCCCTCTCCATTCACCAGTCCCGAGGACAGAGCGAGGCGGTTCAGGACCTTCAGCGGCGCTGCTCCTCCTTCCTGTCCCGGTATGTTCGCTTGGTGAGTCCCCCCGGCAACCCGAAACTCTTCGTCCGGTACGCAGGGCCTGTGCCGGATGCGTCGACCTTGCGCCAGTTGGACGAAGTCGCCTTGGGCCGATTCATCCCCTTGGGACAGGACCGGTATGGGTATCTGGTCTTGCCAGGCACCTACGACATCGGCACAGGCCGTTGCCAACTCCTCGCCGGACAGGCCCTCTCCCTCGAAGAGGGGTGCCGGGAATGAAGTCTCCTTCAAGAAGGACCCTGACAGTCCTTTCCCTCCTGGCTCTGGGGTGGTTGGGAACTTTTCCCCTCAAACAAGGAGACGCCGGCCCCCTCCTGCCACCTCGCCTGGTCACCGACGACAACGAAAAGTGGCAGGCCCAGCGCCCAGTATGGGCTCCCGGGGCCGTTCCTCGCCTGGTCCACGAATGGACGGATCGGAGTGCCCGCAGCGTGCTCCGCACCGTGGCCTTCATTGGAGGCAAGGTGGAGACCCAGGTGATCGGACCGGCTGCCTTGTCCCGCCTGGACCGCTTCGCCGCAAGCCAGGCGTCTGCCGACATCGCTGCCGCCTGGTGGGACGCTCGGGTCTTTTTCTTCCTCAGATCGGCTGGGGGACAGGCCCGTTTGATGGTGCATGACGGAGCTTCC
>CAYRTW010000367.1:0-3825 GCA_964426935.1 uncultured Rickettsiales bacterium
TAGAACGGGGCCTCGTGACAGAGCTCCTGCTGCTTGCGAACGTTCATGGCGATCTGGTCGAAGGGAACGTGGCCCGGGCCTTCGATCATCACCTGCACGTCCCGTTCCCAGGCCCTCAAGGTCAGCTCCCCCAGCACCCGCAGCTCGGCGAACTGGGCTTCATCGGAGGCGTCTGCGAGGCAGCCGGGGCGCAGGCCATCTCCCAAGGACAGGGACACGTCGTAGCGCTGGCAGATGTCCAGGAGGCGGTCGAAGTGGGTGTAGAGAGGATTCTGCTGATGGTGATGGAGCATCCACTGGGCCATCAGCGAGCCTCCCCGGGACACGATGCCGGTGAGGCGATCCTTGACCAGGGGCAGGAACTCCAGCAGCACTCCGCAGTGAACGGTGATGTAGTCCACCCCCTGGCGGGCCTGGAGTTCGATGACGTCCAGGAGGTCGTCGGCGGTCAGATCGGTGGTCTTCTCCACCCTCTGGATGGCCTCGTAGATGGGAACGGTGCCGATGGGGACGGGGCTGTTCCGCAGCATGGCCTCCCTGATGGCGATGATGTTGCCCCCGGTGGACAGGTCCATCACCGTGTCGGCCCCGTACTTGAGGCAGTGGCGGAGCTTCTCGATCTCGGTCTGGATCTCCGAGGTCACCGCCGAGTTGCCGATGTTTGCGTTGATCTTGCAGGCTGAAGCGATGCCGATGGCCATGGGCTCCAGTTCGGGATGGCAGATATTGGCGGGGATGATCATCCGTCCCCGGGCCACCTCGTCCCTCACCAGGTCGGGAGCCAGGGATTCCCGGGCGGCGACGTAGGCCATCTCTTCGGTGATGAGACCCTTGCGGGCGTAGTGCATCTGGGTGACCACCCGGTCGCCTGCCCTCTTTGCCACCCATTCCTGCCGAAGCGCCATGAAGTCCTCCTGGCCGCCGATGAGGGGGCCGTTGTGGGCGGCGAATCTACCCCTTTCCCCTGCCCGGGGCCAGAGCAGCCACCGGATCGGGAGCTGCCTCCTTCCAGGCCTCCACCAGCCTTCTCAGGGCCTCTTCGGGACGCGCCGCCCCCCAGACAAAGGACATCACCGCCACCCCCGAAGCTCCAGAATTCCGGCAATCTTCTACCCTCTCGGGGGTGATTCCTCCCAGGGCCAGCACCGGCAGTGCCCTGGCCCGGGCCAGATTCGAGAATCGGTCCAGTCCCATCTCTTCCCCGGCCACCGCCTTCCCCGCCGTTGGGAACACCGGGGAGAGAACGGTGAAGTCGGCTCCCTGCTTGGCGGCTTTCTCAAGCTGGGGAGCGTCGTGGCAGGACATTCCCCACAGGCGGTCCCCGTGGATTCCTCCTGGCCCATCGGGGGCATCTGCGGGGAGGTGGAATCCATCCACAGGTAGATCCAGGAAGGATTTCACAGAATGGTTTCCCACATTCACCAGCAGGAGAACTTCTCGGGGGCGGGTGATCTCCAGGAGGGAGGCGGCGAGGATTTTCAGGGAGGGGAGGTCCCGGCCCTTGTCCCGAAGCTGTATCGCAACGGAGAGGGGAGGAACCGCGTCCAGGAGGTGAGGGAGGGAGGAGATCAGGTCAGAATCGCCGATCCGACGGGGATCAGTGATGAGATAGACCGAGAAGGGGAGGGAAGGGGGGAAAGGAGAAGGGAGGGGCATGGAGTGGAACCCTCACCCTCCTCTCACCACCCCCTCCAGGGGGGAGGAGGCGTTGGCGTAGAGCTTCAGGGGAATCCGTCCCGCCTCATAGGCCAGGCGTCCCGCCTCCACCGCCAGCCGCATGGCCCGGGCCATCTTCACCGGATCCCGAGCGCCGGCGATGGCGGTGTTCATGAGGATGGCGGTCACCCCCAGCTCCAGGGCCAGGGAGGCGTCCGAGGCGGTTCCCACCCCGGCGTCGACGATGACCGGCACCCGGGCCTGTTCCAGGATGATCCGCAGGTTGTAGGGGTTGCGAATCCCCAGCCCCGAGCCAATGGGGGCCGCCAGGGGCATCACCGCCGCACATCCCAGGTCCTGCAACCTCAGGCAGGCGACAGGATCATCAATGATGTAGGGAAGCACGGTGAACCCCTCCTTCACCAGGATTCGAGCCGCCTCCAGGGTCAAGGAGGTGTCGGGGAACAGGGTCTGGGGATCGCCGATGACCTCCAGCTTCACCAGATCGGTCCCCAGAAGTTCCCTGCCCAGGCGAGCGGTGAGGAGGGCGTCCTCCACGTTGTAGCAGCCGGCGGTGTTGGGAAGAATGCGGATCTGGCTCAGATCCAAAAAATCCAATAGCTCCCTTCCCGCCGGCTCCCGGAGGTCGATGCGCCGCAGGGCCACGGTGATCATCTCGGCGCCGGAGGCCAGGGTGGCGTCCCTGGTCTCCTCGAAGGAGGTGTACTTTCCCGAGCCGACGATGAGGCGGGAGCGGAAGGCATGGGAGCCCAGGTGGTAGAGTTCGGTCAAGGCGTCGGGTCTCCAGGGGGGAAGGGCTGGCGATTATACGGTGGTCGGCGGGGTGTGGTTCCATGATCGATCTCGTGTGTGTTTGTCCTCTGACCTGGGCTGCCGTCCGGTGACTCCCCCCCGCCTCCCCTCCATCGACCTCTTGCGGGCCCTGGCGGTGCTCCTGGTGGTGGGGCATCACACCCTGACTCCCATTCCCGGGATTCCTGTTCTGGGCACCGGGATGGAGCTCTGGCATCGCCACGGGTGGATGGGGGTGGACCTGTTCTTCGTGCTCTCTGGCTACCTGGTGTCGGGGCTTCTGTTCGCCGAGTTCCGCAGGGGAGGGAGGGTGGAGACCGGGAGGTTCCTGATTCGCCGGGGCTTCAAGATCTACCCGCCGTTCTACGTGTTCCTGGGATTCTTCCTGCTGCTGCGAGTCCTCATCGGCAAGCCGGTTCCCTGGCCCACCGCCTTGTCCGAAGCTCTGTTCGTCCAGAACTACGGGCCGAGGATGTGGACCCACACCTGGTCTCTGGCGGTGGAGGAGCACTTCTATTTGCTGCTGGCCCTGGGAATGGGGATGGCGGCGAAGCGGGGTCAGCGGGGAATGAGGGCGTTGGCGGTTGCTTCATTCCTGGCGTGTGTGACAGTAGGAATCCTGCGGTTTCAAGTATTTGCGGCTGCGTCCTACCAGATGGACACCCACTACACCCCCACCCATTTGCGGGTGGACGCCCTGGCGTTCGGCACCCTGCTCTCCTACCTCCATCACTTCCATCGGGAGGGAACCGAGGGGCAGGTGAGGCGGTGGCGTGGGGGGCTTTGGCTTCTGGGCCTGGGACTGGTGGGGCTGGGTGCCCATGGGGGATTGACCTGGGCCGGGTCCTACCTGAGCCTCTACCTGGGATTCGGGGCTCTCCTGATGACGGTGGTGGTAATTGGGGAGGATAAAAAGTCTCGTCCCCTGGGGGCGATAGCGAAGCGACTCGCTTTTTTTGGGGCCTGGTCCTACTCGGTCTACCTGTGGCACTACCCGGTGGTGCTGTTCGCGGACCGGGGGTGGAAAGCCTTGGAAGCAAAGGGAATTTTCGTTCCCCACCTTCTGGCGTGGCTCCTCACTCTGGGAATGGTGGCGGTGGTGGGAGTGGGGATGGGCAAGGCGGTGGAGGGGCCGTCGCTGCGGCTGCGGGAGAGGTGGTTTGGGACGAAGGGGTGAGGGGGAGGAGGTTCCTCGGTGGGGCCTGGGGTTCCCGTAGCGACGAGGGTCGGCGGTGGGCCACCCTTCCCGTTTCCCGACCCGGTGTCCCGGCCTCTGGGTATACTGGTCCGACCGTGCTCAACTCGCCTGGGTGCTGCGGACCTTGAACGTGGCTTCTCTGGCCAGGGTGGAGGGCT
>CAYRTW010000368.1:0-3809 GCA_964426935.1 uncultured Rickettsiales bacterium
GCCATGGAGAGGATCACACGAAATGCTGCTGCACGGCCGGATCGCGGCGTCGCGGATCCCCCCAAAAATCATCACCGTGGTGCGGCGGCTTCGGCTTTGCAGCGGCTTCGGCTTTGCTGAGATCCGGATTCGGTGTGATCCTCTCAGCCCGATCCACCGCCAACGGCCTGCACCCCACGACCTCCTCCCTTCTCCCCCATGAAAACCCTCCTTATCGACAACCACGACTCCTTCACCGGGAACCTCTACCAGCTCCTCGGGGAGATCTGCGGGGAGGCCCCGGTGATCGTGGCCAATGACGACCCGGAAGGGCCCTCCCTCCTGCGCCAATCGTGGGACGGCATCGTTCTCTCCCCCGGTCCGGGGAGGCCCGACCGCCCCGGTGACTTTGGAATCTGCTCCCTGGCCTTGCGGCTCACCACGGTCCCCATCCTGGGGGTGTGCCTGGGGCACCAGGGAATGGCCCTCGCTGAGGGGGGATTCCTGATTCATGCTCCTCAGCCGATGCACGGCCGGATCAGCGAAATCCACCATGACGGCCAGGACCTGTTCCGGGGCCTTTCTCAGCCCTTCCCCGCCGTGCGCTACCACTCCCTCATCGTTCCTCCTCCCCTTCCCGCCAGCCTACTCTGCACCGCCTGGACCGAGGACGGGCTGGTCATGGGGCTGAGGCATCGGCACCGCCCCTGGTGGGGAGTTCAATTCCACCCCGAATCCATTGGCACTCCTGAAGGTCGACGAATCCTCCAGAATTTTCGGGATCTCGCCGTGGGAACAAGCCGCTCCCGGGCCCCCTCCTTCTCCCCGTCTCATCGGCCTTCCCCTCCCCCTTCCCTGCCCTCCCCTTCTGGCCCTCCCCTTCGTCTCCACACCCGCCTTCTCCCCTTTCCGGTCTCCACCGCTTCCGCCTTTTCCTCCCTCTACGGCGACTCTCCCTGGGCCTTCTGGCTGGACAGCAGCGATCTTCGCCCCGGCCTTTCTCGATTTTCTTTCATGGGTGCTCCAGGTCCATATGGAAAAAGATTGAGCTATGACGCCCAGTTACAACGCCTTAAAATTGAAGAGGATGGAAAGTCGGCGATCTGGAATGGGGACCTTCTTCATTATCTGGAGGCGGAAAGGCAGCGATTCCTGCCCTCGTCCCCTCCTCTCCCCTTCGATTTTCACGGCGGCTTCGTCGGCTACCTGGGCTATGAGATGAGGGCCGCCTGGGGGTATCCGGTGCAGCACCCCTCCTCCCTGCCCGACGCCATGGGGGTGTGGGCAGACAGGATCATCGCCTTCGATCACCAAAACGACCAGGTCTACCTGCTCTGCCTTTGCCCTGCGGATCATGAGGAGGAAGCTATCGATTGGATGGAGACAACAACGGAGCGTCTGCGCTCCCTGGCTCCTCTCCCCTCTCCTCCTCCCGCAGTCGATCCTTCCGCCGCTGGGGCTTCGTTCTTCCTCGTCCGCTCCCCGAACACCTATGGAGAAGATGTTCGCCGCTGTCTGGCCTTGATCGGCGATGGAGAGAGCTACGAGATGTGCCTCACCAATCGCCTTGTCACCGAGTCACGACCCGATCCCCTGGGCCTGTACCTGCGGCTGCGGGCTGAAAACCCCTCTCCCTTCGCTGCTTTCCTGCGCTTCCCAGAGGTGGGGGTGGCCTGCTCCTCCCCCGAGCGCTTCCTGAAGGTGCACCCTTCGGGCTGGGTGGAGGCCCGACCCATCAAGGGCACCCGACCCCGAGGCCTCACCCCCGAGGAGGATGAGTCCCTTCGACGCCAGTTGGCGGAAAGCGAAAAGGATCGGGCCGAAAACCTCATGATCGTGGACCTTCTCCGCAACGACCTGGGCACGGTGTGTCGGCTGGGAAGCGTGGAGGTGCCCCGATCCATGGAGGTGGAAACCTACGCCTCGGTCCACCAACTGGTCAGCACCATCACCGGCTGGCTGGAGAACCCCGCGCGCCCCACCGACGCCATCCGCGCTGCCTTTCCAGGGGGGTCGATGACCGGGGCTCCCAAGCAGAGAGCCATGAAATTGCTGGAGGAAATCGAAGGCAGACCCCGGGAAATCTATTCCGGGGCTCTGGGCTATCTGTCCTTGAACGGGGCCTTGGACCTCAACATCGTCATCCGCACCGCCGTTCTCACCGGGGAAGGAACCTCCATCGGTTGCGGAGGAGCGGTGGTGGCCCTGTCCACTCCAGAGGGGGAATATGAAGAGATGAGGCTGAAGGCGGAGAGGGTGATGCGAGCGATCCGGAGTTCCCGGTAACTCCTACAGATCCCCACCCTGAAGCCCCAGAAATCCCAGGTCCCGCTGAAGGACCAGTTCGTGGGGATCGAACCCCTCGGGGACGGTGTATCGGGCAATGACCAGGGCTCCTCGAATCTCCACCGTGGGCTCGGGCCAGAGATCGGAGAAGAGGGCATCCATGACCGAGCTCTTGTTTGATCGGGTCCAGATGGGCAGAAAGGCCGCCCCCCGCACCGCCTGATCGTCGTTGGCAAAGCGCACCACCGCCGTCATGGTCAATCCCTTCTCGGGCAAAGGCTGAACCCCCAGGGCCGCCGCGTTCCAGGCGGGATCGGGTTGCCTCTCCTGGGGTACTTCGTCGATGAGGGCTGCGGTCATGGAGGGGCCCAACAGGGACACCGACACCTGATCCCCCAAGGCCCGGAGAAGCTCCCGCCGGACCGACTCCTCCGCCCCCAAGGGGGCATCGGGCAAGGGGCGTGTGAGGGCCTCCTGAAGCACGTCCTCTGAAGCTGCCAACAGGAGGGTTCCCTCGTCAAAGGCGGCCAGGGGCCACTGGAGACGCCAGGGAAGGGTGGAACCGGGCTGGAGGGAGTACATGGGTACGCCTCCCACCTCTCCATGGGGCAGGTACCCCATCATTCGCAGACGATCCCGCATGGCCGGATCGACCTTTTCTCCCCTCACCATCACCAGATATCCCGCCGAAGCAGTGCAGAGGGTTCCCACCTCATAGGGCCCGAATCCGAAGCTCGACAGCAGCAGAGGAGAGAGCCAGGTTTCGGCAAATCGTTGAAACACCAAGGGTTTCAGATCACGCTCCGCAGAGGGGACCTTGCCCTCCAGCACATCGGCGCTCACCGGCCTGGCCACTCCGGTCAGCCTGTACACCTCGTCCTGGGCGGTGCAGGCCACCTCTCCCCCTTCGGGCTGATGGGGATGGCGCCCCAGGAGATCCCGAATGGGATGGGGCCCCAGCTCCACTTCGGGAAGGGCCTTGACCCGCCCTCCCTTGGGGCACGCCGTCAGCAGCAATCCACCGGCCAGCAGAAGAGCCCACCCCCCGTGCCTTCCCACTCTCATGATTCTCCTCGAAGGACGCCCCGGGCACGCCCCACCTTGATGAACGCCTCCACCGCCCGATCCAGGTGCTCTCGGGTATGGGCCGCCGACACCTGCACCCGAATCCGAGCCTTGCCCTTGGGAACCACCGGAAAAGAGAAGCCGATGACGTAGATTCCCTCCCCCAGCAGGTCATTGGCCATGTCCCGGGCAAGGCGAGCGTCATGGAGCATCACCGGACAGATGGGATGGACGCCGGGGAGGATGTTGAAGCCACTCGCCGTCATTTTTTCCCGGAAGTAGCGGGTGTTCTCTTCCAGGCGATCCCTCCTCTCGGTGCTCTCTTCCAGGAGGGCGAGGGCGGCCAGCGAGGCGGAGGCGATGGCCGGAGCCACGGTGTTGCTGAACAGATAGGGGCGGTAGCGCTGGCGCAACAGATCGATCAGCTCCTTGCGTCCGGCAGTGAATCCCCCCGACGCCCCTCCCAACGCCTTGCCCAG
>CAYRTW010000369.1:0-3804 GCA_964426935.1 uncultured Rickettsiales bacterium
ACGGCACGACGGGGCGCCACCTCGGCGGCACAGCGCAATGGCTCAGCCACAACGCCGACCGCCCGCTCCTGGTCGTCCCCGAAGGGCCTGCGACGCCTGGAGGCTAACGCGGCACCGGTCCCCACATCCGAAAGGACTTCTCCTGTGAAGATTGCCGACGATGGAGTGCTCCAGTTCACGGTTCCGATGCCGTTCGCACTCCGGGAGGTCCACGTCTACGCCCTCGAAACCGGCGCCGGTTGGGTGTTGGTCGATTCCGGGTTCCCCTCGGAAGTGGCTCGCGCACAGCTCGCCGCGGAGCTCGAGCAGGCGATCGGCGGTCTTTCGCGGATCGCCCTGATCATCCTGACTCATTTCCACCCGGACCACGCCGGCCTCGCCGGCTGGATGCAACAGGGCTCCGGCTGCTCAGTCGTGATCCATGAGGCCGACTGGCCGCTGCTCCAACGAATGAACACGCTCGAGATCGCGGGAGAGTTCTTCCGGCCCATGGCGAAAGGGGCGGGCCTCGGTTCCGACGAGCTGCGGGAGCTGTTCCAGGAAGTCAATGTCCCGGCCATCTCGCCGACGATCGTCGCCGGCGGCGAAACGTTCTCGATCGGCGGTCGTGACCTTGATCTCGTGGACACCCGGACACACCGAGGGCCACGTTTGCGTGTTCGATCGGCGAACCGGAGTCCTGTTCACAGGAGACCACCTGCTCGCGCGCATCACCCCGCATGTGGGGCGGGTCCATGCCGCAGGCAGGAATCCGCTGCATGACTTCGAGGACTCTCTCGCGCTGGTCGAGCGCATGGCGCCTCGCCGGGCGCTACCGGCGCATGAGGGACCGGTGGAGGACGTTGGTGCCCGGTGCCGTGAGATCGCTGCCCACCACCAATCACGCCGGCAACAAATCCTCGCCGAGGTTCGGGCACAGCCGAAAACGGCGCCGCAGATTGCGAAGGCCGTCTTCCATGGCCGTAAGGGCGGGATGCACCAGATGCTCGCGTTATCAGAGACCGAGGCCCACCTGGAAGCGCTCGTTGATGAGGGGCTCCTCGTGCGCGTGCAGGATGATGAGGCGGCTGAGCCGTCATACGAGTTCCAGGCGTGAAACTTAATCAGAAAGGAACGGAGCGTTCGTGATGAAAGATCCAGCGATCGTGCGTCGCATGCGGTCCATCATCAAGGAGCAGTTCAGCGAGATCGAGCGAAAGCAGGCGGCCTACTTCCTTATCGAGAACGCGAACAGGATGGCACACGTCGCTGAAAAGCCCACTCGCGAGGCGACCAGTAGCATCGAGGACGGGGAGGAGGTCGCAGGAGTTCTGGCCGGGCTCGCCACAGAGGCCTATGGGCTTGGTTATTCGGAGGCGGTAGCAGTCCTCTTTCCTGGGTTCGAGGATCTCGATGGTCGATCTCGAGAGGACCGCCGCGGGTCCAATGGGAGCTCCAATTACTAAGATGGGGCGTTAAAGCGCTCGCGGCCCCTACCTATCATGACTGCGAGGCGTGATCCGTCCACAGCCGGGGTGCCCAACAGGCTCGCCAAACTCCCTAGGGAAGCTCCGAGGAGAGGGTGCGCCTTATGGTCAACGCGCGAGGCTGCCACCGGGCATAGGCCAGAAGGAGGAGCCGCGCGAACGTCAGACTCCGGAGTCTTCCTGGGACGCGAGGCGACCCGTCGCCTCGGCAGGAGTGAAATGAGCGGCGCCCGCCGCCGTAGCTGGATGCGTGGCGTCAGCCGCCTCGGCAGTCGAAGGTGCGGGTGGAGTCTGAGCGATCGTAATGGTGCGGCGGAGGGGGATTTCCCGAATCAAGACCGTGACGACCAGCGCCGCGAGGATGAACGGTATCCCAACGAGGAACACGTTGTGTAGGGAGGCGGCCAGCCCTTCCCGCACTGCAACGAGGACGTCAGGGGGGAGCTGGGCGAGCGCCGCCGGGTTCAGGACAGAGCTCGCGGACACCGACCCAAACTGCGCAACCTGCTCCGGGGGAAGCCGCTTTGGTATCTCGGACGCAGACGACTGCGTCAGGATTGTCCCGAGGATTGCGACACCTGCGGTCGATCCAATCGAGTGTGAGAGCTGCGAGGTGGCCGTTGCCACCCCAAGATCCTCCTGGCTCGCATCGTTTTGCACGATCAGCGTGAACGTCTGCATGCATAGCCCCAGGCCGACCCCCGTGATAACCATGTTGCGGACGAGCTCAAGGTTCGTTGTGCCGGTGTCCATCTGGGAGAAGAGCCAGAAGCCCACCGCCATCATCATGGGGCCAGCCAGCACGAACATCTTGTAACGCCCGGTCCGAGTGATCAGGAACCCGGTCGCG
Source organism: uncultured Rickettsiales bacterium (assembly GCA_964426935.1). Classification (GTDB taxonomy): domain Bacteria; phylum Myxococcota_A; class UBA796; order UBA9615; family JAKLKC01; genus CAYRTW01. The sequence continues at coordinate 2,317 of CAYRTW010000369.1, forward strand.
ATGCTCGTGAGGATCATCGCCAGGCTCATGGGGATGAGGATGCCGCCGGAGTTCGTGGCATTCTTCCCGAGCACGCCCTGGACGAAGATCGGAATATAGAAGATCGCCCCAAACATCGACATCGCGACGAACAGGTTGGCCAGGTTCGCGAAGGTGAAGATGCCGCTTCTCCAGAGCCTCAGGGGTATGACCGGCTCCTGAGCGCGGACCTCGGCGGCGAGGAATACTCCCAGGAACACCGCCGCCAGAGCGTACAGGCCCACGATCTGCATCGATGTCCACGGGTACTCCACCCCGCCCCAGGTAGTGGCGAGCAGCGCCGCGACGAGAAACCCGGTGAGCATTGCAAAGCCGAGGTAGTCGATGGCGTGCTGGCGGCGGACGTGCGGGAGGTGCATGAACGGGATCACGATCGCGAGTGCCGCGGCCCCGATCGGAAGGTTGAGAAAGAAGAGCCAGCGCCAACTGTAGTGGTCAGTGACAAAGCCGCCGATGAGCGGCCCCGCGACGGACGAGACGCCGAAGGTGGCGCCAAGGAGGCCCTGGTACTTGCCCCGGTCACGAGGGGGAATGAGGTCGCCAACGATGGCCTGGGAGAGAGCCATCATCGTCCCCATCCCGAGACCCTGGATCGCGCGAGCGAGCACGAGTGTATTGAAGTCCGGTGTCAGCCCGGCGATGACCGAACCGATCCGATCGCGAAGGCGATGATCCCGCCCGTGAAGAACGGCTTCCGTCCGAAAAGGTCGGATAGTTTTCCAGCGATCGGCGCAGTCACCGCTGCCGAGAGCAGGGCTGCCACTGCTACCCAACTGTAGTGCTCGATCCCGCCGAGATCCGCGACGATCCGGGGCATCGCAGGCGAGACAATCGTCTGGCTTAATGCCGCCACCAGCATCCCGAGCATAAGGCCGGCGAAGACAAGCGGTATGTGGACGGCGCGTTCCGATGGGGCCTGTTCGTGGGCAACGGTCACAGGTCTCTCTCCGATCTGCCGTCCTCAGCTTGGGCGGCTTGCTTGTCTCCTCGGACGGCTCCCTGTCTTGTTAAGAAGGCGTCGTTCATTCCGCCAAGACCTTATTGCACGCCCCTCGATCGCAGGCCATGCACTGCTCGCCATGGCGTGGCAGGGAATACCTCAGAGGCATGGTTCCACTTCCCTCTCCCAGTTCTGCTTCGAACTCTCCCGGAGATAGACCGCGAAGTCGTCCGCGAAGCGCACCAGCAGCCGCGACAGCGCATCCCGGTCGGCCTCGGACCAGCCCGAAAGAACCTCCCGAAGGATGACCTGCCCGGCGGCAAGCAATTGCCCGACGGCCTCCTCCCCGGCCCTGTTCAGCGAAATGCGGACAGCGCGCAGGTCCTCTCCCTGCTCGCGGGCGATGAATCCGGAGGCGCCCAGCTGACGAAGCGTCCTGCTCATGGTCGAGACATCGACGCCGGCAGCCGCAGCGAGGTCTGAGACGTGGAGCGGCCCCGCCTCGCTGA
>CAYRTW010000370.1:0-3738 GCA_964426935.1 uncultured Rickettsiales bacterium
TGGATGAGAATCGGGCCCTGCTGGCTCAGGGAAGCGATGGAGCCAGGGTGTTTGATTTCCGAACCGGGAGGGCGACCCAGGAAGTGGGGGCGAAGGGGTGCGAAGAGGAGGGGGCGGGGGCTTCAGCCCGAGGACCGGTCTGGGAAACCTCTCCCCTTTCTGATGGGCGGTTTCCCACCCCCCCTCCTTCCGAAGACCCACCGCCGGAAGCCACGCCCTGATGGGTTTCCCGGTCCATGTCCCGAGGAGGGAGGATCAGGAAGAGGCCGTTGAGGAAGGCCCCCCTTTGCCCTTTCTGGTGGTGGATCTGGGAGGAGAGGAGTCCCGGAGAACTTCATCCCAGACGCCTTCCCTGACCAGTCTCTTTCTCTCCTTCCGAGCCCCTCCATGTTCAGGCATGGTGGACAGGGCGGCGGCGTAGGATCGGACTGCCCCCGCCCGATCTCCCTCCAACATCAACAGGTCCCCCTGCAGGGCCAGGGAGTCGGCGTCCTTGGGATCCCGGGCGACCGCCTCTTGGAGGGCGGCCAAGGCCTCCTTCCGCTTCTCCATCTGGGCCAGGGCCCGGCCGCGCAGCGCCCATCCCCACGCCGAATCATCCCCCTCCCTATGGGCCTTCTCCACATCGGCCAGGGCCCGGGAAATCTCCTTGCGAGCCAGGGCCGAGGCAGCAGCGTGCAAATCTCCTGCGGGGAGATGCCCTCCCCGAGCGGCCTGTCGGAAGGATTCTTCCCCCAATTCCACCTCAGAAAGGGCCATCATGGCCTTGCCCCGTCCCATCCACACCCAGGGAATGTCCTGCCTCAAGGCCAGGCTTTCCTCGTAGGCGAGAAGGGCCTCCGCGTGGCGATCCAGAAGGCTCAAGGCGTCCCCCTTTCCTTGCCAGGCATAGGGCAGGTCGGCCTTCAAGGACAGGGCTTTCTCGAAGGAGGCCAGGGCCTCACTCACCCTCCCCGCATCCATCAGGCAAAGGGCCCGGCTTTCGTAGGACCAGGGGTCCTGACTGCCCAGGAAGATGGCCATTTCCAGGCAGGCCAGGGCTTCCACGTAGGACTTGAGCTGGTGAAGGGCCCTCCCCCGACCCCTCCACGCCAGCACCATGGTGGGGCGGCGCTCCAGGGCGGCCAGGTAGACGGGGGCAGCCTCGGCAAAGCGCCCCAGGGCAAACAGGGCATCGGCGCGACCGTACAGAGCATCGGGGATGGTGGGATCCCGTTCCAGTCCGGCGGTGAACCCCTCCAGGGCCGCTTCAGCGTCTCCACTCATCAGTCCGGTGTGGCCCAGCCCGATGAAGGACCAGGGAAGTTCGGGCTTGCTCTGCCTGGCCTGCTCAAAGGCCTGGCGGGCGGCCAGGGCATCCCCCCGCTGAAGGGCGGCGTTCCCCTCGGTCATCCCCTCCTCAAACAGATCCCTTTCGTCCCCTGAGGGCTGGCTCATGTCCGTCCTCATTCAAAGATGTTGGGCCGGGAAGCGGCAAGGATCATCGATCCCCCCACAGCCGGCAGGATCACCCGCTTCAGCTTCCCGTCCTTCCAGGCCAGAAAGCCCAGGGAGGGATCGTCGAGAGAGCGGTCAAAGTGGCAACGAACGGTAACGGGCCCCTTCGCTCCCATGGCCTCTACTCTCACGGAGAGACCGTCCAGAACGAACTCATCCCTCTGCTTCAGAGGATGCTGGGGATCGCGAAACAGCACCTCAAACTCGGTCTCCATCATCTCCCCTGAAAGCACGGTGAGGGTGAAGGTCTGGGAGTCGATCCGATCCAGGCGATGATCATGAGGGGCAAAGGAGATGGGCCACCAGGCCTCGGGGAGGGGCGAGCCGACCAACCTCCGCACCGTGGGAGGGTACAGGCCGGCAGCAGGGTCCGCAGAGGTCAGCATCACCATCCTCTGGCCAGCCACCCGGGAATCGTCGATTTCAGCATGGCGAAACAGGTAAAGCCCGGCATGGGAGGCGGCGGCCACCCCGATGATGGTGCCAGTCAGCAGCAGGGGCGCGTAGATGGTGTGGATTCGCATCAACCCCAGGCAAGCAAAACGCCGGAACCGCTCTCTCCTTGATGACGGCTCCACCTCTGCCCACCCTCCATACCAGCGGGTGAGGATGGCCGCCGTCACCGCCGCTCCCCCCAGGGAAGGGAGGAGAAGCAGCCGGGAGGTGGGAAAGGTGGCCGCCACCGGGATCAGGGAGAGAAGGGCTCCCAGGGAAAGCCACTTGAGAGCCCGTTTTTCCTCTTCGTTCATCTGGGGGGCAGCCCGGCGCAGGAGCCAGATGTACATCCCCAGGAACAGGAAGCCGAAGGCCCACAGGAGGGGGCGCATCCCCGGCCACACCAACCACAGGTCGGCAGGCAGCCCCCCGATCAATCCCCCCAGCAGGACCGGCAGCCTGACCAGGGAGGCCAGGAGGAAATCCTGGGGCTCGGCCAGGGGATCGATGTAGCTGCCTGAGTGGAAGGTTCCGTATCCCAAGTACTTGTAAATAATAAGATATCCTACTGAGATCACCCCATGGGGGACCAGGGCCAGCCCTCTCTTCCACCTGGAGCCGGGGGCGAACACTTCATAGGCAATGAGATAGCCGACGATGCCCAGAGCGCTTTCACCCCCCAGCAGGGCCAGGGTCAGGCACCCCACCGACACCGCCAGCCAAAGGGTCTTCCCCTCGGTGCGGAACCGGTGATGGGCGAGGAGGGCGAGGAGACCAAACACCGCGGACACCAGAGCGTTGCGATTGGCCCACCACGCCGCCGGCAGCCAGTGGGAGTCGTCGATGGCGAACAAGATCACCGCCAGGGCTCCGGTGGGACCGGGGAGGATGCGACGCAGCAGCACTCCCCACAGGGCGACCATCCCCAGGAACCAGACCAGGACGTGGAGGTGATAGGGGACGGAGAAGCGCCCGAACAGGCTGTGATCCATCACCGCCAGGGCCGAGGAGAGGGGGCGGAAGAAGGCCAGCTTCAGGTCGGGAAGGGTCCACCACGGGAACGGCCCCCGAGCCAGCCAGTTCTCTTGAACCTGCTGAGGATTTCCCGATGAAAAGGTGAACAGGTCGAAACGCCCTCCCATGGTGGGGAAGGCCTTTTCGATGACCCCCAGATGCAGGTAATCGTCGGCGAAGAAGCCGAATCCCAGGGCGGGGAGGCACAGCAAAGCGGCCAGTCCCACCGCCATGGACAGGGCTTTGGGCCAGGGAGTGAGCAGCAGACGGGTCCACATGGGGAGGGGAGGGTAGCACGCCCGCCATGGGGGAGGTGGAGAAGGCCCTCGTTGCCCTTGTCGCCTCGCCCCCCGGCCTCTGTGTCCCCCCTACGAGTCTCTCTTCAGAATCTCCTTGAGTACCTCATCGGCGTGTCCCTTCACCGACACCTTGGGCCACACCCGGGCGATTCGACCTTCGGGGTCGATGAGGAAGGTGGAGCGAATCACTCCTTCCACTTCCTTGCCGTACATCATCTTCTTGCCGAACACCCCATAGGTCAGGAGGAGGCTCTTGTTGGGATCGGCGAGGAGGGTGAAATTCAGGCCCTGTCGGTCCCGGAAGCCGCAGTGGGTCTTGACGGAGTCGGGGCTGACCCCAAGGACCCGGGCCCCTGCTGCCTGGAACTGGGGCTGAAGATCCCGGAAGTCCTGGGCTTCCAGGGTGCAGCCGGGGGTGTTGTCCTTGGGATAGAAGTACAGCACCACCCATCCTCCCCGAAGGGAATCCAAAGAGAGGGACGTGCCGGCATCG
>CAYRTW010000371.1:0-3732 GCA_964426935.1 uncultured Rickettsiales bacterium
TCACGGCCCCGGTGATGACGACCCCGCCGACGGCATCGTCCGCCGCTACATCGATGTGGACGTGGAGAGGGTCCCCGACGTGCCCAGCCACATGGTCCTCGATGAGGATTCGGGCTGGCTCTACCTGGTGAACACCGGGGGAGGCAAGGTTCGCCGGATGGACACCGCGACGGGGGAGATCACCGGAGACCTTCCTCAGGTCATGGAACCCCTGGCCGAGTACTCCAAGGTGGAGGGGGCGGTGGTGGAGGTGTTTGCCGAGGGATTGGAAGAGCCGTCGGGGATCGCCCTGCACGAGGGCAGGCTGTTCGTCAGCGACCACGGCTCAGGGGAGATCGTGGCCTGGGACCTGGACGGGACGGAGTTGGGGCGCATCCAGACCGATGCCGAGGCCATCATGGGCATCACCGTGGGGCCGGATGGCAGGCTGTGGTACGTGGACGCCGGGGCCAATCAGGTGGTGAGGGTGGATCCCTGAGAGTATCACACGAAATGCTGCTGCACGGCCGGATCGCTGCGCTACGCATTCGGTGTGATCCTCTGAGGGGAGCTCTTCGGAGGGACTGAAAAACTTTCCTTGAAAACTCAAGGGGTTCTGGTGATCCGGAAGTCGTCGGCGAGGACCCGGCCAAAGGGGCGAGAGGCGGCGTCCACCAGGCAGATGCGTCCCTCCTTGCCCACCCAGGGGGTCAGGTCCCAGCGAACCGGAACCAGGGTGTCCGAGTCGTCGCCGCTGGTGGTCAGGACCGCCTTTCCCTCCACCAGGAGATCGATCCGGGCATCGGGGCCCTTTCCTCCCCCCACCAGGAAGGTCAACTGTTGGCCCGGGGCGATGGGAAAGGGGCCGCTGGTGAGGGTGCCCACCGGGTCGTCCCCGTGATTGCGGGTGGTCCCTGGCCGAGGGCCCCGTTCCAGGTAGCTGGCCACCCACCACCTCCCCTTGGCGCCAGAGCCGGGAGGGACGGGAACCGGTTGCCCGGCGAAGGCGTCTCCCGATGAGGCCCAACCCCGCAGGGTGCCCGACTCGAATCCACCCGCCTGGGACGCCTGAAAGGGCTGGCGAGGGAAGGAGGGGGTCACCAGGGCGGGGACTCGGGAAGGGGCTGCCGGAGTGGAGGTGGGAGGGGGAGGGCCCGGCGCCGGCGAGGTGGGAAGGGGAGGAGGAGAGGGGTCATGAGAGGCCATAAGGCTGCGCCATTGGGGAGGGAGAGGGGTCCCCGGAGCGCGGAGGGCGTTCATCAGGGAGGCGGACTCCCGGCGGAGGGTCTCGACGTCGATGCGATAGCGGTCCACCTCCCTAGAGGAGGATCCCTCCAAGTGGCCGTATTCATTTCGGTTTGATAAGGCGATAATGGAAACTTCCATGGCCCTGGCGGTCCCCATCCGTGGCGCGTAGCGGAGGGCCGCCCAGGCCGCGCGACGGGATAGAGGTGGGCTCCCCGGGGAGGAGATGAGCCAGTCTTCACCACTGGCATCCACCAGCACCCCCAAGGTGGAACCGTCGCGGTAGGAAGAGAGGCGGTCCCCCGGCACCTGAACGCCGGGATCGAGGTCCTGGGGCAGCTCCGCCAGGGGAGGCTGGGACGGGCTGAGGGAAGAAGGATCCCCATCCTTTCCATGAACTTGGGCCCGGGCCAACACCACATCGGAGACGTGATCGGCGATGTAGTCGGCCAGAAGGTCAAACCCTCGGGTCAGAAAATGATGATCGTCCTGTCCATTGATGGGGTGCTGTTCGGCGAGGTGATCGGCGACGAAACCAGCAGGATGGAGGAACCGGATGCCCAGGCGCGCCAGATCCTCAGCGAATCCAACCATGTCAGGGCCGGAAGGGGAGGGGGCTGCCAGGCCAAACTGCTGGGGTTCATCCAACGGGACCAGATCGATGAACACCGGGATCACCCCATGGGTTCGGCACCAGCGATCCAGGGTGGTCAACAGCTTCTGCACCGCCGGGCGCCAGGGGATCGCCGTTGTGCCTGGAGCCCCTGTGGGGGCGTAGACCGGTTGGGGTGTCACCGTTCCCGCCTGAAACAGGGGGAACCCTTGAGGATCGTAGCGGAGCTTGGGAGCCGATTCCCCCAGATTGGCGAGGAAGGTTCGATCCACCGCAAACAGGGCCACCTGAACGCTGCCGGGGGGTTGACCGACGAGCCCAGCCAGGGCCTCATCCAATTGCTGACCGGGAGCGCATCGGCTGACGGTTTGGGTGGAGACGCCGTTGAGGCGAGGATCGATGGCCAGGCGGGAGTCCAAAAAGGCAGCGAGGGAGGTGCGTACCGATTCGTTGCCTCCCCGGGTGTGACCGGCCAGGGAGGAGCCGAATACGGCAATTCGAAGTGATTCTGAAGGTTTGGACGCGAGGCTCGGTCCCCCTTCCCCCATCTCCCAAGAGGGGATGGCCACCTGTGAGGACCACCTGAGCAGCAGGGAGCGGGAGGGGATCAGCCAGTAGAGGTCACCGCTTCTCCGGTCGGCGGCGGCCAGCCCTCCTTCGGTGGGACCGGCGTGGGTGGAGCCAAAGCGGAAGCCCTCGGCGTTGGCGGGCCACACCGCCATCCCCGTCCCCGAGGTGGGATCCACTTTCCAAACCTTGCGCTCCCCCGGCAGGTCCAGGAGCCACCACAGGGATCCATCGGCGTCGATGGGGAGGACACGGCGGACCGGTCCCATCCTGGACAGGGCCAGGGGCGTGGGAAGGGCTCGAATGGGAAGCCCGGGGGAGGGCCACGCTGCGTTCGCCTCCGCCTCGGTGGAGTGGAAGTAGGGGAGGGGCGTCGCCAGCCCGCCGGAAAGTCCTCCCCCAGGGGCCTTCGCCCGGAACACCTCACCGGCCCCAGTGGTGAGCCAGAGGTCTCCTCCTCCCGACACGGCCAGATGGGTCAGGTCCACGGCGGTGGGAGGAGTCACCGCCCGGGGAGGGGAGGTGGAGAGGGGATCCCAGGCCATCACCTGGTGCTGCACCCCCTCCAGGATCCACAGTCGTCCCCCTCCAAAGGCCAGATCCACCAATCGATGGGTTCCCGGCGAGGGGAGGTGATAGGGAGGCAGGGAGCGCACTCGCCCCTGGGCATCCACATGCCTCAAGGTGTCGGTCCCCCGATCGATCACGTAGACCCCACCCTGGTCATCGGCGGCGAGGGACGACGGGGAATCGAACAGGGCAGCCGCGCCTTCGCCATCCCGGTGCCCCTGCCTTCCCGCCTGCCCTGCCCAGGTCTCCCCAGTGTGACGGGCCACCCGCACCCTTCGGATCACCTGATTGCCGGTGTCAGCCACCGCCACGTCGCCGTTCTCCAACACCACCAGGGCCTCGGGGTCTCGCCACCGGACGTTATATCCGCGCCCATCCGCCGAACCCGGGCCTGCCCCTCCCACCATGGTTTCCAAATAAAAGGGGCGAGGCCCTGCCTGCTGGGCTCGGGGCAGGGGACGGGTGGACCTCACCCCGGCCTCCCGGAGGAGTTGGGCGGCGAGCACGTCGTTGCCCTCCGCTGTGAGATGGCAATGATCGAGAAACCTCTCCTCGGTGAACGCCTCGCCGTCCAGGTCCACCACCCGGGTCTTTGGTCCATCGGGGATCAGGGAAGCGATCCGTGCTCGAAGGTTTTCCACCTTTTCCAATTCGACAGGCTCCACCAGAAAGGCTTCGTTGATGGGAGTGTTGAACAGCAGGACCCGGCGAGGCCCTGCGGCCAGTTCCCGCAGATCGGAAATGGAGGAACTGGCGGG
>CAYRTW010000372.1:0-3715 GCA_964426935.1 uncultured Rickettsiales bacterium
CGACTGCTCGGACTCGGCCATGACCAGATCAAGCGCCAGGCCCAGGACATCATCAAGGAAGAGGCGGTGAGGGCCGGGCAGTTCCACATCACCAACCGGTGGCTGGGGGGTACCCTCACCAACTGGACCACCATCAAGCAGAGCATCGAGCGTTTGAACCGGCTGGAAGAGGCTCAGGAGAAGGGGCAGCTCGATCTTCTCACCAAGAAGGAGGCCCTGGGCTACCGGCGGGAGATCGAGAAATTGAAGATCAGCCTGGGAGGAATCCAGCACATGGGGGGCCTGCCCGGAGTGATGTTCATCGTCGACCCCAAGAAGGAGCACATCGCCGTCCACGAGGGACGGAAGCTGGGCATCCCCATCGTGGCGGTGGTCGATACCAACTGCGATCCCGAGGGAATCGATCATGTGATTCCTGGCAACGACGACGCCTTGAAGTCCATCAAGCTGTTCACCTCCAAGATTGCCGACGCCTGCATCGAGGGAACTCATCTTGCCAAGGATGTGGCCAAGGAGCAGTACCGAAAGAGGGGAGATGGGGCTCCGGTGCCGGCCAGCAACGAGGAATATGAAGTGCTTCGTCGCCGGGGCGGAGAGTCGGCGGAATCCGCTGCAGAGCCCGTGGTCACCGACGCTGTCATTCAATAAAGATCGCTATTTTGAGCGCCGTCCTCTTCACCGGGGGCGGCGCTTTTTGAATCCTCCAATTTCAAATCTCCTCTGAAGCTATGGAAGGGCGTGATCGCATGGAAATCTCTGCCGCGATGGTCAAGGATCTCAGGGAAAAGACCGGTGCCGGTATTCTGGACTGCAAAAAGGCCTTGGGAGAGGCCTCGGGAAACTTCGACGAGGCTGTGGAATGGCTGAGGAAGAAGGGGCTGGCCTCCGCCAAGAAGAAGGAGGGGAGGGCAGCTACCGAAGGGGTGGTCTCCTCCTACATCCACGGTGAGGGGCGAATCGGAGTGTTGGTGGAGGTCAACTGCGAGACCGATTTTGTGTCCCGCACCGAGGATTTCCAGACCTTTGTGAGGGACATGGCCATGCAGGTGGCCGCCACTTCCCCCTCCTATGTCCGTCGCGAGGAGGTCCCTGCCCAGGTGGTGGAGAAGGAACGGTCCATCTACCTGGCCCAGGCTGTGGAAGAGGGCAAGCCCGAGAAGTTTGCCGGAAAGATCGTCGAAGGCCGATTGGACAAGTGGTTTGCCGACGCCTGCCTGATGGAGCAGAAGTTCATCAAGAATCCCGACAAGACCGTCGCCGAAATCCAGACCTCCGTCGTGTCCAAGCTGGGGGAGAACATCTCGGTCCGGCGGTTTGCGCGCTTTGTGCTGGGAGAGGGTCTGGAAAAGAAGGGTGGAGACTTTGCCGCCGAGGTGGCCGCTGCCGTGCAGGCCAACAACTGAACCCAAAGAGGGCGCTTCACCGGGTGCCTGCCGGCGGGGCGCAACCTCCCTTGACTACTTGACGAGGGCGTCGTGGCCACACCGAAGTACCAACGCATTCTGCTCAAGCTGAGTGGCGAAGCCCTCCAGGGGGAGCAGGGCTACGGCATCGACCCCCAGGTCATTCACCGGGTCGCCTTGGAGATCAAGGAGATTCGGGATCTGGGGGTGGAGATTGGGGTGGTCATCGGTGGGGGGAACATCTTCCGGGGAATCGCCGGCGCTGCGGTAGGGATGGATCGGGCCCAGGCGGACTACATGGGCATGGTGGCCACGGTCATCAACAGCCTTGCCCTCCAGGACGCCTTGGAAAAAGTGGGGTGCTACACCAGGGTGATGTCAGCCATCGCCATGCAGCAGGTGTCCGAGCCCTATATCCGTCGCCGCGCTGTCCGTCACATGGAAAAGGGAAGGGTGGTGATCTTCGCTGCGGGCACCGGCAACCCCTTCTTTTCCACGGATACCGCCGCTGCTTTGCGGGGGGTGGAGCTTCAAGCCGGGGCCCTTCTCAAGGCCACCAAGGTGGACGGTGTCTACAACAAGGATCCGGTACGCCACGCCGACGCTTTGCGTTATGACCATCTGGCGTACATGGACATCCTGAACCAGGGGCTCCGGGTCATGGATCAAACGGCGGTGACCATGTGCATGGAAAACCGCCTTCCCATTGTGGTGTTCAATCTCTTTGAACATGGCAACATCCGGCGAGTGGTATTCGGTGAACCGGTGGGAACGGTCATCGGTCCCGAATCTGCAGCCGGGAGCGAAGCATCGTGAGGGACGGGGAGGCGCCGGACCCCGGATCGGCGTAAGGTCTCTCCAATCCCCCCGTAGGAGTTGGTCGATGCAGGAGTATCTGGACGAGTGCAAAGCAGAGATGGACAAGGTCATCGAGGGGTTTCGCCGCGACCTGTCCAAGGTGAGGACGGGGCGGGCGTCCACCAGCATTCTCGATTCCATTCGAGTGGATTACTACGGGGTTTCCACCCCCCTCCACCAGATGTCCAACCTGGCGGTCCCCGAGCCGCGTCTGATCCTCATCACTCCATGGGATCGCAGTCAGATCAAAGCAGTAGAGAAGGCCATCACCGAGGCGGATCTGGGATTCAACCCCAACAACGATGGCAAGGTGATCCGGATCGCCCTTCCTGAATTGACCGGAGAGCGCCGCAAGGATCTGGTTCGCCAGGTTCACAAGCTGGCCGAGGAAGCCAAGGTTCACGTCCGCAAGGTTCGTCGGGACTACAACGAGTTGTTGAAGGGGATGGAAAAAGACGGGGACCTTTCCAAGGACGATGCGGAGAGGGGCCTGGTCAAGGTGCAGGAAGAGACCGACCGCCATTGCGAGAAGGTGGACGAGGTCATGGCCCACAAAGAGAAAGAGATCCTGGAGGTCTGATTCCCCTTCTCAGCGACCTGCTCCTCCTCCAAGGCTGCGTCCGATGGATTTCCACCTCCCCTCTCCTCGTTTGCCCGCTCATGTGGGAATCATCATGGACGGCAACGGCAGGTGGGCCAGCGCCCGGGGGTGGCCGCGCCTGAGGGGGCACGAAGAGGGGGCCCGGTCGGTCCGAGAGGTGGTGCGGGCCTGTCGGGCAAAGGGCATCGGCGCCCTCACCCTGTACAGTTTCTCCAGTGAAAACTGGCGGCGCCCCCCCGGCGAAGTGGCGGGGTTGATGGACCTCCTCCTCCGCTATCTTCGGGAAGAGAGGGGGGAGATCCTGGAAAACGACATTCGCCTCATCTCCTCAGGCGAGATTGACCGTCTTCCCGGATTAGTCCTTGACGCACTCCTGGAGTTGCAGGAGGCCTCTGCAGGAAACTCCTCCATGGTGTTGAACTTGGCCCTGTCCTACGGATCCAGGCGGGAACTGGCGCGGGCGGCCCAGCGGGTGGCGGCTCGGGTGGTCTACGGAGACCTGCCTCTTGAAGCCATCGACGAAGCCGCCATCGATCAGGAGCTCTACACCACTGGCCTCCCCGATCCCGATCTCATCATTCGCACCGGCGGTGATTTTCGGTTGAGCAACTTCTTGTTGTGGCAGGCTGCCTATGCAGAGTTGTACGTCACTGAGGTTCCCTGGCCTGAGTTTCGCCGCCCTGCGCTGGAGGAGGCTTTGCTGGACTTTGATCGCCGTCAGCGCCGCTTTGGCCGTACCCCCGAACAGATTCAGGGCGGAGAGGGGGGCTGAGGGTGGCCAAGCAAGGAGGAACCTTCGCCCGGATCTGGTCCGCCCTCCTGGCCTTGGTGATAGTCATTCCTGGGATGCTCT
>CAYRTW010000373.1:0-3678 GCA_964426935.1 uncultured Rickettsiales bacterium
AGGACCCGTGACGCCGCGATCCGGTCGTGCAACAGCATTTTGCGTGAGACTCTCAGGGCATCTCGATGGGGTGGATATCATTGGGATCGGGGGCGCGGAGGCCGTAGAGGAGGGCCTGGGGGGCCAGGGCTTCCGGGGAATGCAGGGCGGCCAGCTCCGCCCGCAGCCTCGCCCCTTCCTCCATGGCGTCCTTCTTGCTCGCCGCCAGACGATTGAGCTGATAGGTCCTCTGCACCCCCTCCATCCTCACCGTGACCACCCCCAGGCCAGCCAGGAGAATGGAGGCGAGGAGGGCGCCCACCAGCGCCGAGACGCCAGGGGTCCCCGGAGCCTGTCCCACCTGGGGAGGGGCCTTGACGGGGAGCAGGGCGGGGGCAGATTCGCGGGAAAGTTTCTGGGCGGTGGCGGCCATGGTTCCTCCTGTCTCTCTTCGGGGGCTACTCGGTCACGATGCGTCGGGCGGCCCGCAGGCGTGCTGAACGAGCCCGGGGGTTGGCTTTCATCTCTTCGGGTGAGGCAACCACGCCTCCCCGGTGAATCTCCTGCAAGCTCGGCTTCCTGCCGCATCCACACACCGGAAGATCGGGTGGGCAGACGCAAGGGTGGGTCCTCTCCCGGATGAATCGCTTTACCCGCCGGTCCTCCCCGGAATGAAAGGTGATCACCGCCATCCTTCCCTGGGGAGCCAGCAGGGAGAAGGCTCCCTCCAGCCCCTGTTCCAACTCCTCCACCTCCCGATTCACCCTCATCCTCAGGGCCTGGAAGACCTGGGTGGCGGGGTGATGGTGACGACTGCGGGGGTTGGGCACCGCCCTCTCCACCGCGTCGGCCAGTTGCAAGGTGGTGAGAATCGGAGCCTCCTGCCGCCTCTTCACCAATTGACGGGCGATGCGACCGGCGTGGGGCTCGTCCCCCAGCTCCCGGAACATCGCGGCCAGATCTTCGGCACTGGCGTTCTGCACCACCTCCGCTGCCGTCTCCCCCTGCTCCCGGTCCATCCTCATGTCGAGAGGACCGTTGTTGCGAAAGGAAAAACCCCTCTCGGCCTCGTCCAGTTGATGGCTGCTCACCCCCAGATCCAGCAGCACCCCGTCCACCGTTCCCGGAGCAAACCCTGCCTCCGCCGCCACTTCTTCCATCCGGGAAAAGGGGGTCTTGCGAAGGGTCACTCGAGACCCAAAGCCTGCCAGCGCCTTTCCCGCCTGGGTCAGGGCCTCCTCATCCCGATCCAGGGCCAGAAGGCGACCGGAGGCACCCAGCCGAGAGGCGATGGCCGCAGAGTGCCCTCCCCCTCCCACCGTGCCATCGACGTACACTCCGCCCTCCCGGACGGCGAGAACATCCAGCACCGACTCCATGAGGACCGGGACATGCCAGGTCATGGGGTGTCCTCCCCCTCATCGTCCAGGCCCACCAGAAACTCGCCGGGGCCTCCCGCCCGATCCATCTCCTGAGCGGCCCGATCCAGCCTCTCCTCCCACCTCTGCAGGTCCCACACCTCGATCCACCCCAGGTAGGAGATGACCACCAGGTCCTTGCTCAGGCCCGCCCGCCGCCGCAGGGGAGGAGGGACGAGGATTCGGCCCAGCTTGTCCACCGGGGTTTCGTTGGCGTTGGCCATGAACCCCACCAGAAAGGCCCGGTTCTTGGGATCGAGGGGGGCCAGCCTGCTCATGCTGACCTCCAGCTTCTTCCACTGAGAGAGGGTGTAGCCCTGCACGCCCCCGTCAAACAGGGTCAGCACCAGGGCCTCCACCTTCTTCCTGGCCAGGGCCTCTCGAAGGCGCGCGGGGAGGGGCATCCGACCCTTGTCGTCCATGCTCACCTCGAACTGTCCGCGAACCCCGAACATGCCGGCCTGCACCCGCTTGAGGACCCCCTCCACCCATCTTGAGATGATCGAGAGATCCAGAAAGATCCACGTTTCACCACGGAAGGCGACAGTATGCGGATGGCTCGGGATGGTCAATCGATTTTCTCCTTTTTTTTCAACGAGTTGAGGAGGAAACGGCCCTTGATGAACCACGTCAGGGAGCCGATCTACAGGTAGTGGTTGAAAAGAGATCTGCCCCTATATATGGGGTCTGACGGAGGTTGAATCCGGCCATGTCGAGGGGGAACCAGAAAATGGGTGGGAGAAAGTGGATCAGGGAGGGCTTCGAAGGAGGAGGGCAGAAGGAGGCCGGAGCTCGGTTCTGGTCCCTCGGTCTCGCCAGGCTCGGGGGTCTGGGTTCGACTGTCGCTCGCCGAAGCTCCACCACCGAGCATCGAGGATCGACGAGCAAGAACCGAGCACCAGGCCCCGAAGCCCCCAAGCGGACCCCGTCCGCGTTTTGAGACGGAAAGCAAGGGGAGCCCCTCTCGCCTCCTCTTGACCCATGGCGAAACGACTCTGTGGCACACTGGCAATTCTTCCGGGTGGAGTGGTGATGAGCGACAAACTGGATCTCTTCAAGAATGGGAACGAGCCTCTTGATTGGGGCCCTTTCCGCATCCTGGAGCTGCTGGGCAGCGGCGGTTTTGCGAGGGTGTTTCGGGCGGAATGGAGCTCCTCTTTGGGGGGGAAGGAGGTGAAGAAGATCATCGCCCTCAAGGTCATCAAGTCCGTCGGTAGCGAGGAGAAGGACCAGACCTTCAGAGCGTTCCAGAGAGAGGTTCGCTTCGCTCAGCAGCTTCAGCACCCCCGGGTGGTGGAGGCCTTTCGCTCCGGTGAATGGGAAGACAGGCTGTGGATTGCCATGGCGCTGATGAAGGAGCCCCTGTCTCGACGGCTTCGATCCGAGTCGGGAGGGCCTCGCCCCCTGGCCAGAGAGGAGGTCCTGGCTCTGGGCGCGGACATCGCCGAAGGGCTGGCCGCCATCCACGGCCACACCGACCCGGATCAACCAGGAATGCCCCTGGGCCTGACCCACCGGGACCTGAAGCCTGCCAACATCCTCATGGACGAACAGGGCCGGGCCGTCCTGGGTGACTTGGGCATCGCCAAGGCCACCGCCGAGACCAGCTCGGGCAGCACGGGGAGGTTGGGAACGACTGGTTATATGAGCCCTGAAGTGTTCAAGGACCCAAAGAGCGTGGATCACCGCTCCGATCTGTGGGCCCTGGGAGCGGTCCTGTACGAGATGGCCACCGGCGACCCCGCCTTCCCCAAGGAGCCCCATGCCGCCATGTATGCCTCCCTCAACGTGGAGGTGGCCGACCCTCCCGGGATGCCGACCCGTTTGGACCGTCTGGCGACGGACGCAGAAACCCGGGTGCCCGGCCTGGGAAACGTCATCCGGGGCTGCCTGCGGCGAGACCCCGACGCTCGCTTCGCCTCCGCCGGAGAGGTGCTCAAGGCCCTTCGACAACTGGACGGCCGTCACCTGGACTTCGATTCCGACCTCTTTCCCAGGACCTGGGCCCGGTTTCAACTGCTGGGGAAGGTGACCGTAGCTGGGCGACCGGGGTTCTCGGTGGACACCCAGGTGAACGACGAACGGAAGGGGGGGCACCTGCTGGTTCAGGAGGGGCCCTGGGACACCGCCCTCCTTCAGCAGGCTTCAGCCCTCCCTGTCCACCCGGGGATCGTACCCCTTCTGAGCTGGGGGGAAGATTTCGGGCTCCACTGGGTGGCCTGGGAGGGGGTGGCGGGGAGGGCAATTGAGGAGGTCAGGGAGGGCCGCCCCCTGGATGAAA
>CAYRTW010000374.1:0-3660 GCA_964426935.1 uncultured Rickettsiales bacterium
CTGTGGTGGTGGCGTCGGTGGTGGAGGTGAACTCACCCTCCTTTCCCGAGGCGGTGGTGGTGGTTGATGCCGTGAATTTCATGGTTTGTCCTTTCGTCGCCGGTTGGCGAACTTGAGTGGTACGGCTGGATCCCTGAGGTTCTTTGTCTATCGAAGGAGCTTGGGTGGCCTCAGGCTGTTGCGAATTTTCTCGAAGATTTTTCAGTAGCTTTTTTCTGGAGGGTCGAGTCTTGTCAGGCATCATCCACACTCCCTCATGTGAGTTGTTTTTGTATGCAAGAGATCAGGTACCGGACACTCCCTGACCTTGGCCTGCAACGCCCAGGTCACCAGCAGGTCTTCCAACCAGCGGGATTCTCGGTGCCCCTCGGACGTTCCGTCGGCCCGTCGTTGCCCAAGGGTCGCCAGGGCCACGGAGGGGGTCAGCCCTCCCAGATGGCGAGGATCCTTCTCGACCGCCACCACCCGGGAACGCAGCCTCTCCACCCCCAGCTCAGGGTTTCCCAGGGCCCTTCCCAGGGTCCTGCCTCCCAGTCCGGCAGGCCGGTGCCAGATCAGGAGCCGAGCCATCGCTGGCGCAGTCCGGGCCAACACTTCCAGCAGGGACCGGACCCCCTTGGGCGCCCTGGCCAGGGGGTAGAAACCCTGCCACATGGAGGCGATCCTCCTCCACTGGGGATCGGGATAGAGGGCCTCCCCCACCGCGCAGCTCAGCATCACCCTCACCCAGGGAGAGGGGTGAGGATCATCATCCCGCACGTCATAGACGAACACGCTGGGCAGGCTCACCACGCTGATGAGGCCCAGGGTGGCCGCCACTCCCACCCGACACACCGCCCAGAAATCCGCCAGCACCTCGCTGGACCACCTCTCCCACAGGCGCCAGGCGATGGCCTCCTCTCCGCCCTTGCCTTGCAGGGCCTGGAGGACAGGAGCCATGGAATCCTGGAGAGCCAGCAGGTGGGCCCCCTGGTGACCGACCTCGTGGGCCAGGGAGGCGGCTACCCCCACGCCCACCATCCTCTCCCGGGGGATGCGGATGATGGCCACCGGGTTGCAATCCCCACCGGGAAGGCGGGTGCGGGCCCGTCGGATGGCTCCCCCTCTCCCCCTGTCCAGATAACACAGGAGGGGAGGGGGTTCCGGTTGGCCGTCCACCTGGATGATGTCGTTGGCGGCCACCTCCAGGCCGGCAAGCCACAGTCCAGTGTCCCTCTCGCTGCGCTGGGTCAGGGCGTCTCCAAAGATGTCCACCTGACTCAACCAGTTATTGGAACGGATCCGCAGGGCGGTGAGGGCTGTCTGGGCGGAGGGACCATCCCATTCCCCCTCGTCCAATCTTCGCAGAAAGCCCGTCAAGGAATTTCGCAACCTCGCCTGCCCCGT
Source organism: uncultured Rickettsiales bacterium (assembly GCA_964426935.1). Lineage (GTDB taxonomy): Bacteria > Myxococcota_A > UBA796 > UBA9615 > JAKLKC01 > CAYRTW01. The sequence goes on from CAYRTW010000374.1 coordinate 1,387, forward strand.
GGACACCCGGCGGTCGATGACCACCAGGGTTCTGGAGGAAGGGGACGCCGCAGGGACGGTGGCCTCCACCAGGTGAAAGGGGCGAACGGCGGCGATGCGGGCGTCCATGGCCACGGCCTCCTGTCTCAGGAAGATGAGGGGGAATGAGGAGTCCATGTCACTACACTCCCAGGAGGAGGATGCGGTTTCCGTACCGGACCCAGCGGCCCCCCGACCTCCGAGTCGTGTGGGTCGCGGGGCTACCGGCAGGTCCTCCCTGTCCTCGAACAAGCCCGGGGAGATGGCGCTGGGCCGCCTGCACCGCCGCCTGGGTGACTGCCTGCTGGGGATTGGCGGTGGGAGGAGCGTTCAAGGTCTCGTAGATGGTGTCGTTGGCGAAACGGACAAACCGTCGGGCCACTTCGAACTGGGCATCTTCCTCGGACATCCCATCCAACTCGCCCTTGATCAATCCGGCGCCCATGCTGCCGAGCTGGCCGCCGAGGTTGGCGCCGACGGGTCCACCCACCAGCCCCCCCAACGCCTTGCCGGCAATGGGAAGGACCTTTTTGGCGGCCGTCTTCAGCAACTGCCCGAGGGACTTGCCCGTCAACCCCTTGGCCGCCTTGTTGAGGCCTCGTCCCACCTTCTTGATGAAGTCACCCAGGAATTGGTCCAATTCCTCATCGGTGGTGATCTCCAACAATTCGGCGGCGAGAGCCAACTCGTCGGCTTCCCCATCCTCTCCCTCCTCTTCAAAGGCTCCGAAGGGGCTCCCAAAAAGGTTGCTTTCTTCATCTTCACGGAAGTTCAGGTCCAGGTCGTGCATTGTTCGCTCCGTAGAGGGTTGGGCCGCATGAGGGCGGCGCTGAACCCCTTGTGCAGGGGGCGTGCCAAGGTTGATTTTTTGTTTCAACGGGGCAGAGACGGGGACTTTTCGGTGAGTTTCATCGACGCAGCACGAAGACAACTTCGGTGAAGGGCAGAAAAGGGCCGGATCCGGCGAAGAGGCCTTCGGCAGACGGCGGTGCTGAAGTTCGAAGGGGCCATCGCCCCTGAACGGACTCGCTCCGAGGAATTCAAGGGGACTGAAAACCTCGCGCAAAACGCTCCGAGACGATCGGCGTGATGCCACAGCCCTGCCATGTGAAAGGCCGGGGAGAATCGTCCTCCCTGGCATGGCCCTTGCTCCACTGGAAGGTGGGGCGCCACCATCACCGGCGCTCCCAGGAGGTGTTCCGTGTCTTTTCTTGTTGACTCTTCCTCTCCCCGTTTGGCGTTTCAACCCTTCTCCGGCAAGGAGGAAGAATGGATGGAGGGGCCCGACCAGGGCCCGGGACTCGACTCGGAGATCGTCGGGAGGGATGACCGGGTCCCCGTTGTCAATACCCTGGCGGCCCCCTATCGCTTCATCTGTCGCCTTCGCAGCTCCTTCAGGATCAACGGGAAGGACAAGTTATTCCAGGGGACGGGAACCCTGATTGGCCCACGGCACATCCTGACGGTGGCCCATAGCGTCCGGATGTGGAGTTACCAATCCCAGAACTTCTCTCCCCCCCTCCGTGCCACCCAGGTAGAGGTGTTTCCCGCCGCCGATGGTTTCCTGTCTCCTTACGGCTCGGTCACAACTCGCCAGTACCACGTGGCTTCAATGTATGAGGAGAAGGCGAATCGGCGCTTTGACTACGCCCTCATTGTCCTTCCCACACCCATATCGGAGTTGATTTCCAGCTCTCCCAACAAGGTTCGACTGGGATATTGGGGAGAGGCGGGAGCCCCGGTTCGAACGGCAGTCGGGCCTGTTTCCGCCTCCTCCCTCACTGGTGCTTCGGTCCACGTCAGCGGATACCCCGTGGACAAGACCGCTGAGGTTCACACTCAATGGAAGGCGGTGGGTTCGGTGGTGGACCCTGCCCCCTCGGGGGGACCGGAGAATCTCTTCTACACGCCCGACACCTGCGGCGGTCACAGTGGTTCCCCCCTGTGGACCATTCAGTCCGGGTTCCCCCGCCTGGTGGCTGTCCACCGCGGGAGGTGCAACGAGGGTGCCGATAGGGGCTGCGTATCGGCCTCATCGGTGCATTGCCCGGGGGGCGTCGCCGTGAACTACAACGTCGGAGTCCGCCTGTCTCCTGTCGTATGGGACCAGGTGCAGCGATGGATATCCAGCAACCCATCCTCCCCCACCCCTCCGGTAACTCCCCCCATCTCCCCCACCCCTCCGGTAACTCCCCCCATCTCCCGCCCCCTCCTTCGTCAGGGCTCCCGAGGTGCCGAGGTCTCCGACCTCCAGCA
>CAYRTW010000375.1:0-3652 GCA_964426935.1 uncultured Rickettsiales bacterium
CCCGAGGCAGAGTGAGGGGGTAGAAGCGCAGTTTGAAGGTGTGGGAGAGGCGCTGGAGTTCGTCTTCCTGCCAGTCGTCCACCAACCGGTAGGAGTCATCGGCGTCGGTGCCGCTGCCCTCGGCCAGTTTCCCATCCTCCTTCTGGCGGAAAACCTTCACCGACACCACTCCCAGGGTGTACTCAAAGTCCAGGACCGGGAGGATCCCGAAACCCACCGTGGCCTCGAAACGAAGCCCTGACCCCTTGTCCATGGATTGATAGGCCACGTTGTCCAGGACGTTGGCCAGTTGGAAGTCGGTGATGTAGTGGCCGTAGTACCGCTCAGCATAGTTTCCGAAACCGAACCCACCGCTGATTCCCACCAGGAACTGAAGGTGATGCCCGGCGTTTCGCCTCTTCCACTCGTCCAGGTCCAGCCCCGAATTCCGATAGGAGACGTACTGACGCTTGCCCAGCCCCACATCATTCCAGGGCGTGGAGATGGAATCTCCCTCCGACGCCTTCTCCACATCCTTGAGGGTGATTCGGGCGGGGCGGGTCAGCTTGATGTTCAGATCGAGGACCTCAAAGGAGGCGTTGCCAAGGGCCACATCCAGGGCTTGAAGGGCCTTCTTTTCCTTGTCCTTCTGGGCGGCGATGTCTTCCTCGTCCTGCCGGCCCCTCACTTCTCCCGCCTCCGACTCCTCCTCGGTGGGATTGGCCAGTCGGGTCAATGTGGCCGCCACCGAGCCCACCACCGCGTCCCTCTGAACGTCGTCCACCTCCGCCGCGTAGGCCTGCTCCACCTCGGACGCCGCCACGTTGATGATGGTCACGATGAGGCGAACCCTCTTCTGCTTGACCTCCACCCGGCCACTGACCACCCGGTCCGCTGCCGCTTTTTCCCCAAGAACAAGCTGACAACCGCTTTCCTGTCCTTCCGGGCACCCCTTCATGTAGAGGGGAGCTGGGGTCTCGAAAATGTCGGGCACCTGCCCCAGAAACATCAGGTCCAACTCGCTCCGCCCCTGGAGATCCCGGCGAACGGCGTCGGAAAGAGAGGCTGCCGCTTCGGTGGCCGCCCCACCGGTGGGCTGGAAATCCACGAACAGGACCCTCTGGGTGGTGCCAGGACGGCGAGGGGGGGCAGCGGTTCCCTCCCCTTTTCCTTTGGCACCCTTGCCACTCTGGGCAGAATCCTCCTCCTCCAGCCCCTCGTCCTCATCCTCGGCGCCCATGGCTTGGGGAGGAGAGAAAAGGAGAAAGGCTGGGAAGAGCAGGGCCGTCCGCAGAAGCGTGGTCAGCAAAGCAAGGCGCGAGGTCATGCGTCTCCGGTGATACGAGGGGAAAGAGGCCCGGGTTGGCGGGCAGGACGCTAACACACCGCCGCCCGGGGCATCAATCGGGGGAAGAGGGAAGGAGAGACAATCCCGACTGGGGTCGGCTAGAGTTCAGACAGATGGTTCTTCAACCACTCCACCGACAAGGAGTGCTGGGGATGGAGGGCTTCCCGCTGTCGGAATTCGGGGGGGTGAATCTTCCGCCGACCCTCCGCCCTCTCCGAGGGCCCCATCTCCCAATGGAGCAGTTCGTGATGAATGGTGGTGGTCAGGATCCAGGACGGCACCCCGGCCCGATCCAAGGTGGGGTGGATGCGGATGAGCTTTTCATTGTGACTGTAGGATCCCAGACGAAGGTGACGCCTTCTGCCTCCCTGGGCCTTGCCCTTCATCCCCCAGATGATCTTGCCGTCGTACCTTCCCCCGAACCGAGCCTGGTTCTCTTCCTGAAGCAGGGCGGCCAGGTTGTGATGGACCCCTCCTCCCCAGTATGAGCGAGGGGGCTTGAGCACCTGGGCTTCCTCGTGGGGAGGAGCGCGAAGGGAATGGAGAAGAACCTGGGTGGTGGCCCGATCAGGCTTCCGCACCCACATGACAATGGTTTCCCAAGCCGTATCAGGCAGCTCCACCGCGCGCGCCACCACCCGCAGGTGCAATTCTCCACAGGGGCGCCGCATGGAGGCCAGCCTCTTTTCATTGGCGGTCAACACCAGTTGCACCTTCGTGTTCAGGCAACTGGCCAGCCACATTTCCCTGTCCCGACGCTTCTTCTCTTGCAGAAGGCCCGGGGGCAGCGGGCGGGGTGGGATCACCGCCGGGGCGGAAACAGGAAGGGAGGTTGCCGAGGCAGTTTCCTGGCGTTCCAGACTGGGGGAACAAGCCAGAGCAGGAAACAGGGTGAGCTGGTGGACGGGAATCGACATGGCGGGAAGATGGAGCCCCATTTCCAACCCGTCAACGAAGAATGACCCCCAATCTTGATTCTCCGTTTCGCCCGGAAAGGCGCTCCCCCGCTTCCCTTTCCCTCACGCCGGGGATGGGCCATCATGCCCCCCACCCTGCTTGAGGAGGTCCCCGTGTCCGCCCCTTCCCCTGATGATGTTCGAGTGACCGTGGACGGTCCGGTGATGGAACTGGTCTTCAACCGTCCCTCCCGGCGCAACGCCATCCACCTGGACATGTACACTGCCCTGTCCGACTCCCTGATGCGGGCCGCCTTCGATCCCACCATCCGGGTGGTGCTGATCTGGGGAGAAGGGGGAATGTTCACCTCAGGCAACGATCTCAAGGACTTCATGCAGAATCCACCGGGCTCCGGAGACAGTCCGGTGCTGCGTTTTCTCACTTCCCTGCTGGACTTCCCCAAGCCCCTGGTGGCTGCGGTGGACGGCCCCGCCATCGGCATCGGCACCACCCTTCTGCTCCACTGTGACCTGGTCTACGCCGCCGAATCCGCCCGCCTCCATCTCCCCTTCGTCAACCTGGCCCTGGTCCCTGAAGCCGGAGCCTCCTACCTGCTGCCCCGAATGATGGGGCACGTTCGGTCCGCAGAACTCCTCCTCCTCGGGGAGCCTTTCACCGCTGAGACTGCCCGGGAATTGGGAATCGTCAACGAAGTCCTCCCCTCCAACGACCTTCTGGCCCGGGCCCGAGCGCGCTGCCGGGAGCTGGCTTCCCGCCCTCCCGAAGCCCTGCGCCTGGCCAAGGAACTGATGAGGGCCCCCTACAAGAGCACCTTGACCGAGGCAATGCAGAAGGAAGGAATCGCCTTCATTCAACGCCTGGCCTCGGACGAAGTGGCCGAAGCCATCACCGCCTTCTTTGAGAAGAGGGCCCCCGACTTTTCTCGATTCTCCTGATTCTCCCCCCTCCTTCCTTCGCCATCGCGTCGGGAATTTCCCATGGCCACTTCCCCTCCTCCTCTCTCCCCTCCCTCCGAACTTCAATGGATGGAGGCGGGCCAGGGCTACCATCTGGCCCTGGAGGGAGGCTCCCTGATCTGCAGGAATGCCAAGGGCAAACGCCTCTCCACCCTTCCCCCCGCAGTGAGAGATGGCCGGGCCGCCGAAGAGCTGCTGGCGCTGCGAGATTGGCTTGCCGACCACCAGCGTGCCTGCGGGGAAGCGGTGGAAACCTGGATGCTCCGCTCCCTTCCCTGCCCTCTTTCCCTGTTGATACAGGTGTTTGCCGACCCCGCCTGGTCTTCCTGCCTCCTCCACGCGGTCGTCGCACCGGTGCAGGATGGCGTTGGGAACTGGGAGAGGGGCGGCATCCTTCGGGCGGTGGATGCAAACCTGGCTAAATTGGAAGCGCTGCAGGGCATGGCACAGT
>CAYRTW010000376.1:0-3641 GCA_964426935.1 uncultured Rickettsiales bacterium
TCCCCCACCCACACGTTCCCCAGGGACCCGCCCCCCCCGTTGAGGTTGCAGGAGTATCCGCTTCCCGGGTACCCGGAGTGGTTCTCCCAGCCCAGGTTGGCAAACTTGACGTACTGGTCGGGCACAGCGATTTCCCAATCGGTGTTGGCGGCGTATTGGGTGCCGAAGACTTCGTAGGCGACGGTGAGGATGGAGCGGGTGGCTCCTCCGGGAAGGGTCCGCCCGCTTCTCCAGACCAGGGGAGGCGCCAGGGCCAGTTCCCGATCTTCCTCCCAGGTTTCGTTCAGCCAGGCGAAGAAGGTTCGGGAGCGGTCCGGGGTGGTCAGCAGGGCGCGCTCGAAGGCTTGAGCCGTCGTCGCCGCTTCCCGTTGGCCCTGCTCATTCCAGGCCAGGGGATCGAAGGAAAACCCACCGCGAAGGGCCGCCTCTGACTCCCGGTATCGTTCATCGGCCCTTTGAAACTCGTTTCGGACCGACTCCTGCAGATACGCCACCTCGTCGGCCCTCAGGTGCAACCGAAAGGCCAGGTGATCTTCTCGTCCAGGTCGGGAGAGGAGAACCGTCAACACCGGCTTGCATCCCCACACCTGATCTCCTCGGGGATGGGGCAGGCTGAGGCAGGCCCCCTTTCCTTCTTCTCCCCTCAAATCCCTCTCAGGCAGGGAGAGGCCCGCAGCCAACAGGACCAGCAGGAAGAGGCGGTGGGAAGGAATCCACATGGTCCAAGAATACTCCCATGAAGTTTCGGTGACACGCGCCAGGACAGAGTGGGGCTGCGGTGCGGGGGGTCGGCCCCTTCCCTATGGATGGCTCAGGAAATCCCGCCCCTCCCTTGCCTGACGGCGGGAATCCAGCGACAAGGGGCGAGCCGGGAGGCTGTTCCCGGAGGGGAGGCGTTGTGAACGATCCGGGTGGAAGGGGAACGGGCAGGATGGAGGTCAGAAGATGGGAGGGACCCTCCTGGTGCCGCTGGAGCGGATTGCTGGCAGCCCTCCTGGTTCTCTCTTCGTGCTGGGGAAGGGGAGGGGAGGAAGGTGCCGGACCGGATCCCTCCCAGGCTCCCGCCCAGGCCCCTCCCACCCCAGCGATTCCCCTGCCTGAGGCGGTCACCGAGGCCATGGCGGGGGTCCAGGGGGCGATGTGGGTGGTGGATGCCCAGACCGGCGCCGTGCTGGCCCGGGGAGGGGAGTTTCCCGAGGAGCCGTTTCCCGTCGGCTCTCTTCTTCAGTTTGCCCAGGCTGCGGTCCTGCTGGATCGGATGCTTCTCAAGCCTCAGGAGGCCATCACGGTGGACAGGGTTGGCGACTCCTCGGCTCCCGTCGACCCCTGTCAGACCGCTCCCGGGGGAATCACCGTCCTTTCTGCCCTCTCCCAAGGCTGCGAAGGGGCCTTCTCCCGTCTTTCCGCTCGCTTTGGCCTTCAGGTGTGGCGAGCGATCTTCGCCGACCTGGGTCTGGATTCCCCACCCGGAAAGGCAGGGTCGGTTCCCGCCAAGGGGGACCGGGAGGGCCTGATGCGCCTGGGAGCGGGAGTGGATCCCGGGCTTACCGCAACCGCTCCAGCCCTGGTTCAAGCTTTCCGAGCGGTGGTGGGGGATGGGGAGATTCGTCGAGGAAGCCGGGAAGAAGGGGATCAAGATCCAGGCCCGACCTCGCCCCGGGGTTTGCCAGCGCTGGGGGACTGGCAGGCTCCCTTCCTGGCGGCGTTGCGGGAGAGAACTCCTCCCCAGTTTGAGAGTGGACATGAAGAGTTCCTAAATAATTCCATATGGTTGACTTCGGCCCTGGCGGTGGGAGGTGCCGATGTCCATCTGGTGACCTGGTCTCTGGTTCACCTCCCCTCCCAAGGAGTGGTGGGGGCGGCGGTCAATGCCTCTACCCGGGGTGGGGAGGACGCCGCCTCCCAACGGCTGTTCAAGGCCCTCTCCCGGGGACAGGCTTCCCGGGCCCCCGCAGCCCAGTAGAAAGGATCCCGCTCTGCCCCGTTTCCGGCGAGGCGGGACGGCGGTACCATGCCACCCGCGCTTTCCCGGGGGTGAAGGCCGTTACATGGTGGAGAACGCCTTGGATCACTCCTGGAATCGCCCGGCTTCCCTCAAGAAATCCCTGTTGGAACTGTTCAGCAACCTGCACTGGACCTGGGATCCCCACGCCCGTGCCGTTCTCACCGCCTGCCTGGGGGGTCAACTCTCCGAGGGGAATGAAGATCTTCGAGCCCGAGTGGAAGCCGTTTCCGAGGAGGCTCTGTCCTCCCTGCTGAGGGAAAATCCCCTATTGGAGAGGCGGTGGCGGGAGGCCCTTGCCGGTCATCACCGCCTGTCCGTGCCGATGGACACTTTCTGGGAAGGCCACGGAGACCCCTCGTTGACCGGGCCGGTCGCTTATTTCTGCGCCGAGTTCGCCGTTCATGAGAGCCTGCCCATCTATTCGGGAGGGCTGGGAGTTCTGGCAGGAGATCATTGCAAGTCTGCGTCGGACTTGGGGATTCCCTTCGTCGCCGTCGGGCTTCTTTATCGAGAAGGGTATTTCGTGCAGAGGGTGGCTGAGGAGGGGCGTCAAGGGGAGGCCTATTCCCTGCGCTCTCCATCCTCCCTGCCGGTGGAACCGGTGCGAAGCGGCAGCGGCCTTCCCTTGCGGGTGACCGTGCCGTTGTTTGGCAGGGAGGTGGTGATGGAGGTGCATCAGGCCCGAGTGGGCCGGGTGCGCCTTTTCCTTCTGGATGCGGATCTGCCTGACAACCACCCCGCAGATCGCCTCCTCACCCATCACCTCTACGGGGGGGATGCTACCACCCGCATCGGCCAGGAAGTGCTGCTGGCGGTAGGAGGAATGAGAGCCCTTCAAGGAGCTGGGATCGTTCCCTCGGTGATCCACCTGAACGAGGGACATTCCGCATTCGTGGTGTTGGAGAGGCTGGCGATGGAGAGGGCTCGGGGAGGGACCGAAGCGGAACAGAGGGAGAGGGCTGCCTCCAGGGTGGTGTTCACCACCCACACCCCCGTGCCCGCTGGCCATGATCGATTCAGCACCTCCCTGGTGGAGCAGGCTCTCTCCGGTCTGTGCAAGGAATGGGGAATCAGCGTGGCAGAGGTCATGGCCTTGGGGAGGGTGGATCCCCAGGACGCCGGAGAGCCCCTGTGCATGACCGTCCTGGCTCTGCGCCTCTCCTCCCATCGCAACGGGGTCAGCCAGCGCCACGGAGAGGTCAGTCGCCAGATGTGGGCTCCCTTGTGGCCGGGAACTCTTCCCCAGTCGGTTCCCATCTCGTCGGTCACCAATGGGGTTCACGCCCCCACCTGGCTTTCCTCCCCGCTGCTGGCCCTGCTGGATCGGAGAGGGGAGAGGGAGTGGAAGGGGGCTCTGGCTGAGGGGAAGGCTCCGTTCTTCCTGGAGGACATCACCGACCGGGAACTGTGGCAGGCCCATCAAGAGTCCCGGGGGAGCCTGCTGGAGGTGGTTCAGGAGAGGGCGTGGTTGGGGGCCCGCCGGGAGGGAGGGAGTCTTCTCTGGAATCCCCAAGCGGGTCTGCTTCTGGGGTTTGCTCGTCGCTTTGCTACCTACAAACGGGCCGATCTCTTGCTGCGGGATCGAAATCGACTCCTCAGGCTGCTGGAGAATCCAGAGAGGCCGGTCAAACTCCTT
>CAYRTW010000377.1:0-3632 GCA_964426935.1 uncultured Rickettsiales bacterium
CCACCAACATCCTCTTCATCTGCGGCGGGGCGTTTGTGGGACTGGAGAAAATCATCGAAAGGCGAGTGGGGAAGAAGTCCCTTGGCTTCGGAGCCCGGGTGAAATCCCAAAAGGAGCGCAGCTCCGGCGAGATCCTCGCGGAAGTGGAGTCGGAGGATCTACTTCGATTTGGGATGATCCCTGAGTTCATCGGTCGGGTGCAGGTGCTGGCCACGTTGGAGGAACTGGACGAAGCGGCGTTGAGCGACATCCTCACCCGGCCCCGTAATGCCCTGATCAAGCAGTATCAACGGCTGTTTGAGTTCGAGCACGTCAAGCTGAAGTTTGTGGAGGGGGCGCTGCGGGCCATCGCCAAGGAGGCACTGCGCCGAAAGAGCGGGGCTCGGGGGTTGCGGGCCATCTTGGAGGAGCTGATGCTGGACGTGATGTACGATCTGCCCTCCTCCTCCAATGTGAAGGAGTGCATTGTTTCCGAAGAGGTGGTTCTCCAGAGAAAGCCACCCCTCCTGGTATACGAAAACGAGGTGGAGACGGCGTAGGAAGGCAAGGCATGACCCTCTTTCCCAAGAAGCCGACAGGCGCATCGGGGGAGCGATCCTCAGGGGATGGGCAAGTCCTGGCCCTCCCCTTGTTGCCCCTTCGCGACATCGTGGTGTTTCCCCATCTGGTCTTGCCCCTGTTTGTGGGTCGTGCGAAGTCCATCGCCGCCCTTCAGGAGGCCATGGCCGGCAGCAAGGAGATCTTCCTCACTGCCCAGAAGAAGGCAAAAACCAACGAGCCTGCTGCGGAGGATCTCTACACCGTAGGAACCATCGCCCAGGTCCTGCAACTCCTCAGACTCCCCGATGGAACCGTGAAGGTTCTGTGTGAAGGAAAGAGGAGGGGACGCATTCGACGGTTCCTTTCCGAGGAGGCCTCCTTCCGGGTGGAGGTGGAGGAAGTGCCCGAGACCGTTGCCGCCCCAGTGGAAGTGGAAGCCCTGGTCCGCAGCCTGAAGACGGCTTTCGAGGCCTATGTAAAGCTGGAGAAGCGCATCCCTTCAGAGATGGTGGCGACCCTCGCCGCCATCGACAACCCGGCAAGGCTTTCCGACATTCTCGCCGCCCAGCTCACCTTGAAGGTGCCTGAAAAGCAGGAATTGCTGGAGACCCCCGACCCGGTAGCCCGGCTGGAGGCCCTGCTCAAGCACATCCACGCCGAAATGGAGATCCTTCAGGTCCAAAGGAAGATTCGCTCCCGGGTCAAGAAGCAGATGGAGAAGACCCAGAAGGAGTACTACCTCAACGAGCAGATGCAGGCCATCCAGAGGGAGCTGGGGGAAAAGGATGAATTTCGTACCGAGATGCAGGAGCTGGAGGCTCGGATTCTGGCTCTGAATCTCACCGAAAGCGCCCTGGAGAAGGCTAAAAAGGAATTACGAAAGCTCAAGATGATGAGCCCCATGAGCGCTGAGGCCACCGTGGTGAGGAACTACCTGGATTGGATCCTCGCCCTCCCCTGGCAGAATCTGGCACCGGAGAATCGGGACCTGGCAGACGCAGGAAGGGTACTGGACGAAGATCACTTTGGCTTGAAGACCATCAAGGAGCGCATCCTGGAGTATCTGGCGGTGCGGGCTCTGGTGGAAAAGATCAAGGGCCCCATCCTCTGTCTGGTTGGCCCGCCTGGGGTGGGGAAGACCTCCCTGGCTCGATCCATCGCCCGGTGCACCGCCCGTCCCTTCGCCCGGGTCAGCCTGGGGGGAGTGCGAGACGAGGCGGAGATTCGCGGACACCGCCGCACCTACATCGGCGCCATGCCGGGGAAGATCATCCAGGGGTTGAAGAGGTGCGACTTCAACAATCCAGTGCTTCTCCTGGACGAGGTGGACAAGATGAGCTCGGATTTCCGGGGAGACCCGGGGGCGGCTCTCTTGGAGGTGCTAGACCCTGAACAGAACCACACCTTCAATGATCATTACCTGGACATGGACTACGATCTGAGTCGGGTGATGTTCATCTGCACCGCCAACAACCTGCAAGGGATTCCCTGGGCCTTGCAGGATCGCATGGAAATCATTCGACTTCCCGGTTACACCGAGGACGAGAAGATGGCCATTGCCAATCGCTACCTGGTGCCCAAACAGCGAGAAGCCAACGGGTTGACGGAAGCGGACGTGCGCTTTCGGGGTGATTCCCTCCGCACCATGATTCGTCTCTACACCAAGGAGGCGGGTGTCCGAAATCTGGAAAGGGAGATCGCCACGGTCTGCCGCAAGGTGGCGCGGCGGGTGGTGCGAGATGGCCCGGGAAGCCAGATGCTGGTGGGTTCCCGCCGGACGCAGCGTTTTTTGGGAGTGCCCCGTTTCCAGATGGGAACTGCCGAGAAAGAGGACCAGGTGGGACTGGTCAACGGGTTGGCGTGGACCCAGGTGGGTGGGGAGATGTTGGGGGTGGAGTCCACCGTGTTCCCTGGGAAGGGCAAGCTGATGCTCACTGGAAAACTGGGGGAAGTGTTCCAGGAATCCGCCCAGAGCGCCCTTTCCTACATTCGCTCCCGAACCCGCTCCTTTGGGCTTGCCGATGACTTCTACCAGGACATCGACATCCACGTTCATCTTCCCGGGTTCCAGGGGACCGACGGCCCCTCCGCAGGCATCACCATCGCCACTTCCATGGTGTCGACCCTGCTTCGCGTTCCCGTGCGAAGGGACGTGGCCATGACCGGTGAGATCACCTTGCGAGGGCAGGTCCGACCGATCGGCGGCCTCAAGGAAAAACTGCTCGCCGCCCATCGGGGTGGGGTCAAGATCGTCCTGCTCCCCAAGGACAACGAAAAGGATCTGGAGGAGGTTCCCAAGCGGATTCGTGCCGCCCTCACCCTCATCCCGGTGGACCACATGGACGAGGTTCTTCGTCACGCTCTGGTCCTGCCCGATCCTGAGGTTCTGTTCCGAATGTCGGATCCGGCGTTTACCCCGCGACTTGCCCTCCCATCCCCACCGGGGGTGGGCGGAGAAACCCATATCTAGGCTCTTTTGGGAAATTGTGGAGCAGAGACCTGCGGCGTTGACGACCCATTGGCGATTGCTATAATCGCCCCCCTCGCGCGGCCGGACCGCGCCCTGAAAGTAGGACGAAAGATGACCAAGGCGGAGTTGGTAGCAGCTATTGCGGATCGTGCAGACCTCACCCGAGTCAAGGCGGATGCCGCTCTGGACGGCCTGATCGACACCATCAAGGATGCCCTGACCCAGGGCGACAAGATCACCCTGACCAACTTCGGGAGTTTCTCGGTGAGCAGCCGGGGTCCCCGCAAGGGGCGGAATCCCCGCACCGGTCAGGTCATTGACATCCCCTCTCGGGCCTCCATCCGATTCAGCCCCGGCGCGTCCTTGAAGAAGGCCGTCTCCGGGGGAGATTCTTCCGCCTCGTAGTTGACAGGCAAGGGGGCTCTCTCTAGAGTTCGCCCGCTCTGGTTCGGGCGGGTAGCTCAGCCGGGAGAGCATCGGTTTTACACGCCGAGGGTCGCAGGTTCGATCCCTGTCCCGCCTACCAGCGAGATGGATTGTTCGGTGTTGATTTTCGACATCCCCGAAGGTGTCCTGTTTGTGGTTATGCGGGGTGGTAGTTAAGTTGGTTATAACGCCGGCC
>CAYRTW010000378.1:0-3617 GCA_964426935.1 uncultured Rickettsiales bacterium
GGCCAATTTCCGTTACATGGCTACCGACTTCGTCTCGATCACGTAGAGGCAACACGGTACTTCTCCTGTTGCGAAAGCCTTCAAAAATTTGGAAACTGCGAAGAAAATGGAGTTACCTCACGGCCTGTCCCTGGCCAGTCTCAGCCATCCTCTGGGGGAAGGCGATCCCCTCCTTTCCCCTTGGGGCGGAAAGGGGCCTTCAGTGACTGGCCTCCTCCGCATCGCCTACGCCCACGCCCGCGACCGTAAGGCGAAGCTGGCCTCGGCCCGGAAGCAGGTATGCGCCGGACAGGGAGATGGAGGAGATGCCTTCGTCGCTCCTCTTCGAGAGACCGCCCTCCTCCTGGACCAGGGTCTGGATGCCGGTGGATCCCTCATGACCTTTCTTTCCCTCCTCATCGGCTCCAAGTGACCACCCCCAATCCACCCGGACCCTCCCCCATGCCCACCCTCCAATCCATGACCGGCTTCGGCCGAGGCTCCGCTGAAGAGGCGGGGATCCTGGTGACCTGCGAGGCCCGCAGCGTCAACCATCGTTTCCTGGACCTCGCCGTCCGCCTCCCCGGTCCCCTCCTGGCCCTGGAGACACGGATGACCGCCCGGGTGCGGGAATCCTTTGAGAGGGGGCGCTTGGACATCACCTTTCGGCGGCGGGGGACGGGGGCCTCCACCCTGACGGTGGTGGTGGACCCGGCAGCGGCAAGGGCGTGGCGGGATGCCATGTTGGCTTTGGGAGACTCGTTGGGCATCGTGGGAGGAGTGGAGCTTGCCTCCATTGCCGACCGCCCGGGAGTCATGACGGTGGAGGAGCGCTCCGATCTGGATGCGGAGGGGGCCTTGTGCGAGGCGGCGTTGGAGCAGGCCCTGGAGGGGGTGAGGGAGCACCGGACCCGGGAGGGAATTCGCCTGGCGGAGGACCTTCGGGGCCGATGTAGAACATTGGAAAACCTGCTTCAGGAGGTCGAGGAACACGTTTCCGAAGCGGTTTCTCGTCACGTCAGCCAGATTCGTGAGAAGGTGACCTCTCTGCTGGCCAATCATCCCCTGGACGAGTCTCGCCTCCTTCAAGAAGCCGCTCTCCTGGCGGACAAGGCCGACATCCACGAGGAGATCCAGCGCTTTCGCGGTCATCTTCAGGAGGTGGAGAAGACCGTTGCCCAGGGAGGAGGGGCCGGGCGTCGCCTTGATTTTCTGGCCCAGGAGCTGCACCGGGAGGTCAACACCATGAGCAGCAAGGCCCAAGAACTGAGAGCGCGGCGGCTCATCGTGGACATGAAGTCCGAGGTGGAAAAGGTGAGGGAACAGGCCCAGAACGTGGAGTAACCGGTGGAAAAATCAAGCAATGCTGATGACTTGAAAAAAACTCTCCCAGGAATCCTGGTGGTGGTGGTGGGTCCGTCCGGCGCTGGGAAGACCACCCTCTGTCGCAAGGCCCAGGCCCGACTGGGGGAACTCCATTTCTCCGTTTCCTGCACCACCCGGGCTCCCCGGGGCGGCGAAGTGGACGGCAGGGATTATTTCTTCCTGACCGAGGCCGCCTTCCTGGAGCGCATCAAACAAGGGGATTTCCTGGAACACGCCCTCGTTCATGGTGCCCGCTACGGCACTCCCCGGCGGGAGGTGGAGGAGCGCTGCGCCCGAGGGGAATCGGTGCTCCTGGACATCGACGTACAGGGGGCCGACCAAGTGCGAAATTCTGGCACGGATGCGGTGTTCGTGTTCGTGCTCCCCCCTTCAACAGACATCCTGGAGACCCGTCTGCGGCAGCGGGGCACCGACGGAGAAGAGGCGGTCCAGCGGCGCTTGAAGAAGGCCAAAGACGAGATGGCTCACGCCGGAGACTTCGATTACCTGATCTGCAACGATGATCTGGCTCGGGCCGAGGAGGAGTTCGTGGCCGTGCTGAGGGCGGAGCTGCTGAAGAGGGCCCGCCCCTTCCTGCTGCGGGAGGCGGGGTTGGGGTAGGAACAGAAATATGGACATCTGTTCAGTATTCTGTTGACGGAGCGGCTTCGCGAACGTACCTTGGGCTTTGATGATTGTGGCTGCGGGGAACGGGGGGTTCGTTTCTGTGCATCTTTCTCCCAACAATCTCCAACTCCCCTCACCTCCCCCGTTGCCTGTCTCCCTCCCCATGCCGATGGTGGGGAGGACGGTGCGTTGGCCCTCCTCCCCTCGCCTCAAGTGGTACACTGCCCGGGCCTTACGGAGTCCCCTTCCATGCCCATCGACCGCCGCGCTTTTCTCAAATCCGGAGCCGCCTTGGGGGCCAGCGCGTCCCTTCTCGGCCTCTCTTCCCTAGAGACCCACGCCATGGCTTCTACCGATTCCCCCCTTTCCACCCATCCCTTTCTGACCTTCTTCGGCATTGACGAGGCCCGCCTGCGCCGGGTTCTCGCCGAAGCGCTGGCCCAGGGAGCGGACTTTGCCGACCTCTACTTCCAGCACCAGCTTGGTCATTCCGTCAGCTACGAAGACGGAATCATCAGCCGGGCCTCCTCCCAGATCGACATGGGGGTGGGCATCCGGGCGGTGGTCGGGGATCAGACCGGCTACGCCTACACCGAGGATCTGTCAGAAAAAGCCATGAAGGGGGCAGCCCGGGTGGCCGCCTCCATCGCTTCCGGATCCAAGAACCTGAAACCACAGGGGTTTTCTACTCCTTCCGTCAAGGATCTCTATCCCCTTCCCACCGCCTGGGAGGATGTGGCCACCGCCCAGAAGCTCCCCCTCATCGACGCCATTGCCCGCATCACCAAGGAGATCGAACCCGCTGCCGAGAAGATCTCGGTTTCCTTCGGGGACGTGGACGAGAGGGTTCTGGTGGTGACCAGCGAAGGCGCGGTGTTTGCGGATCGGCGCCCCATGACTCGGGTGTGGTGCAACGTGACCATCCGTCGCAACGGGGTGGTTCAGTCCAACGGCTCCAACATCGCCGGACGCCACGGCATCGAGTGGTTCACCGAAGAGAGATTGCGAAAGGTGTGCCAGGAGGCCATTGATCGCACCAACATCCTGTTCGAGGCCAAGAGACCCCAGGCGGGAGAGATGCCGGTGGTGCTGGCGGCAGGCGCGTCTGGGATTCTGCTCCACGAGGCCATCGGGCATGGCATGGAGGCGGATTTCAACCGAAAGGGCACCTCCATCTATTCCACCCTCCTGGGGCAGAAGGTGGCCGCAGACTTCGTGAACATCGTGGACAGCGGCCTCCACCCCCACGAGAGGGGGGCCCTGAATGTGGACGACGAGGGAAACCCCGGCCAGGAGACGCTCCTGGTGGAAAAGGGGATCCTGCGCTCCTATCTCCATGATCGCATCAGCGCCAGCCACTATGGAGTGGCTCCCACCGGCTCGGGCCGGCGCCAGTCCTTCCGCCACTCGCCCATGCCCCGGATGCGTTGCACCTACATGACCGGAGGCCCTCATGGGGTGGACGAGATCGTGGGCTCGGTCCAAAAGGGCATCATCGCCGAGACCTTCACCAACGGGCAGGTGCAGATCGGGGCTGGGGATTTCACCTTCTACATCAAGAACGGCTGGCTGATTGAAGGAGGGAAGATCACCGCCCCCATCAAGGACGTGAACATCATCGGCAACGGCCCCGAGGCATTGCGACG
>CAYRTW010000379.1:0-3599 GCA_964426935.1 uncultured Rickettsiales bacterium
CAAACCGCTTTGGATGATTGGGAGCTCATCGAGCCCCGCCTTCGAGAGCTGGACTCAGCCCTTGAGCGAGGGGATATCTCTTCCGAACCGGTTGATTTCGCTCAATTCCATTCCCCCCTTCCCAGGGCCTACGAATGGGTGGATGGGTCCGCCTACGTCAACCACATCCTCTTGGTGCGAAAAGCCCGGGGGGCCGAGCCTCCTCCCGATCTGTACACCGACCCTCTAGTGTATCAGGGGGGCTCCGGGGCGTTCTTGCGCCCGTTTGAGGGCATTCCCCTTCAGGACCCCAGTTGGGGCTTGGATTTTGAGGCGGAGGTGTGCGTGGTGCTTGGGGACACCCCTGTTGGCACAAAGTCCAGCGAAGCATCTAGATTTATTCGACTTTTTCTCCTTTCCAACGACGTCACCCTTCGAAACCTCATCCCCAAGGAATTGGCCAAAGGCTTCGGCTTTTTCAACTCCAAGCCGGCCACGGCGTTCTCTCCTCTGGCCCTGACTCCCGATGAACTGACCCCCTGGCTCAAGGATGGACGCCTGCACCTTCCCCTGCTCACCGACCTCAACGGAATTCGGGTCGGAGATCCCGAAGCGGGCCCGGAGATGCACTTCTCCTTCCATGACCTCATCGCCCACATCACCCGCACCCGGGCCTTCACCTCGGGAACCCTCCTGGGGAGCGGTACGGTTTCCAATGCCGATCGCAGCCGGGGGATTTCGTGTCTGGCGGAGAGAAGGATGACCGAGATCATTGATGAAGGCTCCCCCCGCACCCCCTTCCTCAAGGCAGGAGACGTGGTTCACATCGAGATGCGGGATCCCTCCGGCCTCTCCCTCTTCGGCCCCATCCACCAGCAGGTGCTCCCTTCATGACTCCTCGCTCCTATACCTTGTACGGCTACTGGCGCAGCTCGGCATCCTACCGGGTTCGCATCGGTCTCCACTGGAAGGGTCTCCCCTTCGTCTACACCCCCATTCATCTGGGGAAGCAGGGAGGAGAGCAGCATCAAGCCCCCTTCCTGGCCCTCAACCCGCTGGGGCAGGTGCCGGTGCTGGAGTGGGAAGAAGAGGGCCGAATCCGCCACCTTGCCCAATCCCTGGCCATCCTGGAGTACCTGGAGGAACGCCATCCCTCCCCTCCCCTCCTGCCCGCCGATCCCTTCCTCCGCGCCCGGTCCCGGCAGATGGCGGAGATGGTCAACGCGGGCATCCAGCCCCTTCAGAATCTTCTGGTCCTTCGCCGGGTGCGGGAGGACTACCAGGGAGATGACCAGGAATGGGCTCGACTCTTCATCGCCCGGGGTCTCGCCGCCCTGGAAAAGGTGGCCATCGAGACCGCTTCTCCCTTCCTCGCTGGAAAGGCCCCCTCCCTGGCCGACGCCTGCCTGGTGCCCCAGTTGGGCAATGCCCGTCGCTTTGGAGTGGAGGTGGCCGCCTTCCCCACTCTCCTGGCCGCCGAAGCCGCCTGTCTGGCCCTCCCCGCCTTCGCCGCCTCCCACCCCGCAGTCCAGATTGACGCTCCCCAGGCGGAGGGGTAGCTTCCCCGCGCCCACCCCCCGGCACGAGGTTTTCCATGTCCTCCGTTCCTTCCCTTGGCATCAAGAAGCTGGATTCACTGCACTATTACGTCCGCGACCTGCCCCGCTCCCGGGCCTTCTTCCTGGATCAGCTCGACTTTGCCCTGGTGGGAGTGAGCAGTCCTGAACTGGAAAAGGAGGGACGGCAGCGATCCGCAGTGTTTCAGGCGGGGGAAGCCACGGTGGTCCTGTGCGAGCCGGTGGGAGAAGGAGGCAGGGCGGCCCGCTTCCTCCGCAAACACCCTGAAGGGGTGGGAACCATCGTCTTTGAAGTGGAGGACATCGAACAGACCTTCCGGCTCCTGGACTCCCGGGGTGGCACCATCATCCACGACATCCTGAGGTACCAGGACGACGGGGGCCGGCTTTCCACTTTTTCCATCACCACCCCCTTTGGTGACACCACCTTCCGTTTTGTCCAGAGGGAGGGCTATCGGGGTCTCTTCCCCGGATACGTGTCCACCGCGTTCGTCAGCGGCAAAGCCAACCGTTTTTCCTTCTCCCACATCGACCACATCACTTCCAATTTCCAGACCATGGCCCCCGCTCTCCTCTGGATGGAGCACGTCATGGGCTTCGAACGCTTCTGGGAGGTGGAATTCCACACCACTTCGGTGTCGGGGGAGGAAGTGGGCTCGGGATCGGGCCTGAAATCCATCGTCATGTGGGATCGGGCCTCGGGGCTCAAGTTCGCCAACAACGAGCCCAAACGTCCGTTCTTCAAGGATTCCCAGATAAACATTTTCACAGAAGACCATCGGGGAGACGGGGTGCAACATGCCGCCCTGGTGGTGGCCGACATCGTGTCCACGGTAAAGGCCCTGCGGGAGAGAGGGGTGGAGTTCATGCCCACTCCCGGAAGCTACTACGACATGCTTCCCGAGAGGCTCCAGCGCATCGGCGTAGGAGCCATCGACGAGCCGGTGGAGCTCCTTCGCGAGCTTCAGATCCTGGTGGATGGAGAATCGGAACGCTCCTATCTCTTGCAGATTTTCCTCAAGGAGGCCGCGGGGTTGCATATGGATCCCGAGGCTGGCCCCTTCTTCGTGGAGATCATCCAGAGGAAGGGGGACCAGGGGTTCGGCGCCGGCAATTTCCGGGCCCTGTTCGAGAGCATCGAGCGCCAGCAGCGCGGCGAGGGGCGCCTCTGATGCTGGACCGGGTGGAACGGGGAGAATTGCCCAGGAAACACCACCTGGCCTTTCGGGATGCCCGGGGCAGGTTGCACCACGAGGAGTGCCTGACCCGGGAGGGCTTCGACGGCCCCTACACCATTCTCTATCACCAGCATCGACCCCACGCCCAGCAAGGCATCGACCTCCCCTTCAGCCTCCCTCCTCTCCAGGCCGCTCCGCCTCGCCCCCTTCGCAAGCGTCACTACTGGGGTTCCTCCCTTTCCCTTCCCGGTGGCCCGGCCCTCACCGGCAGGGTGCCCTTGCTGTTCAACCAGGACGTGGTGCTGTCCCTCCTGGCCCCCACCGCCGAAGATCCCCTGTACTTTTCCAACGGGGATGGGGACGACCTCTACTACATCCTTGAAGGAGGGGGCCTGCTCCGCTCGGTCATGGGGGATCTGACCTTCACCGAGGGGGACTACCTGTGCGTCCCCCGAGGGGTCACCCACCGCCTCATTCCCGATCCTTCCTTGACCCAAAGATGGCTGTCCATGGAATGCCTGGGGGAGCTGGGTCTTCTCCGCCAATGGCGCAATGAAACCGGCCAACTCCGCATGGATGCCCCCTACTGCCACCGGGATTTCCGCCGCCCCGCCTCGGTTTCCCCGATGGACGAGGGCCTCCGGGAGGTGGTGGTGAAGAGGGGAGGCTCCTTCCACGGATTCCGCACCGAGCAGAGCCCCCTGGACGTGGTGGGTTGGGACGGCGCGGTGTACCCGTTTGTTTTTCCGATCCTGAACTTTCAACCCCGAACCGGACTGGTCCATCTCCCCCCCACCTGGCACGGCACCTTCCAGACCCGGGGGGCCCTCATCTGCAGCTTCGTCCCCCGCCTCCTCGACTTCCA
>CAYRTW010000380.1:0-3589 GCA_964426935.1 uncultured Rickettsiales bacterium
CTGATCTATTCGATGAGCAAACCGGCCAGCGAATGACCCAGCAGATCGCCGCCACCGAGATGGACATCAAGCGCAACACCGAGCTGCAAAGCCGGTTGGACGCGGATGTGCGGTCGGTGGAGTCCGAGCTCTCGGGTCTTTCGGAGAGGACCGACGCGCTGACCGAGGAACGGGAGGCTCGACAAAAGGAGAAGTACGAGCGGGAAAAAGAAATCCAGCGCCTGGAGTGGGACATCAACGACAAGCGCAAGGCCATTTCCCGAGACGACGCCACCATCGCCGAGTTGGAGAGGGAGCAGGCTCGTCTGGAGGCCGAGAACGGGCGCCTCAGCAAGCAGGCGCTCCAGTTGGATGCCCAGGTTTCCGAGATCCGCAAGGCGCGGGAGGAATACCTGGCTCGCATCACCGGCCTCAAGCGGGATATGTCGGACATCACTGGCGGTGGTGAGTAACCGGAAGGGGCTGTCGTGACCCGCAAGCGCTCCTCTTCTTCTTCCCATTCCACCGTTCCTGTCTCTCCCTCCCCTGACGAGCCAGGGCCCACCCTGGCGGCCTGCGCGGGGATCCTGGCGGCGGCTCGCTCTGCCGACGAGGAGCTTCGCCGCCTGGCCGAACCCATCCTCAGCTACCCCCAAAAGAGGAGGGTGGCTCAGGCCGGCCTGACCGCCTTGGGGTGGCATGCCCTGGGGAGGACGGCGGCCCCCATGACGGTGACCCGGGCCACCATGCCCCTGGCGGAGTCCTCGGTTTCTCCTCCGGGAGCCTCCCTCCAGGAGGTGGAGGATCTGGTGCGTCACCGGGTCCAGATGGCCCTGGCCCAGGCTGCCCAGGAAAGGGCCGCTGAGCTGCGGGACTCGGTGGACATCGCCGTGCGGGCGGCAGCGTCTTCCCAGGAAGGTCGCCTCCTTGAGGTCCTGACCCGCAACCTCACTGATTCCTTGAAGATTCTGCAGGGGGATATCGACGAGCGGATGAGGACCTTCGTCCCCATCAAGGTGGCCCCGGTGGAGTTTTCCGCCGAAGACCTGGAAGAAATCCCCCACGAGGTTGCCCAGGAAGTGAGGGAGGATCTGGATTTCCAGGAAACTCCCGGGGGCTCGACGGAGTACGAAGGAAGCCTGGAGATGGCCTCTTCGGACGGAGGGGACGATCTGGCCGGGTACGGCAATCCGGAGATGGAAGGGGCTGAAGCCGAAGCGGCTGAGGAGGAGGCTCTCCAGGCGGAGGAGGCCGCCCGGGATGCTGTTCGGGAAAGCAACGACCTTCTGGATGCCATTGAGGACGTTCGCACCGGCGCCGTGGTGGACACCGATTACGCCACCCTGGGGCTGGTCATGGACATGGTCAAGCCGGTGGTGCAGGAGTCGGATGCGGTGGTGGGGGGAGATGGGGAAGAAGAGGCGGCCATGGGAGGAGAAGAGGAAGACGGAGACGAGGAGGACCAGGACGAGGAGGAGCCCGCCGCCTACCAGGAAGTTCCCTTTGAGGACGAACGCTTCGCAGCGGTTGAAGAGGGGGAGTCTCCCCAAGAAGACGCCTTGGAGGAAGAACCTGCGAACCCGGCACCGCTGGACCGCAGCGCCGTGGAGGAGGGGATGGAGGGCATCTCCGTTCATCTGGAGGGATTTGAGGCCCTCGAAGACCAGGAGCCGGAGGTTGCCCCGGGGGAGGCCCCATGGGCGGAGGGGGAGGACGCCGAAATCGTGGTGGCCCTGGATCTGGGAGGACAGGAGGGGGAACCGGTGGCCTGGGAGGAACCCGCATCCCTGGCTCCCGAGCTGGCGGTGATGGAAGAGGAGTCCCTAGGGGAACTGGAGGGGGAGGGAGCGGTGATTCTGGACTTCCCCAGTCCCCCTGAAGACGAAGAGGGATTCGGCATCGAGATCCTGGCGGATGCGGGAGGCCCCCTGGCCGAGCTGGGACCTCTGGACGATGGGGCGGATGTGGAGTCTCTGCCGGCGACGGCGGTGGAACTCGCCGGGGAAGACGCAGAGGGGGGGCACGGATTCGTCGTGGATCTTTCCGACGACGAAGAGGGGGCGGTGGACCTGCCTCCTACCGATGGGCGCCCCGCCACTCCCGAGGAGGTGGAGACCGTCAACCGCTACCTGGAACTGGCAGCAGAGCTGCGGTCCCGCAAGAACTACCCGGCGGCCTTGGAGGTCTACAGCAAGGTGCTGGAGATCGACGCCCGTAACTTCGATGCCTTTGTCGGCCGGGGGGTCCTCTACCTGGAGACCGGCGAGATGGCCCGGGCGGCCGAGGAGTTTCGCAAGGCCCAGTATCTGGATCCCGGGGCCCCCGAGGCGTACATGGGGCTCGGGGAGGTCTATTTTGTCCGCAAGCAGTACAGCAAGGCGGTCAAGTACTTCACCCGCAGCCTGTCCATGGATCCCCACCTGGCCGACGCTCATTACAAACGGGGCCTGAGTCTGTATCACGAGCGCAACTACAAGAAGGCGTTCATCGATCTCAACAAGGCCTACAAGCTGGACCCCGATCTGCCCCACATCAAGAAGTACCTCCAGATGGTGATGAAGCAGCTCCGCCCCTCCTGATACCTCCTCTCGCCTCCCCTCCGGGGAAATATCCTTTCTTCCTCCTTCGTAACCAAAGCGTGCATCCGCCGTTGTTGGGGGTGTTCCACGTCCAGCCGGCGGGATGGATCCCCATCCACGGCTTCAGGGAGGTTCCTTGGTGCGATTCTTTTTTCGGTTGATCCTCCTGTTGGGGGGAGTGGGGTTGGCGGTGACCGGCGCCGGCGCCTGGTATTACCGGGGGTTGGGAGGAGAGGTGGCTGAGCGCATTGAGCGGGGCATTCCTCTGGCCGCTCCCTCCATGATTCAGGGCGCTCGGGTGGAGCTGCGCCAGGGTGAATATGTCAGCCACAGCCGGGTGAAGGAGGCCCTGGTTCGGGGGGGATTCGTCTCTGTTCAACAGGTGAAGGGGCCTCGCCAGTTTCACCTGACCCCCCGCTCCCTCTCCTTTCGAGGGGAGGGCGGCTCGCTGGTGGAAGCTCACCTGGACGACAAGGCGCGGGTTTCCTCCCTCGTTGGCGAAAGCGGTCACCCCGTTGATCATCTGTTTCTTCCCGGTGAGGACCTGGCCCCCCTGGTGGGGACAGATCGAGCGTCCCGAACCCTGGTTCCTCTGGAACGCATCCCCAAGGTGCTTCAGGACGCCGTCCTCGCCATTGAGGACCACCGCTTCTACGAGCACTCTGGCATCGATCCCCAAGGGCTGCTGCGGGCGATGTGGGTCAACGCCAGGGAAGGGGAATTTGCCCAGGGAGGGTCGACCCTGACCCAGCAGCTGGCCAAGAACCTCTTCCTTTCCTCGGAAAAAAGGGTGGCTCGCAAGGTGGAAGAGGCCCTCATCGCCCGGATTCTCGAGACCCGCTATGGCAAGGAGAAGATCCTGGAGCTTTACCTGAACCAGATCTATCTGGGGGAGAGGGGAGGGCTGGCGATCTACGGAGTTGCCCAGGGGGCGCGTTCTTATTTTGGCAAGAGGGTGGAAGACGTGACCCTGGCGGAGGCGGCCTTGCTGGCGGGCTGCATCCAGGCCCCCAACCGCACCGCTCCCTGGA
>CAYRTW010000381.1:0-3583 GCA_964426935.1 uncultured Rickettsiales bacterium
GTCAGGGAGTTGGTGGACCGCGCGGGGCTCGAACCCGCGACCTCCTGATTGCGAATCGGAGACCATAGCTTTCCGGCCGTTACCGATTCGTTACAGCCTGCTCCTCTAGCCTATTGCCAATAAGCAGGTTATGTGGATAATGAACCCCTGTTGGAGCCGATTCATTACCGTTCGGCCATCCGGATGCACGCGCCTTACACGCGCCTTTGGAGGATCTGGAGAGGGGATGAAACCTGCCAAGTCCGCTACGCGCGGAACCGACCGCAGCGCCTCCCGCGGCGACACGACGCTTGACCTGGGCCGTGCCGCGATCAGGGATCTGCCCGTACGCGCCCAGGACGCGAGGAAAGCCGTGTCGGTCACGGAGTACCGAGACACTGGTGTGCCGGGGCTGATTCTCCGGGTCTGGCCTTCGGGGGCACGGAGCCTCTACGCGTGCTACTCCGTGAGGCGCCAGAACAAACACGGACAAATGACCAGCATCACGCGCCGCTACCTCGTCGGAGCGGTAGGCGAGAAGGTGACTCCTCCCGCCACGAAGAAGGACCCTGACCCGAAGCCTGTGGACCTAACCGTGCAAGTGGCGCGAGACATCGCTCGCACCATCAAGGCTCGCGCCCGGGAGGGCCACGACCCTCACGTCGACAAACAGCGCGGAGTGGGAAGTGGGCTGACCCTCAAGACCCTGGGGGAGAAGTTCCTCGCTGAGAGGCCGCGCAAGCGTGGGGGCGAGTGGCGGGCGAAGTCGGCAGAGGGCTACGAGGGTTGCCTTAGGAAGCACATCTACCCCGCCTTCCAGCATCGCGACCCCGAGGGAATCACGCAGCAGGAAGTGGCGGCGCTCGTTAGGCGAGTGGCACGCGAGCGGAAGAAGGCAGGCGGCCGCGGCACTCAGGCGAACCGGGTTCTCAGCACGCTGCGCCGGCTGTACTCGTGGGCCATGGCGGAGGGTCTGGTGCAGGTTTCCGGCAACCCCGCCGCCGGCATCGAGCGTCCAGTGCAGGAACTGAAGCGGCAAACGCGCTACGACGATGACAGCCTTCGCAAGGTGTTCCAGGCGGCGGAAGGCACGCGGCTGCAGGGTCTCGTCGGCCTTGTGGCGTATTGCGCCACTCGCGACAACGAGACCCGCACGGCAACGTGGGCACAGTTCGACCTCGAGAAGAAGCTGTGGAGCATCCCGGTTGAAGTCAGCAAGACGGGCGAGATCCAGCAGCAGGAGCATCACGTCCCCCTCTCGTCGGGAGCCTTGCGGGTGCTCAAAACACAGCGGGAGCGGAACATGAAGGCTGGCCTCGCTGGATCGCCTTACGTATTCCCTGCACGCCGTACTCCTGGCGACGACGAACCCAAGCCGATGGAGAAGCCAGGGCGGCAGGGGCGTGAGATCAGCCTTCGCCTGCATGATCTGCGTAGGACCGTCGCAACGCGCCTATGGCTTGACCTGAAGGTGCCGCCCCATGTGATCGAGGCGGTGCTTGGTCACGCCCAGCCGGGCCTCGCGCAGGTCTACTATGCCGGCCAGCCTGTGGACGAGATGCGGAAGGCTCTGCAGAAGTGGTCCGACGCACTGGATGCGATCCTGTCGGCAAAGCCAAAGCCGGAGGAACACCGCGCATGACCGACGACGAACTCGAGGAGCTGAAGGCCTACCTCGAGAGCCTCTCCGAGTTCGCCCGCGGGCTCCTTGACCCACAGAGTATGTACGGAGACATGGGACTCGACGTGGAGTTCGCCGACCCTGTGGATTGGGATGAGGTCGCTCGACACAGGCAGCGTGCCGCCATCGAGCGAGAGTTCCAAGCCAAGGTGGCGGCGATGAAGGCCGACGGCTCGTACGAACAGTGGGTCAGGAATGCCTGGGCGGAGATGCAGGCGGAAGCCAAGCACGATCGCGAACTACTCTCCCTTCTGCTCCCGCTGCTGCGCGAGACGAAAGACAGACCGCCCGACGAACTCGATCCTGATGGTGAGGCCATCTTCGCGGGCATTGTTCAGAATCTGGTGGAACACGCTCGACGCGTCCTTCGCACACTCCCTATGCCCGCGCACCATCGAGAGGAGACAGAGGGCGACTTGCCTACCGAGGTCATGAAGGCCCTGCGGCGCTCACCGGAGGCCACGTGGCAGGCGGTTCCTAAGGAAGAGATGCTCTCGCTCGACGAACGCGGGCGCCCGTTGTTCGGCGTCGCGAAGCTGCCCGACTCGGCTGCACTGGCCAAGCTGGCCGCAGCAAATGCGAAGAAGGAGCAGAGGAAGCGACAGCGTCGTGAGTCAATCGAGATCCCAGCACGGGAACCACAGGCCGCGCCGACGGTCATCCTTGACAGCTTGCGAAATGCCGACCCCGAGGTGGTCGAGTTGATGCTGAAGCACCCGGACGAGACACGGGCAGAGTGGGCCGAGCGGCTTGGCGTGAACCCCCGCACGCTTCGCAAACGCCTTGAAGCTCTCCGCACCGCGGTCGTGTCCCGTCGTGCCCGTTGACCTGGAGTTACTCTCGTGCCTTTTGGGCACGCGTCCCTCGGCTGTGGCCCAAAATGGAGGGACGTTGGTGGTGGTGCACCCGGTCATGCTGAGCGAGCGTCAACCGGGAGCCTCTTCAGAGAGGGCAGGAGTCTGATCCCCCCTGCGGGCGGATTAGCAGGCCAGGCGCGCGCCCCTGTGTACCCGTTCCACCGCCCCTAGCAAGTGTCGCCCTGACCTTGGGAGGAAACCCAGAACCGGCCATTGATGGGGACCTGAATGCCGGCCATTAGCCGGTAGCGCCCGAGAAGTTGAGGGGGCGGTGGGGACGTGGTCCGCCGCCGGGATGGGCAACGTCTCGAGCGAGGAGAAGCGACAGCAGGTGGCGGCGCTGGGGCGACTGGGGGCAGTTGCAGCATCGAGGCGGCGACGAGGATCCGTCGCGAGACGGGCGAGCGGGTACCTCAAGGCCGGAGTGTAGGTCGCGGGCCGTGGCCGTCGAGGGTCAAGACCGACGCCCAGGGGGGACCACCGACTCACGGGCGGCAAGACCGGCTACTAGGGCCGGGGTGTCCACCGACTCGGCGTAGACCGATGCACGGCTGACACGGGCGCCGAGCCGAGGGCGTGCGAGGTGTACCGCGGACAGTTCGCCTAAGCCTAACCGCTCGGCCTGGGCCGTAGCGCCACGGCGATCTGGCAGGACCTCGATCGACGACCACGGCTTCGCGGCGGGCTACTCCAACTGGTGCCTGTCTCGACTGGGCGTGTGCCTCTCCCCAGTCCTGGCTCCGAGAAGGCGGCACATGGCCTCTGGGAAGGCCACGGGTCCAGCCCTCTCGGACGGATCTTGGGGTGGGCGATCCTCCGTGCACTGGGCGCCATAAGTACATCTATATCAACAGTATGGCGGGAATCTGCAGCCCTCCAGAGAAAGTAGGGCCGCTTTCGCTCTTGGCACGACCGTTAGGGGTGCCTGATTGACGGGCGCGAAGGAGGGCAGATGCAAACGAAGGAAGACGGGCTGCTCGGCTCTGCGGCGCGGCAGCCGGCTGTGCCTGAGGTGGTGCCCCGTCAAGTGGTGGAGTTGGGGGGGTGCGGGGGGGGTGACGCGCAG
>CAYRTW010000382.1:0-3572 GCA_964426935.1 uncultured Rickettsiales bacterium
GTTGGCCAGATGATAGAACAGGGACTTCCCCTCCTGCCGGCCTCTCCCCTGGTGAATTTCGTGTGGCATCTCTTCGTGTCATTGGTGAGAAACAAAAAGCCCGAGACATTCCCATCCTCATCCCAAACCTCCCCAGCCCGTCCCACCCAATGCCGGGTTTGAACGCAGAAAGTTCAAGCGCCGATACCATCCCCTTGCCGCACCCCGCCACCCCGCGACGGCACTCCTTCCATTCATCAATCCCCGCCTCCCACTACCGGTCTCTGAAGCGGGGCGTCACTACACCCGAGTGCTCCACCCCTCCCCCTCTCGCTCACGGCGGCCAGAACGATAGCTGAAACGGATCCTCCTGCCTCACCAGGTTTTGACCAGAGAGCCCCAGCAGACGGACGGGCCGGATGCCCGCTTCGGTGTTCTGAAGCAGACCCCTCCCCTGGCGATGAAACACTCCCCCATCCCAGGAGGGCTCGGAGAGGGTGTGACTGCGGGTGAGGGTGGTAAAATCCGAATAGCGCACCTTGAGAATCACCGTGCGGGCCCGCCGCCCCATCTGATACAAGCTCTCCGTCACCTCTGCCGCCAGCCCCTCCAGGGTGTAATCAAGAATTCGTAAATCGATGATATCCCTTGGAAAGGTTGTTTCCGCTCCCCGACTCCTCGGCTCTCGAAAGGTTTCCACCACCCGAGAATCTTCTCCCCGAGCCAGTTGATAAAGAAAAGCCCCTTGTTTGCCCAGGTGGCGAGTGAGCAGGGCCAGATCTCCGTCTCGGATGTGGGCGGCGGTGGTCATGCCCAACCCACGCAACCGGGCTGCCATGGCGGGGCCGACTCCCCACATCTTCTCCACCGGCAGGGCGGCCACAAACTCCGCCACCTTCTCCGGCGGAATGATCACCAACCCGTCAGGCTTGCGAAGCTCGGAAGCGACCTTGGCTACGAATTTGGAGGGTGCGACGCCGGCGGAGGCGGTGAGGCCCGTTTCCTCACGGATGCGATTTTTCAGGTAGCGCGCCACTTTCCCCGCCAGGGGCTCGTTCAGGCCGTTGGTGGTGACATCCAGGTAGGCTTCGTCGATGGACAAGGGCTCGACGATGGGGGTGACCTCCCGAAAGATGCCGAACACCCGCCGAGAAGCCTCCTGATAGCGAGCCATGTCCGGGGGAACGAAGATGGCCTCTGGACAGCGACGGGCAGCCTCGGCACAGGACATGGCCGACCGGACCCCATACACCCTGGCTTCATAGGAGGCGGTGGCCACCACTCCTCGACTCCGGGGAGACCCCCCTACCACGACAGGCCGACCTCGCAGGGAAGGGTCGTCCCTCTGCTCCACCGATGCATAGAAGGCATCCATATCCAGGTGGATGATTTTCACTCCCTGCTCTTCCTCTCCCCACTCACTTCTGTCTCACTCCCTCAAATTCCTTGGCCCCATCCTGGTTGTAGACAGCCACTCGCAGGTGACGCTCATCGGCTTCGAACCAGAAAAAGCCCAAGGTGTTGGCTTGAAACCAGGTGGAATGTTCTCCAGGAAGAGAGGTCGCCTTGGCTCCAGCCCCTGAAACCATCAACTCCGTCCCTCGACAGGTTTCCCTCAGCCACTGGCGAGAGTGATCGTGCCCGGAGAGATAAACATCGGCCGTTCCACACACCACATCCTCCAGAAACTCCTTGACCCCCTGCCCGTCGCCGATGGGCAGCCAGGGCATTTTTTCGTATTTCCCGGCGTCCCCGTGGGGCCCGTTGGACAAATAGGGATGGTGACCATAGGCGATGTTCCAGGGGGAGTCGGAATGGGCCATGGCCTCGGCGATTTCCCCGGCTTGCAGGGTGGGGAGTCCCAGCAGGGCGCAGGTGGTGTCCAGCGCGTAGAATCGAACCGGACCGGCGGTGAAGCTGTACCACAAAAAGGGCATGTCCCAATGAGGAGAAAGGAGGCGTCTCTGCACGTAGGCCGCCCCCCGCCGGAGGTCCACCCGCATCCCTTCTCCGCCGTAATCGTGATTTCCCAATACGGGTCGAAACGGCAGGTTCAACTCCGCGTAGGGCCTCTCAAAATGGCTCTCCCACTTGGGATCCTCCACGCTTTCGACTCCCGAGGGATAAAAATCATCCCCCAGAAGCAATACAAAATCGCACCCCCTCACCTCACACACCTGTTTCACCGCATCGGCCACACGAACCTGACCGGCGCTCCCGGTTCCTGCGTCTCCGAAGGCAACGAAGCGAGTGATGATTTCATGATCTTCTGAAGAGTCAATCTCGGAAAGGATTCCTGGAGGCGGAAAACCCGGGTGAGTCGAGGGTTTATTGTCACAGGAAACGAGAAGCATTACTGAATATAAGACACCCGCCGCCCCTTTGGGGATGGGCTTGAACGAGCAGGTTTGTTCAGGAGAGTTTACCCGCCCCTCCGTTTTCTCCGTTCCTTCGTTCCTCCGTTTCAAAAGCCCAGAAGAAATCCCGGCCATCCCCCAGAACCCCCTCATCACACCCCGTTCAAGGCACCGCGCTCAAACGCCGCCAGCATCCAGGAATCCGCCAGCTTCTCCTGGAGGGAATTCTGGGACAGGCGCAAGCGCAGATGTTCGAAGTCCACCACGTCCAGAGGCTGATCCTGGTTGAAACAGGTGAACACCACTCCCGCCTCGGCTCCGGTGATCGGATCCACATGCTTTTGGAGGCATTGGGCGCACACCTCCTTCATCATGCACTGCATGGGAGAGTTGATGGAGCCGATGGCCACATGATCGGCTCGCAGCTCCTCCTTCAGCACCGTTTTTCGCGCTGTCTTTACCGCCGCCATCATCCGATCCGAGCCGATGCAGATGATTCGGTCCACCTCGCAGAAGTGAAAGACGGTGGGATCCAGCTTGCCCATGGCATAGGCCTCCATGGCTTCCACGATGTTGCCGACGAAGGTCCGATCCTGACTCCGGTGGGGGGGGATGACCGGGCCCGAATCCACCGCCCAGATGACCTGATCGGTGGAAGCCTCTACCTCCTCCCTTTTGAACAGATCGGCGGCCTTGCGGTAGCCAGCAAAATACAGCACCCGGTTTCCCCTCTCCCGGAGAGCCCGGGCTATGGAGAACAGGACGGCGTTCCCCAGGCCCCCTCCCACCAGAAGCACGGTCTCTCCCGCCGGAATCTCGGTGGGTTCCCCGGTGGGCCCCATCAGCACCACCGGATCCCCGGGCTTCAGGGTCGCACACAGGCGCGACGAGGCTCCCATCTCCAAGACGATGGTGGACAGAAGGCCCCTCTCGGGATCCGTCCAGGCCCCGGTGAGGGCCAACCCCTCCATGGCCACCCTTTTGCCTCCCACCCGGGGGGCTCGGGTTTCATAGTCCTGAAGGCGATAGAACTGGCCGGGACGAAACTGCCGGGCAGCGGCGGGGGCATGGACCACCATCTCAACAATGGTGTCGGTGAGACGAATGACCTCATGTACCCGGGGGATCCACTGCTGGTCCAACCGCTGGGCGAACACCTGGAAATTTCTTTTTCTTTCCGACTGGGAAATGGAGGCCGCCCGCTGGATTCGGGAGTGAAACAGATCCACCACCGCC
>CAYRTW010000383.1:0-3544 GCA_964426935.1 uncultured Rickettsiales bacterium
CCCCGCCTCCTCGACTTACACCCCGAGGCCATCCCCTGCCCCAATCCCCACAACTCGGTCCACTGCGACGAGTTCATCCTCTACTGCCGAGGCAACTTCACCTCCCGGCGTGGCGTCGGCCCCGGCAGCATCTCCCATCACCCCGCAGGCATCCCCCACGGTCCCCACCCAGGGGCCTATGAAGGCAGCCTGGGGGCTCGCTCCACCGATGAGCTGGCGGTGATGCTGGACACGTTTGCACCGCTCCAGGCGACGGAGGCGGCAGTTTCTGTTGAAGATTCTGGGTATGAGGGGAGTTTTATTTGAAGGGGTGAGGATGGGAGGGGGTGTCGAGTAGATGCTTCCACGTTACCGGATGTTGCCAGGGGAGCCCATCACATGAACTGCTGGTTCGGCCATCCGCCCGGTCTTGGCGTCCTGGCGATGTTCATGAAAAAGTGTGGAAAGCGTTCCGGCAGAGTACCCAACCACGCCGACGGGACTGCCTGAACGCATACAGAACTTCCTTCCCACCGTCACGACCTCCCCATCCAACAAAATGGCGTTGGAGACCCCAAGAGGGAGTACACCGAGTTTGAGGGGGCCTCCAGGGGCGGACTGATTTTTCAACCACCCCGTGCTTTGGATGACTCCCGCGAATCGTCTTCAGCACCATCAAGTGGCTGATTGTTCAGTGGATTGCGTTCCAACGCACCCCATCCGTGTTTTTGCTTTATGCGTATTCTCAAAATCCTGTTTTTTTATCCTTGCTGGGAATCGGGGCCTGCCATACGGATCCCATCGCCGGGGCGCCTCCGGCCCCACCAGCGGAGCAGGTTTTCCTCAACAGAGATGGTGATCCTTCGCAACCGCACCTCCCGAAATCATCCGTGTCTCATCCGTTCCCCACCACATCCCTCCCTCAGAACGCCAGCCCGAATCCCACCCGAAAAGCGCCGGTGCTGGGGTCGGCGCTCACCTGGGGCCTCCACAAAACCGCGTTCTGCATCGCTGCGTTCCGCATGGTGCGGGCCTTCCTCTTGGCGGCTCCCTGCTGGATGGCCCCTACCAGAATCTCGAACACGCCCGTGCCCATCATCACCAACCCCGGCACCAGGTAGACGCCACCGTCCCCCTCGTTGATGTAGCCGTCCAGGGCCGGTCCCAACAGGAACAGGACATCAAACAAACCCCGGGCAAAGGTGAAGGAACCGTGGCGCAACAAGGCGTGTCCCGCCAGTCCATGACCCCGCACATCCCAGTAGGCGGAGTTGTTGGCCACGCTCCCCGGCACCAGATCCACGCTGTTGGAGCGCTTGAAATTGGCTCCCATCTCAGTACCCAAGGTGATGGACGCCGCTCCGAAGTTGATTCCCGCGCCGCCGTAGAGCCATAGGGCATCGCCGGCGTAATACATCTCGATGGAGGAGGGATCCCCCTCCAGAACCAGGTAGATGGAATAGAACCACACCGGGAAGGCCGCCACCGCCGCCCCGATTCCGGTTCCCAACAACAAGGCGCCTCCCCCCTGGTGGGTGCGGGAGCGGGCCACCAGGGCGGGATCGGGAACGAAGGCAGGGGTCCCCGATGCGGTCACCCCCTCGGCCGAGGAGGGGGGCGGGCTCTCAGGAGGGGACGAGGTTTCCTGTCCGAACGCAGGGGGAATCAAGCAGATAATCAGCGCCAGAATCATGAAAATTCTTGAAAAACGAGTCATGTGACACCTCGAACCATGCGGACGAGTGCATGGCGAAAATGAAAGGCGGTCCCGCGAATCCCCCCCAGCAAATGGCGACGCAGGAGGAAACGGGAGGCCACACCCAGCCCCCGTTCTACCTCTTGGGGTCGAAGACGACAGCGCTCAGCAAGCCATTCTTGCACCCGGGGACGAAAAAGAACCTGCCGGGCGTGATCCAGGTACCCGAAAACCACCGCCAGCAGGGCCCAGTTCACCTGGCGAATCACCTGCGCCTCGCTGTCTTCAGAGAGGGAGAAGGGATCCCTCAGAAACAACATGTCCCCATGGGCGATCTGACCCAGGGAATAGGGAATGGGACCCGGCACCGGCCAGGGGTGCTTGACCCGGGTAGAGGGGCGCCAGTGGTGAAGTTCAGAAAAGCCCATAGGAACCAGCCCGTGACTCCGCAAGCAGGCGTCGATCTCTCCGTAGACCGGTTGCCCCTGCCGGACCTGTAGAAAGGCAACCTCACAGCGAACCCCCAGAACCGAGTCCAGGAAGCGAGGGGAGCCGGCAAACACCTCCCCTTCGAACCCCTCCACATCGATCTTCAGGAAATCCGGGGACTTCCATCCTTCCCTTTCCACCACCTCGTCCAGGGCCTCCGTCTGAAGGGTCACCTCCCCTTCCACTTTGTACATCCCCCCCCGTGAAAACCGCCCGGCCACGTCGGGCAGGCCGGACAGCAAGGAGGAGGCCCCCCGGTGATGGGTCAGGTGAAGGACGTGGCTGCCCGGCCCCCTTCCCAACGCGCAGGGCACGAATCGCAGGGACCTCCAGGGACGAGGACATTGTGCCGCCTTCTCATTGAGGGTGCGACACTCCTCAGGATCCGGCTCGAACCCCCGGGCATCCACCGACGCCGCCAGGGGCAAAAGATCCCGGGCGAACCCTCCCCGGGCCCCCACATCCACCGCCAGGAGAGAAACCTCTCCCAGGATCTTCGCCAACTCTGGAGAACCCAGCACCGTCATCCCTGTTTCTGGCACCCGTCTCCCTCCCTCTGCGGTTGGCGGTACCCTCGCCACTTCGCCCCCCACCCTATCACAGGGCCGACCCTCCCTTCTGCTCTGACTACAGGACCGGAACACCCTGAGTCCGTCATGCCCTTTAGAGTCTCCATTCATCCAATACGGTGCGGGCCTCTGGCATGGCTCAGAGGGGTTGGCAACGGACCATGCGCCGTGCGGACGCATTCCAGTGGATCACTGGGGCCTGATAAGACCGCGTGATGGTACCATCTCCGGCTCCGAGACGAGGTGGCGATGCCGACCCGGATGAGCGCAGACGCGGAGGTCCAGGCCCATGATGGCCTGCACCTCTATCACGCACAGATGTCCAACAGCTCCATGCGGGTACGGCTCCTGCTTGAGGAGAAGGGCCTGAGCTGGACCAGCCACCTGCTCGACGCCACCAAGCAGGACAACCTGGCCGACAGTTACCTGCGGATCAACCCGACCAGCCTGATCCCCGCGCTGGTCCACAACGGCGTGGTGGTCACCGAGTCCAGCGACATCCTGTATTACCTTGAGGAGCACTTCCCGGACCCCCAACTCGCCCCGGCCGAGGAGGGCGATGGGGTCACGATGCGTGAGTGGGTCGACCTCGCGGCGAGCAGTCATCCCACCACGCTGAAGCCCTGGCAATACCACGTCACCGGAATCCGCACCAAGCGGCCCGAGGACATGGAGCGCTACCGCCAGATCCAGTCCGACCCCGACCTGGTCGCCTTCCACCAGCGGTCCCTCGACGGCTTCTCGGACCAGGAGATCGCCGACGCAGTCCAGCGCAACCATGCGATCCTCGCTCGGATGGAGGCGGTGCTGA
>CAYRTW010000384.1:0-3527 GCA_964426935.1 uncultured Rickettsiales bacterium
GGGCTCCAGGGAAAGGGGGCAGAAGGCGAGCAGGATACTCTCCACCTGCCAGGGGATCAAGGCTTCCGCCATGTCGGTGATCATTGCATCCGACTCCCGGGAGCACGATATTCCCAAGTGAAATGAAGGCCCTTCACCTCCTGCAAGTTGCCCTGGCCATTCCACTTCTGGCCGGGTGGGGTTGTGAGAGATCCAACTCGGATCCTCCCCTCCCATCCCTCCCGATGGCCCCTCTTCGCTCCGGTTCCATGGTTCTCTTGGGGGGGGGCGAGACCCTGGCGGTGGCGGGGATGGATCAGCCGGTGGTCACCCTTCTCTCCTCCTCCTCCCTGGAAATCATCGCCACCCTGCCCACCTCATCTCCAGTGAGCCGCCTTTGGCCAGAGGCTTCGGAGGAGGCTCTATGGATCACAGAACGGGAAACGGGCCTCATCTCCCTCCTGCCCCTGGATGGGGGCCCTGCCCTTGTCATGGAGGGATGCGAAGGACCCGCAGGTGTCCTGGGAGTAGGAAACCGGGTGTGGGTGGCCTGCGAAGGAGGGGATCAGGTCTTGGAGTTGGAGGCTTCCACTGGAGAGCGCCTCGTCACCTGGGAGGGGATGGAGGGGGTAACGGATCTGGGGCTGGATTCCTCCCGGGAATTGTTGGTGGCCACTGGCAGATTCACAGGAATGGTTTCACTCATCGAATGGAGATCCGGGAGGGTTCGGGCCTCTCTGCACTTGGGCGAGTCTCCTCCCTCCTCCTCCCCCTCGGGGGTCCCTTGGGGGCTTGGCCCCCCCTCCCTCCTTCCCGACGGCACGGCAGCGCTGATTCCCCACGTCCTGCTGGCTCGGGGGGGACCTTTGACCTTTGACGGGAGCGTTTTCCCCGCTCTGTCTCGGGTGGATCTGGTCTCCGGTGAGGAGGACGCGGAGGGGAGGTGGATGCTGTTCGACCGCCTGTCCGCGTGGGACGAGCTGGGGGATCCCCTCGTCCTTGCCAACCCCACCGACCTGGAGATCTCCACGGACGGAAAGCGGGGATGGTTGCTGCTCGGAGGGTCGGACGACCTGGCGATGCTGGACTTGGAGCACGGCCGGACCTTGAGCCTCCTGAGGCATCTCCCTTCTCCTCATCCCCTGGCGGGCAGAGCCTCTCCAGAAGGAGATTCTTTATGGATCCATTTCGGATCCTCACAGAAAATGGTCACCCTGATGGTGGGAAGCGACACTCTTCCCTCTCTGGTTGAAGGGCCCCTCCCTTCCCTGGCCAAGGATTCCTGGAGCGAGGAGCATCGGGCGGGCAAGATCTGGTTTCACTCCGCCAACTCGGATTCGTTCGCCTGGCCCCTGACCCGCAGGAATTGGATGAGCTGCTCCTCCTGTCATGGGGAGGGGTTTGAAGGGGGAAACAACGTCGCCTTGATGGAGGCGATGCAGGGCAGCGACGGAAGCCCTACCGGCCACACAAACCCTGGTTCCTTCCTGGGAGCCGCTGACCCCACCACCGACCTGATTCGGCTGGTCCAGGACACCCAGGGAGGGTGGGGAGGAGTGGACCCGGAGGCGCCTCCTGCCGAGGTCCTGGAAATGGCGACGGCCCTGGCCACCTATCTGGGGGATTCTCATCAACTCCCAGCAATTCCTTCATGGATCTCATATCGATCAGCCTCTCCATTCGATGCTTCCACCTATCCTGCGGCGGCGGAGTGTGGCTCCTGCCACGCCGCCCAGATGGAGTCCTGGGAAGGATCCGCCCACTCCCTGGCGGGAAGGGATCCCTTCTACCTCATGGCGGAGGCCCTGATCCGGGAAGAGATGGATCCGGGAGCGGCTCGTTGGTGCGTGGGCTGTCACGGCCCCCTTCAGGCTCTCCAGGGAGAAACCACCGCAGCGGTGGCGGTGGGGGAAGGAACGGAGTCCGAGGGTGTCGGTTGCTCGGTATGTCATGGGGCCGTCACCCGGCGCCGTGGTGGCGGAAATGCCGATTTGGTGCTGGATTTTTTGCCTCTCTGGGGAGGCGAGCAGGGGCACTCCTCCTCTCCTCTCCCCCCCTTCCTGGAGGAATCCGCTTTCTGTGGAAGTTGTCATCAGGGATTCGTGCCGGTCACCGGAGTCCCCCGGGACACCACGTTCTCCGAGTGGCAGGCCTCTCCTCAAGCGGCTGCAGGAATGTCCTGCCAGAACTGCCACATGGCGGAAGGCCAGGGACACTCCTTCCCCGGGGGAAACCCCACCTTGGGCCGCTGGGTAGGAAAGCAGCGCCCGTGGGAAGGGGGGATGGACCTGTTACGCAACTGTGTCACGGTGAGCCTTTCTGCTCCATCCACAACCGTCGCGGGCGATGCGGTGCGATTCACGGTGGAAGTGACCAATGTGGGTGCTGCCCACGCCATTCCCGGCGGAGTCCCTGACCTTAGGGAAGTGTGGGTGGAGATTGTGGTGACGGGTGGCGATGGGGAGACCTGGATGCACAGCGGGGGTCTCAGTGAGGATGAAGTGCTGGACCCCGACGCATTTCTCTTCGCCGCTCCCCTACGCGATCAGGATGGCAACGCCATTCTCGATCACGGAGTGTGGCGAGAGGGGAGTGAAGGGGAGGACACCCGCCTCATGCCTTTTGAGCCTCAAATGCGTGAATTTGGCTTCACCGTGCCCGCCAACGCCCACGGTCCGGTGGGGATTCTCGCCACCGTGTGGTACCGGTCCTTCCGGGAAGACTACTACCGTCTGGTGGTGGGAGAGGACGCCCCGCCGCAGGTGAAGGTGAGTCTTGCTGAGGTCATTCAGGGAATCACCCTCCTCCCTTGAAGCTCCTCAGTTCCCCCCATCCTCTTCCTCCTCTTCCTCAACTTCCTCATCTGAGGAGGGGAGGGGAGCATGGGGATCACCACGGATCCACTGGGGATCCAATCCGTCCTGCTGGGGAATGGTTCCGAAAGATGGGGGGGAAGTCGTTTCTAGAGAACGGAGGAGCTTCAGCAAGGTCTGGAAGGTCTCGGGGGGCTCGGCGTTCCATTCCATCCATTGGCCAGTCCGGGGGTGGCGAAGCCCAAGGTGGAAGGCATGAAGCATCTGTTGTTCTAGGGGCTGAAGAAAGGCAGCGGCCTCCTCCGGGAGGCGTCGATGGCGACCTCCTCTCCCGCCGTAGACTGGATCCCCCAGGACGGGCCATCCCTCATCGGCGAGGTGTACCCGAATCTGGTGGGTCCTCCCCGTTTCCAGGGTGAGCTCCAAGTGAGAGGCGCTTCCCCACGACTCCACCACCCGGTAGTGAGTAATGGAATCCTTTCCCTCCACCCCCTTGGAGGACATGCGGCGCCGATCCGTGGGATGGCGTCCCACCGCCCGGCGAATGACGCCCCGCGCTCCGGGAGGTGTCCCTGCCACCAAGGCCTGGTAGCGACGCACCAGGCGGTGATGGCGGAACTGGCGCTGCAGGCCAAGGTGGGCCTGATCATTCTTGGCCACCACCATCACCCCCACCAACACACACCAACCCACAACAACCACACCCAACTAACCAAACACCATACCAACCACAAA
>CAYRTW010000385.1:0-3518 GCA_964426935.1 uncultured Rickettsiales bacterium
GAGATGGACTTCAACGACATCCGCACCACCCTCCAAGCCCTCATCGCCTGGCACGACAACTGTAACAGCCTCCATACCAACGCCTACGACGAGGCCATCACCACCCCCACCCAGGAATCGGTGCGGCGGGCCATGGCCATCCAGATGATCATCGCCAAGGAACTGGGATGGGGGCGCAACGAAAACCCCCTCCAGGGCTCCTACATCATCGACGAACTGACCGAACTGGTGGAGGAGGCGGTGCTGGCCGAGTTCCGGCGCCTGGATGATCGGGGTGGAGTGCTGGGGGCCATGGAACGCCAATATCAACGGGGAAAGATTCAGGATGAGTCGCTGCTGTACGAGGAGGGAAAGCATTCCGGGGAGTTGCCCATCATCGGGGTGAACACCTTCCTGGATCCGGAGAAGGAGGGCCAGAGCCTGACGACCGCAGTCGGAGAACTCACCCGCTCCACTCCCGAGGAGAAGACCGGGCAGATCGAGAGCCTGCGGGCCTTTGAGTCCCGACATCGGGGAGAGGCCGCTGCGGCCCTTCAGAGGCTTCAGGAAACGGCCCTGCGAGAAGAAAACGTGTTTGCATCTTTGATGGAGGCGGTGAAGGTGGCCAGCCTGGGGCAGATCTCCGCCGCATTGTACGAGGTCGGCGGCCGTTACCGCCGGTCCATGTAGAGGAATGATGAAGCTCCACACCCCGCCCGCCCCGTCTCCTCCTTCTGGAGAAGAGGGGTTCATCCTCATCTTCGATTACCGGTTCCTGTTTCACGACCTTCCGTCTCCCTTGCGGCTGAGGGGGGAATGCCCGGACTGCCATGAAGTGGCGGAATTGGTGGAAAAGCAGCCCTACCGGCAGTTCGTCCTCACCTTCGTGCCCCTCTGGAAGGTGAAGCTGACGCCCACCTGCCTGGAATGCTCCTCGTGCCACGGCCGGTTTGACGTGCCCGAGGAGCTGCGCCCTTCGCCTCCTTTGTCCTCGGAAGAAGCCGGACTCCCCGGGCCCGGCTGGTAGACCCTCCCCCTCCTTCGCGGCGCCCCTGGCTGCACCGGTCCTCCCATCCTACCTTCTGACATGACTTCCTCCATGCCCTCGTCCCTTCGCATTGCCATGACCGGAGCCAGCGGCCTCCTGGGGACCTCTCTGCAGACCCTTCTTCATGCCGAGGGTCATTCGGTGATTCCCCTGGTGCGAAAGCGGGAGCAGGCAGGAGTCTTCTGGGATCCCGAAGGGGGGAGCCTGGATTCCCGGGAGCTTGAGGGGGTGGACGCGGTGATCCACCTGGCGGGGGAGAACGTGGGAGGAGGGGCGTGGACGGCGGAGAGGAAGGCCCGCATTCTGGACAGCAGGGTGAAGGGAACCCGGCTCCTTTGCCAGGCCCTGGTGAAGATGGGTCGTCCTCCCAAGACCCTGATTTCGGCTTCGGCCATCGGTTATTACGGCGACCGGGGAGAGGAACTCCTGGAGGAGAGCAGTGCTCCCGGCGAAGACTTTCTGGCGAGGGTGTGCCGTGCGTGGGAGGAAGAGACGGCCGGCGCCGAGGAGGTGGGAATCCGAGTGGTGAAACTGCGGATTGGCATCGTGCTGGATTCTCGGGGGGGAGCCCTGGCCCGGATGCTCCTTCCCTTCCGCCTGGGATTGGGAGGTCCGGTGGGAACGGGAAGACAGTGGATGAGTTGGATCGACCGGGATGACCTGCTGCGGATCTTTTCCTTTGCTCTGGAAAGGAAATCCCTGAGGGGACCGGTCAACGCCGTCTCCCCCCATGCCGTCCCCCAAGGGGAGTTTGCCCGCACCCTGGGAAGGGTCCTCCATCGTCCCGCCGTGATCCCCCTGCCCTCCTGGGCGGTGCGAGGGGCTTTCGGAGAAATGGGACAGTCCCTCCTCCTCTCCTCGGCCCATGTGAAGCCAGGCTGCCTGACAGATGCAGATTTTTCTTTTCAATTCAGTGAGTTATATGATTCCTTGATGGCCCGAACCGAGTGAGGGGGAGGCCCTGGATCTGAGGTGGGGAATCTCCCCCCTGGCAGGAGGAAAAAGGGGACCCCATCCGGCGCGGGACCGGGCTCTGCGCCATGTTGGCGCTCTGTCCCATCCACGCATCAACGGGGCGAAGAAGCGTTGTAGACTCGCTGGCTTGCGACTCGCTCCCCATGCTGTCAAGATGACCACGCCCGTGCGTTGACGTCGGCCCCGTATCGGGGCGCTGGAATCTTGGAAGAGCATGATCGGAGGAGTCACGGGTCCGACGTGCCAACGGAGACTGCCCATGAAGTTGTTCCAACCAGTGATTGTTGCCGGAGTCATGGCGGCGATGGGGATGGCTTCGTCGTCCCTCGCCGCCGATGACTCGGGATCCTCCCAGAGTGTGCTCCTCGCCGAGATTCAGCGGTTTCATCCCAACGGCAATACCTTGGGATATATCGTGGCGGAGTCGGCCTATACCTTGGATTTGTGGAAGCCGGCCTTCGGGTTGACCCTCAACTATGCCAATCGCCCCCTGGTCCTCTACAACGAGTTGGAGGATGGTACGCGGGAGGAGGCGGGGCAATTGGTCCAGAATCACCTTGCCGCAGATCTCCAGGTGGGTATCGGTTTTCGCTACGCCGACATTTCGGTGGACCTTCCCGTCAACCTCCTCATGAGCAGCGGTGAGGAGACAGGGGGATTTACCGCCCTGACCGGCTTTGGCGGCGTGGGGGATCTGCGGGTGACTCCCAGAATCCGCATCGTCGACCCCGGGGCCAAGAAGTTCGGCCTGGCGGTGGTGGTGCCCATCACCCTTCCCACTGGCAAGGAGGACGCCTATCAGGGGGATCAGGGAGTGACCGCGACTCCCACCTTGGTGGTGGACCTGGACCTGGGGAAGTTCCGCGCCGGCATCAACCTGGGCTACCAGATTCGCCCCACCAGCACCCTCCTGTCGGGGGAGAAGCCGGTGCTTCTCTCCGATGATGAATTCGTGTGGCGGGTTGCTGCCGCTTTGGAATTGGCTCCCCAGATGGACCTGGCCCTGGAAGTGGGGGGAGGCATCGCCACCGTGGGAGAGGCGGACGCCAACCGCAACCCCCTGGAATGGGGCTTTGGCGCCAAGATTCACCCCGCCAAGGGGCTGACCCTGCTCCTGGGGGCCGGCACCGGGATGTCCCAAGGCTTCGGCAGCCCCGCCTTCCGCGGTTTCGCAGGGATCACCTTCTCCCCGGTTCCCGATACCGACCGGGACAAGGACGGCATCCCCGACGACAAGGATCAGTGCCCCGATGCTCCTGAAGACTTCGATGGCTTTGAGGACG
Source organism: uncultured Rickettsiales bacterium (assembly GCA_964426935.1). Classification (GTDB taxonomy): domain Bacteria; phylum Myxococcota_A; class UBA796; order UBA9615; family JAKLKC01; genus CAYRTW01. Next base: position 3,286 of record CAYRTW010000385.1, read on the forward strand.
AGGATGGCTGCCCGGATGTGGACAACGACAAGGACGGCATCCTGGATCGGGATGACAAGTGCCCCAACGACCCGGAAACGGTCAATGGATATCAGGATTCGGATGGTTGCCCCGACGTAGGGGATCGGGACGGAGATGGCATCCGCGATGACGTGGACAAGTGCCCCGACGAGCCCGAAGACAAGGACGGCTTTGAGGATCAGGACGGCTGCCCCGATCCCGACAACGACAAG
>CAYRTW010000386.1:0-3487 GCA_964426935.1 uncultured Rickettsiales bacterium
GGCCAACGCGAGCACGATCCTGATGCGGACCGCCCAGCGTTGCTCCGTCTTCCCGTGTGGCCCCTCGCCAGGACGACCTGTCGGCCGGGTGGTTGCCTCTACAAGGAGTTCTCCATGCACACACCGGCCAGACCTGTCGTTTGAGGGGAGGGATACCCTGTCTGCCTTTTTGAAACGGAGGGACGGAGAAACAGAGGGAACGGAGGGAATGGTGGATGATCTTGAATCTCGCCCAAAGGCCAGCAGCCGGAGGCGCTGCGGCCGTTCGCTCGCTGCTCTACCCATTCGGTGTGATTCTCGGAGGGAACAAAACTAAAATCGGTCCCAATCTCTTGCACCGGCTTGAGGGGCCCGGACGGATGGGGAAGTGGACGGAGACTTTTTTCACCACGAAGGACACGAAGGGGGAAGGGACCGTTTCAGTTCAGCCTGGACACAAGGAGAGGAAGGGGAACCCGAACCCACACCGCGCCCCCGCAAGGTGACCTGGCCAAGAGGACGGTCGGGGAGACGATTGGGTTTCCTGGCGCCTTGGCGTCTTTGAGCCTTGGCGGTGTTCATGAAAAAATCGGATCCCCGTTCATACCCAGGTTCCAACCGGAGAGGCAGATCTGATTCCCATCCCATCGCTCCATGTCCGAACCGCAGGCAACTCCTTCGTCCCCACCTACCCGGGCCACTTCCCCGGCATGCGCCGCATGGGGATGTAGCCGGTGGCCTCGATGCGGCGAAGGGCCTCGTCGCGACTGGGGATCAGCTCTCGGCGCTCGGCCTCCGCCAGCACTTCGCGGGTGGAGATGGTAGGGATCCCCAGGTCCTGGCAACCGCGAATCACTCGCCGGTCATCGACAATGGCCACGCCGTCGAGGCGAAGGGCCAGGGCGATGATGGCGAGCTCGGTGACCTTGTGGGTGAGCACCCGCTTGGGGGGCTGGCCGGCGACGATGTGACCGTTCCCCCAGACCACAGGAACATCCTCCAGGGGAGCGTCCCACCCCGATCGCCGCGCGTGGGCAGCGAACAGTCGAGGCATCAGGCCGACGAGTTCAGAGTCCTCCACGACGCAGGCGCCAATCCGAGGAAGGGTGGCGAGATCAGGCGCGCGGTCGGGGGGCGCTTGCTCGGCATAGGCTGCGTTCTGTTGAGCCACCTGAAGAGGGAGGTGGAGGCTCGGGAACAGGCTGGGGAGGCAGGCGAGTGCACCGCCTCGGTGGAGGGCCTGCAGAGTCGAAGTGTCGAGAACGCCTGGCTTCATGTGGAAATGGGTAGCAACGTGCCAATGCACAGATGGTGGACCAGGTGGGACTTGAACCCACAAGATGACCCCGATTTTAAGTCGGGCGCGTCTGCCATTCCGCTACTGGTCCGTGGCGACTGTCTACGGTCATCCAAGTTCCGTGTCAAACGGCTGCTCGTCTGAGCCCTGGGGTCGCCCCGTCGATCCCAAGGTCTTGTTGCGTCGGCCCAGACCGCGCGGTGGGGCCCTCGCCGGCGGACCGGTACGGAGCGCATTTCATCTCCGTTTCACACCCGAATTGCCTTCCACCTCCCCTGCAACCACAAATACCCGAACACCACCGCCGTCAGGGATCGATAGGCGACCTGGGCCGACCAGATGGCCAGCAGCCCCCCTCCCATCACCGGCCCCACCCAGAAGGCCACCGGCAGGAACAGCCCCCACTGCAGCCCGGTGGACACATACATCACCCTCTTGGTGTCTCCCGCTCCCATCAGGGCGTTCAGGAGCACCATGCCCACCGCGTCGAAGGAGATGGCCAGTCCCACCAGGCGCAGAGGTGTTCGAGCCAGGGCCAACACATCGGGATCCTTCAGGAATTCTCCTAGAACCAGATCGGGGAACAAGGCCATGGGAAGGCCCAAGACTCCCATGCAAAGCACCGCCACCTTCACCACGTCCCAGCCCCACCTCTCGGCATCCTGGGAATCGCCCCTCCCCAACGCCTGTCCAACCAGGGAGGCCGAAGCCAGGCCCAGTCCCAGGCCGGGCAGCAGGGCCACCAGGGTCAGGTTGAGGATCACCCCTCCCGCCGCGACCTCCCTTGTCCCCACTCGGGCCACGATCCAGAACAGGACGTTGAACCCCGCCGAAAACAGGAACTGCTGCATTCCTGCGGGGAGGGAGGTGCGCAGCAGCACCCGCATGGAGTCCATTCCCGGCGCTTCTCGCAGGAATCCCGCCTGCCTCGCCTCCCGGAAGGACAGGCCCATGTACCACAAGGTGCCGATGTAGGTGGCGATGGTGGTTCCCAGCCCCGCCCCATTCAACCCCATGGCCGGCAGCCCCAGGTGTCCAAAGATCAGGGACCAGGACAGGATGATGTTGCTGATGTGCATCACCACCAAAGATTGGAGATAGCCGGAGGAGCGACCGATTCCGTTCCAATATCCCCGGAAGGCGAAGTTCATCCCCACCGCCGCCGTGGCCCACAGGCGAAGCTGGAGGTAGGGGATTCCCGCCGCCACCACCTCGGGATCGGAGTTGAGGTAGGGGAAGAACCACGGCGCCAGAAAGTGGGTGGTCACGGTGATGGGGAGGGAGAGGGCGAGGGCCATCAACAGCCCTCCGTTCAGGGGAAGCGCCATCTCGTTGAGCCGACCCTCTCCCTTGCGCCGGGAGGCCATCGCCTGCACCCCTGCCGACAACCCCATCACGAAGGCCTGGGCCATGAAGTTGGCGAAGTTCCCTTGGGTGACCGCCGCCTGGGCCACCGTTCCCAACCGGGCCACCATCCAGGAGTCGACCAGGTTGAGCACATTCTGACTCATCATGCCCAGGATGATGGGGAGGGCCAGGGTGAAGATGGCCCGGGTGCGGGCGGGATCGAGGGAGAGGGAGGGCAGGGAAGAGGCGGCGGGGGCGGTGGTCATGCAGGGGTCCTGGGGTCGGGCAGCATCCAGCGGGCAGCAGCGAGGAGGGGGAGGGTCTCGGGGACCCCCACCATCGGCGCCGGGGAGGCGGAGGACAAGGGGGAGGGCTCGTCCTCATCAAAAAAGGAGGGGAGGAGGGAGAGGCCGGCTCCGTGGAGGGCTCGGGCGAGTTGGGAGTCTCCGCCGGCCAGGTGAAGGAGGAAGCGGGAGGGGAGGAGGGGAGCACCGGTTTTCAAGGGGACCTGGCGCCAGGCGGAGAGGAGGAGGTGAAGGGAGGTGAGAGCACCGTCCTGGACGGCATCCTTCGCCAGTGGAGAAGAGAGATCGGGGGGATCCAGGAAGGGGGTGAGGGATTCCAGGAGGGAGGCGTGAAGGGTCAGGAAATCCCTGGAAAAGACCAAAGCGGTGTCGGCGGGGAGAATGGGAAACTGGCCTCTCAACAGGAGAGACAGGGCGGAGTTGGGGTGGGCACCCGAGGCGAGGAGGGCCAGTTGAACCGCATCTCGGGGACGAAGGTGGGGCCTTGCCGCGTCGTGGAGGCGGAGGATGCGGAGGGCCAGGGGAGAGGGGGTGGGCATGGAGCGTCGGGGAAAGGGGA
>CAYRTW010000387.1:0-3462 GCA_964426935.1 uncultured Rickettsiales bacterium
CTGGCCCCGGGGGCGATTTACCATCTACGGAGACCACGGGAGTCTCCAGGAGAATGGGGAACACCACCTGGGATCGCCCGCCATCGGCTCACGACTGGGAGGGTTGGAGAGGGTTTCGGCGGAGATCTCGGGCATATCCACCACCCTGGCCCTGAGACTCCACGGCCCCCACGTCGTGGAGTGGCGCTCTCCCTTTCCCGAGGCCGGGTTGAGCGACGACCACACCGCCATTGCCACCTGTCTTATGGATTTTCACTCTCGATTGCAGGGGATCCCCTCCCCGTCCGCCTGGTCGGTGGAGGACGCCTTTGCCGATCTGGCCTGGGTGGATGCCCTGGAGGAATCCGCAGCATGGGGAGGAGCGGGGATTCCGGTGGCGACGGTGGAGGGTCCCTCGCCAGTTCTCACGGTCCCCTAGCCGGACCGGAGCCGTCTGTGAACGCCGAACCCTATCGGGTGCCCTCCGCAGCGATCCATATCTCCATTCCCTCCCCAGGGGAGAGGCTCAGCCCGGGGATCCGCACCACCTGCCCCGCACCTCCCCAGAGAGAGTCCACCCCGCTGAAGGGAACCGCCTGCCCGTCCCGAAACACTCCCGCCACTGATCGGCGCAGATGGGCAGTCAGCTCCACCATCCAAGGCTCCGACTCCGGTGGCGATTCGTTCCTGACGACCTGTATCACCTGTCCCTCCTGATATCCCCGCACCTCCAGGGAGTACCGCTCTTCCCCCATTGCCAGGTGATCGGCCCGGGCCCCATCCCATCCCTGGGGCAGGTGGGGAGCCAGGGTCAGGGTGGCCAAAGCCGGTCTCGGGGAATCTCCCCACAGATATTCCAACAGGGCGGCCACCACGATGCCTCCCTCCCAAGGACGGTAGCGAGCCGAGGCGTCGGAGCCGGTCCCATCCTGTTGATGCCCCAGGTTCAAGACCTCCCCTTGGGCGGTGAGGATCTCTTCAAAATGCCCTGACGGGGTCGCCACCTGGCTCAACGAGGTAAATGCACGCTCCTCCTCCGGATGGTGGACACGGCTCAGATTGGCGAGAAGGAAGCCGGGGACCATCCCCGTGAAGAAGGGGGCCTCACCGGAATCCTCCAAGGGGGACAGGAGAACCCCATCCTCCCTCCAGGCAAATTCCAAGAGGCTCTCCAGGTTTTCCTGGCCCCGCAGGTCGGCGGAATCCAGATACCCCGTCCACAGGGGTTGGGCGGAAATGTCTTCGTAGGGAGAGGGATGAGGTTCCAGGCTGCCGTAGGCCACCAGGGGAGCGTAATAGCCGGTCTTGCCAGGGTGTCGCCCTCCCGACGGCGCACTCTCCACCCAGAAGGACTCCTCAGCAAGGGCGCGGCCCTGTTGGCAGAGCAGGTCGATTTGCGGATTTTCCCTGCCTGCTTCCATCAGCCACTGGTTCAAGGAGTCACACGCGCTCACCAGAAGAAACGACGAGTTGGCGGACCATCCCAGATCCTCTGCCAGGACTCCTCCCATGGAAAAAGCCATCGGATAACGAAACGTCTCATCCCCCGAAAACGCATACAGGCCCTCATCCGATGCCTGCTGACGGAGGATGCACGCCGTCAGGAACGCCTCCTTGTTGTCATCCATCCAGGTCTCATCTCCGGTTTCGAGTTGAACCATGCGGTGAAGCAGAACCGGATAGGAAGGGGCTTCAACCGGATTCCTTCCCTCCATGAAGGGAACGCTGTTCCAGAAGGACTCGGGATCGCCCGGAAGGGAGGGAGCTCCCTCCGCATCCTCCAAGGAGAACGAGTTGCTGATGGACTCATCGTGAATCAGGGCGGTGATCGTAGCGTCCAGAAGCCCTCGCACCGCGTCATGCTGGGCGGCCCGAAGGCAAAGACGCACCGTCCCCTCCCCGTCCCTGAGCCAACCGCTGGTGTAGCGGCTCATGGGGCTGACCAGTCCTTCCGGGGTGGTCTGAACCCTATGGGTCAACAACATTCCCATCACCAGATCGGCCACCCTGGGGTCGGGAAGAGAGAGGGAAATCCCTTGAGATAGAAAGTCGGCGTCCGCCTGATGGGCTTCGGTGAAGAGCGTTTTCGGATTTTGCTTCAGAACCCGATTCCGGGTCTCCATCGCCTCTTCCTTGGTGAATCCGAAGGCAGTAACACAAGTTGTTTCAAACGGTTGTGATGTTTTTTTCGATAGATGAAACACCAACCGATCTCCCTCCAGGGCAGCTCCTTTGCTACAACCTACCGCCATCCACCGACGGCCTCTTTGTTGATACAAGGTGGTAGCATAGGCATCGGGCGGTTCTCCCTCGGCGCGGGTGAGGCCCACCACTCCCTCTACGTTTTTCGCTTCACCCACGGTGATGGACAGATGGCGAAGGAGGGCGGCTTCACCGGGAACGGCGCCATCCACCAGGGTAGCGGCAACCCCCTTCCCCTCCCACCGGGACAGGACGAGGTGAGAGTCCCTGGCCCGTCTCACCTGCTCCATCGTGGCGGGGATGGACTTCCCTTCTTCGATGAACTCCAGGGAAATGTCTCCAAAGAAGGAGTCCTCCCGCTGATACCCAGGGCCGATGAGGTTGGTGAGGGTGTTCCAGGGGTCATCCAGTCCCAGGAGAGCAAAGGCCTGCCCGTTTCCCAATCCGAAGCTGCCGCTTTCCCCTCTTCCCGGTCTTGGAGCGGGGGCCTGCCAGACCTGTCCCCATTCCGAGAGTTCCCGGAGGAAGGTCCCATCCTCCAGGGAAGGAGGGAGGGGAACATCAACAAAGGGTGGAGATTCCCACAAAACGGCGCCACTGGAGGGCGTCCACAACGAAGGATCGGGAAGGTCACCTTCAGCGCTGCTGTCGTCATCCACGATGGGCGAAGAAGAGCAGGCCAGCAAACTCCCCAGCCCCCACAGGAGCGCCGCCCTCCCCCATTCCTGTGCCTTCATGCCTTCTTGCGGAGGATGCGGTTGGCGGCGAGAACCCGGCCGTCAGCGAGGTGCAGTTCGAGTCGCTGACGCAGGGTGCGTCCCTGATCCAGAAGGGTGCGGGTCACCACCCACTTGCCCTTGTTGCCATTGGCCATCACCGCTTCCGATGTGGTGATCAGGGCCAGGCCGTCGGCGCTCCACGAGGTGGAGGTGGAAACCTGGTGACCTTGATCGTTGGTGATGGTGGTGGGGGATCCGTCCAACTTCAGGGTTTCGCTGCCGTCCTTCAGGCTGCTGTCGATGTCCACCTGAAGAACGTTTTCGTTCTGGGTGATGGTCTGGGTGACCTTCATCCTGGCCACCACCTTGCGCTCCAAGAAGGAGCGTCCCAGGGCGGTCATGATTTCATCCAAGGAATCCGATGCCTTGGGATCCAAGGACCAGACGCCGGAAAAATCGGTCTGGGGAGGTTCGGCGGCGAAGGACGGCGCGGCAAGGAGGGTCAGGAGAAGGAGAGGAAGGAGAGAGAGAAGCGCACGCATGAGAGTTCCGGGAAGAGATG
>CAYRTW010000388.1:0-3461 GCA_964426935.1 uncultured Rickettsiales bacterium
GAGGCCAGGAGCGCGTGCTGGGAGCGCTCTTCCACCTCCCTCGCCAGTTTCTCGGCCAGCGGTGCTTTCCTTCCCCTGGCCTTTCGAGCTGCGGCGACCTTGTTCATCAGAAGGTTGATGCCGATGTCGACGGAGAGCTTCCCTGCCGCCAACGTCCATCCGATCCGGGGCCGGGAGGGGTCAGGCACACCGGCACACATCAGGTACCCGGGCAGCTTGTTGGGATCCTCCTTGAAAACCTCTCGTGCCGTGTCAACGGCCTTTTTGCGAGCCGACTGGTCGAAGTCATCCTCGATGAGGCACACCGGACGGAACGCCTCGCGAGAGCGCTTGACCTCAGGCACCGGCACCACCGGCCGGGACTGGGAGGCCAGGCGCTCCTCCGACATCTTGCCGTATACCCATCCTCGCACCCTGTTCAGCCCTCCGAGGGGGCGCTGGGTGAGGGGCACATGCCAGGGATCGAAACGAAGACCCTCGCCGAGGGCGTCTTGGGCGGGAGTGTCGAAAATCTGGATGGGGATCTCCACGCGGGCACAGACCTCCCACGGGTAGACGGACTTGCTCCAGCAGACCGATGCGTCCTCCACCGGTTGGGCAATCGGATCGCGCTGACATTGGACGGCAAGCTCGAAGGTCACCGGCGCCAGCTTGAGCCTCTCTTGCATCTCCTTGCGGAGGACAGGGTACTCGGCGGTGGCATCCACTCCCTCCTTCTTTCTGGCCCCGGGACGATGGGTCGCCAGTCGGTCTCGCCAGTTGCGACCCTTGGCATCGGGGACGGGCTGCAGCCGGTACTTGACCACATGAGGTCCCAGGCGAAAGGGGGTCGAACTCCAGAAGGTGAGGCCGAGGAGGTCGATGCTTCCGCTCACCGATTTCGCCACCATCCTGGCCCGATCCCCCTCCGCCAACCAACCCGCCATGGTGCTGGTCAGGGTAGCCACCATGAAGTCCCGAAAGGCGCGAACGGTGCCAAAGGCGACGTTCTCGGTAGAGATGAACAGCAGGTCGAGGCTTCCACGACCATCGTCAACGATCCGATCCCCCGGCGCATCGAGAATCTTGATGGCCAGGCCACGAACATTGGGAATCCGTTCATTTGCTGGGATTTCTGGATAGCTGGAAGTGCGAAGGATGGCCTCATGGCGGCCAGGGGTGGCGAAAATCCCATGCCGAAGCTCAGGCCCTACCGAATCAAGGATCTCGACGGTTCCCGTCAGGGTCCCATGGGATTTGGTGTGCGCCCCTCGTCGCTGGGGGCCGGTTCCGTCCCGGTCAGCCACCAGCTTTCTCATCGCCGCCCCGATCTCTTGGAACAGGACATCCTCGTCGGGCTCGCGCGTTTCAGCAGGATCGAGTGGAAGTAGAAGCATGGGTCTCCCCGGAGCGGATAAGTTGAGGCTCCATTCACAACGGGTGTTACAGGACCCACCCCAATCTCACAAGCTCCAAGGCACTGGCAGCCCACCGGTCCCGGCTCCCATGGGCTTACCGCATCGACAAGGATCTGGCATCCTCTCCACCATGCTGCCCCCTCTCCCGTACCTCCCTCGCCGCCTGATCAGCCGGCTGGAGGCGGCGTCGTGCGCTGACTCGTCCGAGGCGGTGTCTGTCGATGCTACCGGGGTGATGCTTTCGGTGGACATCTCCGGGTTCACCGCCCTGGCGGATCGGCTCAGCGTGGGGAAGGGCGGGGCCGGCGTCGATCAACTCGCCCGTGTTTTGGACGAGAAATTCAGCCTCATCGTGGAGCGCGTCCGGGCTTGTGGAGGCGAGGTGGTGGCGTTTGCCGGGGACGCGGTGCTTGCCTTCTGGGAGGCCCCCCATCTTCGCGGACAGGGGGCGGCGATCCGTCGTGCCATGAACTGCGCTGACGCCATCACCGACACCCTGATGGCGCCCATCGAGGGGATCACGGTCCAGGCGCGTCAGTCGATCTCCGTCGGATCGGGGCAGGGGATGCGGGTCGGCGTATCTCCCCGGGTGGCGCTGATTCAGGGGGAGGTCGTCGCCCAACTGGGGGAGGTGGCCGGACGCCCGCCGGGGGGACCCGCTGCCCTTACTCAAGCAGCCCTTGCCTGTCTCGCCGCCACGGCCGGGGGGCATGGCCCCGAAGAGGCGGGGGCCTCCGAGGATTCCCTCTCTGACCTGCCTTCGGGGGAGTGGGCTTCCTATGTGAGTCCCGAGCTGGCCGCCTGGACCCGCCAGCACCTCGCCGAGCTAAGGGTGGTGACCGCGTTCCTGGCCCGCCTGGAGAGCGGGCTCGAACTGAACGCCCTTCACCGTTCAGTCTCCCTGGCGCAGCGTGAGATCACTCGTCACCGGGGGGTGTTGATCTCGGTGTGCTGTGACGACAAGGGCATACTGGTGGTGGCCGCCTTCGGGCTGCCGGCGCAAGAGGTGTTTCACCCCGCCGATCCGGCCCGGGCGGCCATCGCCCTCGCTGAGTCCCTGCGAGAAATCGGGGTGACTGTGGGCATCGGTCTGGCGACGGGCCGGACCTGGTTCGGGACCACCCGCGCTGGCTCCTGGACGCGAATCGACGTGATCGGTTCGCCGATGAACCTGGCTGCTCGGCTGATGATGCTCGGGGAAGGTGCATGGTGTGACCCGGTAACCGGCCGTGGCGCCCGGGGTGTTGTTCGCCTGGACGATGCGCGAGTGCTTCGGTTCAAGGGCTTTCAGGCACCGGTCACCGCCTGGCGACTGGTGGATCTGAATGCAGATCCCCGTGAAGAGGGTTTCGTGGGAAGGGAGGAGGCGCTGCGCTTCTTCGGGGAGGCGATCCAAAGGGTGGAGCAGGGTACCGGGGGGCATGTCCGGGTCATGGGGGAGCCAGGGATTGGGAAATCCGCCCTCCTCCATGAAGTGCGGCTGCGCGCCATCGCCGGGGGCCTGGAGGTGCTCGATGTGGTGGCGGGCTCGGTGGAGACCCCCTTCGGGGGCTGGTCGGAGGCGCTGCGAGATGCCTTGGGAAGACCAGGCGAAGCCGAATTGTCGGCCACCCTGACCCGCGCCCTCGGCGAAAGCGCACCGTTGGCCCCCTTGATTGAGCCCATCCTGGGGCTGACCCTCCGGGACACCGCCGCCACAGCCACGCTGCGGGGATTCCTCCGCGCCTCCCGAACGGTGGATCTCCTGGTGCAGCTCTTGACGCCATCGGCAGATGGGCCTTCCCGCCTGATCTTCGTCGATGACGGGCAGCGTTTGGACGAGCGTTCCCGCGAAGTGTTGGAGCAACTGGCGGGTCGCTCTGTGTTGATTTTGGAAGCGGCCCGCCCTGGAGGGGGAACGGGAGGATCGGGGTCTCTCCTCCGACGAGGAGTTGCGGTGCTGTCCCTGTCGCCCATGGACCGGGACGAGGTCGCCGTGCTGGTCCGCACACGATTGGGGGTCCGCGCCGATACCGTGCTTCCCGGTGGGCTGGTGGAGTGGTTGATTCTGCGCGCGGGCGGCCA
>CAYRTW010000389.1:0-3448 GCA_964426935.1 uncultured Rickettsiales bacterium
GGGGCTGGACGGGACTCCCCGGATCTACGTGGGAGACACCCTGTTCAAGGGCATCACTCCCGAGTCGGCCTTGGCAGCGGCCATCGAGAGGGCCCTGGGAGCCAGCGAAGAAGAGGCCAAAGCCCGGGCCAAGGCGGGGTCCACCCTGGATCAAAAACCGGTTTCTGGAGAGAAGCCCGCCGAGGCTCCTTCCACCCGCTCCATCGCCTGGCCGGGGTTGAGCTTCGTCATCGACACCTTTGAGGCCTCCCGGATTGGGAAGAAGACGGAATCGAAGGTCGACGCCCCCCCTCTACTGGGCGTGAGCTGGTACCAGGCCAAAGAGGCCTGCGCCGCCGCTGGAAAGCGCTTGTGCAGCGAGGAGGAGTGGGTGGCGGCCTGCCAGGGGGCGAAGCCGGTGGACGACGATGGGAACGGCATCTTTGGTGACGATTATCTGGAAGGAACCGAGTATCCCTACGGGGATCTGGTGGAGAGGGGGGCGTGCCACGATGGCCAGGACGGGGAGACGGGCTCGCCGTTGCTGACAGGAAGCAAGGCTCGCTGCCGCAGCAGGGATGGGGTTTACGACATCGCCGGCAACGCCGAGGAGTGGGTGGGGCTCACCGAGGAAACGGCGGCCCTGATGGGAGGAGCCTACGACTCGGACCCTGACAAGGCCCGCTGCTATCGTCGCAACGACCGCTTTGGCCCTGGGTTCATCGCTCCTCGGAACGGGGTTCGCTGCTGCCAGGACGGGAAGTAGCCCGGGCTCGCCCCCTGGCGCGCGCCCGCCGCCCCAATCGCAGGGCCTCCCCCCTCAGCTTCCGGGTCTGGAGCCGGCCCGGAGCAGCCGCCAGAGCTTGATTCGCCCAGGCGACGGCTTCCCGGTAGCGTCCCTCCTTCAAGGACAGCTCGGAAAGAGTGTCCCAGACGGCATCTCGGAAGGCATCACACCGACCTTGCAGGGCCCTCTCAGCAGCAATCCTGCCCTCTTCCAGCCTCTCCAACTTCCCCAGGGCGGCTCCCCGAATCCACCAGGCGTAGGCGGAGTCGGGGCTGTTTTCCAGGATGACAGAAGTGATCGTCACCACGGCTTCCCAATCCCCCTCCTGATGCGGGACGAACAGGGCCATGAGGGTTTCATCGGACCAGGTGTATCTCTGCACCGAAAAAGTCTGGCGCAGCAGTTCCCGCGCCTCCTCCCCCCGGGAGGTGCGATACAGGGCCTGAACTCCCGCTTCCAGGGCCGCGCCGTGATGGGGCTGATGAGCGAGGAGCCCCCGGGCTACCGTGAGCGCGTCCTCCCAAGAGCCCGCCTCCCTCAAGGCATGGAGCCTCAGCCAGCGGGTGTGATCCAGATATCCCAGGCAGCATTGGGCACAGTGGGAGGGAATCTTGCGGTCAATGAATCCCTGGCGGTAGCGCGCAAAGCCGGGGCCAAACCACACTTCCCCGAGGGAGGAGTCCTGGACGCTGCCCATGGGCTCGCCACTCCACTCCCAGCAGGGATCCACCCGGCCGTCCCAATGCACCACCAGGTTGTACCAGGGCACAAAGCAGTGGGAACCGAGGAGGGGGTCTTCCACCTGATGCACGTCTGCGGCCATGACCTCGTTCAGCCGACCGAATCGGGAGGCGATGCGTCCTTCGGTGAAGTCCTGGGCGTTGGTGCGAATCCCCAGGGAGGCAGCGATGGCGACAGCCTGGTGGGCAGCCTCGGCGAGTTTCCCCAACTGCTCAGGGAGGAGCTTCAGGCTGTCACAGTGACGACTCATGTCCTTGAGGCTTTGGAAGGTGATCTCCTGGGCTCCCAAGCGAGACGCCAACTCCACCATGGCGGGCAGGGTGGAGAAGTTGCGGTTGGAGATGACCTGGGAGAGACCGAGGCGAAGGGGGGAGTCGCTGGGGCGGATGCTCTGCAAGTATTCAAGATTGCGGATGATCTTCTGAAAACTTCCCGGAGCACCGCGCAGCTCGTCGTGAAGGGCGGCGGTGGGCCCATCGATGCTGACCTGAAGGAAGTTCCATCCCAGGTCGAGGAGGTGCCGGGCGTCCTCCTTTCCCAGGAGAGTGCCGTTGGTGGTCAGTTCTCCCCGAAGCCCGTGCTTCTTGATGAGGGTCATGGCCTCCCGCACCAGAGCCCGCCTCAAATATACTTCCCCGCCGATGAGGTAGACCTCGGAAACTCCTAAGGAAATGGCCTCGTTGAGGGTTCCCAGGACGGTGGAATCGGAAAGCTCCCTGGCTTGAGCCGAGGCTGGAGTTTCGGCCATGAAGCAGGACAGGCAGCGCAGGTTGCAGCGCTCGGTCAGCACCAGATGGAGGCGCTGGGGCCCGGGGGTCTTGCCGGCTCGCCAGCCAAGGAGGTTGTGGAGGACGGGGGTCACCGCAGGAGGATAGCAGGAGGGGAGGGGGATCGAAGGAAACGGTTGCCACCGCAGGGGACAGGGCTACTGTGGCTCTGTTGAAGGTTTCTTTGGACTCTTCCTTCGAGGTCCACGTTGCCGTCTGAACCGTTCCTCTCCCCTTCCCATCTGGATCGTGAGTTCGCTGAGGATGGAGACAGGAATTTCGGCATCAGGGCAGGACCTCCATCCCCATTCCCAGCGCATTTTTTCTCACCCGGTCGTCCAAGCTGAGGACAATCAGGTTTCCCAATTCCCCCGCAAATTCTTCAGCCGTCGCCAGATGAAGAGCATCCAAAGTGCGAATGGGCTCGTTCGGAAAAGATCTGCCGGATCGATTGAGATGCCGACTGGCGATGGGGCGGATGGTCCAGGACATCACAGCAGTGGCAAGGAGGGAGCGGTAAGCCTTCTCCTCTTCCGAGGAGATGCGAGACGTTGCAGTCGCCCTGACCAACGCCCTCTCACATTCCGCCACAGTCAACGCTGATGCCACCACGGAGGTCGCAGAAACAAGAGCGACCTCAACAGATCTCCCCTCCGGTTCTCCCAACAACCATGAGAGCACGGCGCTGGTGTCGGCATACAGAATCACCGTTCATCCCGGTCTTCATTCAGCAATTGGCGCGCCAGACCTGAGGGACTCCGAGAGGGGAGGGGGCGGGCGTATACCGATGGGTCATGGGGTTGACCCAGGATGACCTCGCCACGGGCCGCCATCCTGAGGAGTCCCGGGGGATGGGGACCGGATGCCGGGGGAGTGGGAGGGCGCAATTCGGCGATCACCTCCCCCCGATCCGTCACCAGGACTACTTCCCCTTGACGGACCTTGTTGAGGTATCGGCTGAGCTGATTCTTGAGAGCCTTGATTCCAACTGGTTCCATGGCAACAAGGTAGCTACTGTAGCTACTTTGGTCAAGGGGGAGTGCCGTCAGGGGGATGCACCATGGAAACATGTAGATGGAGGCGAATCTGCTCTGCAAGGCAGCACATGGTTCCCTCAAATCTCGGGATGGGGCAGCCGGGCGCCAGGAAAACCGGGGGCGGATCCCCCCAATGA
>CAYRTW010000390.1:0-2644 GCA_964426935.1 uncultured Rickettsiales bacterium
CTTCTCATCACCCCCCTCCTGAAACCCTTGATGCACGGCAAGGCCTGACGCCTCTTCGCCGCATCGGGCATCCCTGTTTCCTACATCCCCTCTTCCGTGCCCGTCCTCACATAGGCCTGCTTGGCCCTCTCCGCCTCGATGGCGGCGATCTCATCCTTTTCTAGAGGGCGGGCGTCCCGGGGAGGGGATTGGGGTTTGCCGGGAACCAGGGGAGAGATGAAGGCCATGCGCGGGCCCTTGGGGTCGGGCTTGCCGTTCCAGGGGCTGCGGGTCTCAAACTCAATCCCTGCGGGCACGGGGAAATCCGGGGGAGGAGAGGCTTCGGCGGACGCCTTCATCACCTGAAGCCAGAGGGGAAGGGAGAGGGTGCCCCCGGTTTCGTCCCCTCCCAGGGGAGAGCCATCGTCAAACCCCATCCACACCCCGGTCACCAATTGGGAGGAGAACCCGATGAACCAGGTGTCTTTGCTGTCATTGGTGGTTCCGGTCTTGCCCCCCACCTGGAAGGGAAGGTTCCGCGCCAGCTTTCCGGTGCCCCAGGTGGTGACGTGGCGCAGCATGTCCACCATCAGATAGGCCACCTTCTCATCCAGCACCCGGGGTCCCGGCCCGGGCGGGGACAAGGGAACGGGGACGCCGGAATCGTCCACCACCTTGTCCAGGTAGTGGGGGATCACCCGCATTCCCTGGGAGGGGAAGGCAGCATAGGCGGTCACCAGCTCCCCCAGGGTCACCGGCGACACCCCCAAGGCCAGGGCGGGAACGGGCTTCAATCGAGTGGAAATCCCCAGTCGCCGGGCGGTCCGGATGACCTGGGTCGGGGTCATGCGAAACAGGAGCTGGATGGCCACGCTGTTGAGGGAATGGCCCAGACCGGTGCGAAGGGTGACTCCTCCGAAGTACTTGTCGTTGTGGTTCTTGGGAGCCCACCCTCCGTCGGGGGTCTTGAAGGTGTACCGCCGGTCGGAAAAGCTGTCTGCCTGGGTCAATCCCGAGGCAATGGCGGTGGTGTAGATGAAGGTTTTCCACGCCGAGCCTGGCTGACGTCGGCGAAAGAACGCCCCCGCCTGGGGCAGACTGGCGGGGGTGGCGGTGTCCAGCAGAACCTTGACCCGGCCGGTCAGGGCCTCCAAGGCCACCACCGCTCCGATGGGTTGATCGTCGGGGACCTCCAGATAGGCCCCCGCAGGGATCTTGGCGGCCTTCAACTGCTCCGCCAGGGCCTGAGGATCCTCCTCCCCATGTTGGGCCATCACCTTCTTGATTTTCTTGGATTCCTCCTTGCGGTTCTGTTCCCAGCGTTTGACTCCGGCCTCAATGGCGTCACTGGCCACCTTCTGCAGTTTCATGTCCAGGGGAGTGGTGACGGTGACCCCCCGGCGCAGGGCAAGGCTGCCGGCAAGGCGCTCTTCCAGCTCTTCTCGGACCCCCTCCATCACCGAAGGAGCCAGGGAAGCTGGCCTCTTGGCAGCCTTTCGAGAGGGGAGGGCCAGATCACGAGCCTTCTGCATGGCCTCGGTGGAGATGAACCCCCTCTGCCACATCCGGACCAGCACCCGAGAACGGGCCCTCCACAACAGGGGAGGAGACGAGACCGCATCGGGGCGTTCCACCAGGGCTGCCAGGAGGGCGGCTCCCGCCAGGTCCACCTGAGAGGCCCTCACTCCCAGCCATGCCTGGGCGGCCACCTCCACCCCGAAGTCTCCTTCGCCAAAATCAGCGAGGTTGAGCCAGGCCCCAAACAGAGACTCCCGGCCACCCAGGTTCAGCCACTCCTCCCCCATTGCCATCCAGGGCAGGCAGAGAGGGGCCTCTTGGGGGAACAGGGCCTCCTTCAGGGCGGTACAACGGGCGGCCTCCTCCTCGGGGAGGCGAAGAGGGGGAGGGTCCTCCACCAGGGCCTCGAAAAGAGGGGAGAACGGGCCGTCCGTCTCCATGGAGCATGAAAGAGAATCTCCAATGGCTTCAAATGCTTGAACGAGATGATCAGGCAGAATGAACCGGGAGACGGGCTGGCAGCGCTGAACCTCCATCGTCCCCAGGAGAGTGCCGTCGGCCGCCAGGACGGTGGTGGGGCCGGAAGCCCAGGTCTCGGTGATTGCCTCCACCTCCACCTCCGGCCATGGGGGCGAGGAAGGGGGCTCCCGGGAAGGTTGACACCCCACCAAGGCTTCAGAAGCGATCCACAAAACCAGCAGCGGCCAAACGCGAGAGGGGCGAGGCATGGAGAAGGCGGCGACCCTTCGCAACGGTGAGGCGACAGAATAGAGGAATCCCCGGCGAGCCCCAACCCGGAAAGGCGTAGAGAAGGTTTTGAGACAAGACTCCATCCCGAACAAGTGGAATCAAGACCATGCCCCCACGGGGACCGGGGAGGACCTGGGGAATTTTTCTTTTGGGGTCCACATTTCCGCCTCCCCGTCGTTAGACTCTTCAGTACGGAAGGGTTGAGGGCTGTCATCACCCAAGGAGTTCATGTGCGCCTCCGATCTCCCCTCATGGTTTCTGCGTTCCTCCTCCTCCTCATCGGGGCCTGCAAGACCTCTGTTGAGCCGGATGACGACACCTCCACCGACGACGACGCCACGTCCGACGACGACGCCACGTCCGACGACGACGCCACGTCCGACGACGACGCCACGTC
>CAYRTW010000390.1:2744-3436 GCA_964426935.1 uncultured Rickettsiales bacterium
CGACGACGACAGCGCCCCCTTGTGCAATGACGCCAATGAAGACTGTGGTCCTCCGGGAGAGTGCGGCGACGAGGGGGATTCCAAGATGCTCCCTGGCGCCAACTGCCTGGCCTGCCATGAGGCGGGAGTTCCCGGCGACGGAGACGAGGAAGAGGAGATGACTGCGGCGGGCACGGTGTTCGCCGACGAGTGGGGGACCATGGGGGCGGCCAACGTCATCGTCCGCATCATCGATGCCACCGGGTACGTGGTGGAGAAAACCTCCAACTCGGTGGGGAACTTCTACACCGGCAGGGACCTGGTTTTTCCCATCACCGCCCAGGTGGAAAGGGATGGCAAGGTCTTGGAAATGGACGACCCGGTGGACGAAGGGGGCTGCAACTCCTGCCACTCCTGCTCCGGGGAGGCCGAAGGCAAGCTCTACGCACCCTGAGGCCGGTAAGCGAAGGTCTCCCGATGCCGGGTGATCCTCTCCATTCACACCACCCCTTCCATCCTCTCTCGCAGAACCACCAGCAGCTCTTTGAGGAAGCGATCCCTTTCCATGTCGGTCCCCGGCCCGGGCTGGCCGGGGAGGAGGCTCTGGCAAAGACCGGCGATGGTATGGGCTCTCACCGCCAGGGTGGCCTCCGGATCCGTTCCTCCTGATCGCTGCAACCATCCCCGCACCAGAGCCAGATGCGGGGGCCCCA
>CAYRTW010000391.1:0-3401 GCA_964426935.1 uncultured Rickettsiales bacterium
GTGGTGCCCAGGATGGCGGTCTGGCGGATCTCCTGGTGGCCTTCTCCTCGCAGGGTCACCAGGGTGACGCCGTCGGGAGCCAGCAGCCAGGCGAGCACGTTTTCCGGGTCTCCGGCCTCCAGATCCAGGTATACGAAGGCCCTCTCCACGGTTCCCGTCTCCGAACCGGGCACCGTCGCTTCGGCGAGGAGGAGGCCCGAGGCCACCGTCTGCTCGGAGGGGGTCATGGAGGCAGCGGCGTCGTAGACGATTTCATCTCCCCCTGGGTAATCGGCAGAGCGGGAACTTTCGCAGCTTAGAGACCAATCCGTGGCGGCATCGTCGGTGCCGTTGGGGGCGGTGGTGATGAGCAGGCCGTAGGAGCCCGCTGCTCCCGCCAGGGTGGCCACATCCAGGTAAACGGCCCCCAGGTCTGCCCCCTCCCAAGGGGTGGTGCCCACGTAGGCTCCATCCTCCCCAAACCACCACAGGGACATGGGCCCGTTGGTGTCAGGGCCGAAGGTCAACCGCAGGGCCTCGGGGCCGGCGTCCAGGGTGACGGCGTAGGCCTGGCTGCGGGGATCGGACCAGTTGCCCCCGTTCAGGTTGATCTGGGAGCAGCCGTTGAGGTCGAAAAAGCTGGTGTCGACGATGGAAAAGCTGGGAGATGCTCCTTTCGGGGCGCTGTCCTGGAGAAGAAAGGTGAAGGAATACTCCCCGACGGCAGCCTCCGGACCCGCCAGGAACCAGGCTCGGAAGGTTCGGGCGTCGACCTCTCCCCACTCGGTGCTTTCGCCGAAGGGGACCAGGCCAGGAGCGGACACGGTGACCTTGCGCTCGCCGTTCAACAGATCCCCGTCCAAGTGGAACCACACGTCTTGAAGGGTGCCCTGCTCCACCTCCACCGGCTGGTCGTCTTCGTCGGTGGCGCTGACGGTGTAGACCAGGCGCACCGTTACCGGAATCGCCGCGCTGGTGACTCCCCCATAGGAGGCGTACAGGCGAGCCAGGCCCTCGGAGGTCGCCGTCAATTCACCGCTTTCGGGGGCCATGGAGGCGATTTCGGGGGGATCCACCAGCCAGGTGATGGCCTCGGGGGAGGGAGCCACCTCGGTTCCATCTTGGTAACGGGCGGTCACCGCCACCCCGACCTTGCCGCTGGGGGCCAGAACGACCTCTCCGGGGTCCAGGGTCAGAGACACCACTTTGGATGCATGGGAATAGGGGGCCTCGGGGGGGTCGCCAGAGGAAGTGCCCTGGACACACCCAGTCATTGCCCCAAGGCAGAGGGCCAGTCCGACAAGAATCCTGGAGGGGGGAGAGGGCAAGAGCGCTCCTCGGATGTATCGCACCGATGCTGGGTGGCAATACCTTTCTGGGGCGCCGCAGTCAAGAAATTCCCTACCGGCGGGATCGATCCTCCAGGAGAAAGCGGGGAACTGGGGGAGGGGCAGTCCGGCGGGTCAGGAGGCGATCTTCTGCTCCGCTTTTGGCTTCCCCGGGTAATCCCCCGCCATGCCTCGCCCCGCCTCGCGGTCCTTTCGGTCCCTGTCGGTGCCCAGGTAGGGTTTGCGGGTTTTCATGATCCAGTCGCACCAGGGGCGGGTGACTCCCCAGTTGCAGTCCTGGTCGGCGGCCAGATGATGATCCACATGCCAGGGCATGTGCTTTTCCGCCCAGGCGGGGTCCAGATGGGCCCTCTTGTGAGAGATGTAGTAATTGGCGGCGCTGTACCACAGGGTCATGGTGAAGAACGGAGCCACCGGGAACAGGGGCGCGTGAAGGAGGGCAGCTCCGGTGACCCCCACCAACTCCTTGGTCTTGCCGTTCCAGCCTGACAGGGGCCTCGTGTAGGCTTCGTCGAAGAATCCATGGAGGCGGACGTTGCGATGATGTTCGTGCCAGTGGAAGGCCCATCCCGATTGTGGATTCTGGCCTCTTCCATGGAGAATGTGCTTGTGGATCAGCCACTCCCCCATGTTGGCATAGAGGAGTCCCAGCGGAATGCCGATCATCGTCGTCCTCCTGAAGAAATAGCGACCGTTCAGTCACTATTTTGATGAAAAGAAAATTCATGTCAAGAGATGATTCTGAGGGCCCCCCCCAAAAGTTGAATCTGGCCAAGGGGCCTCCTTCTCCCGCTGCAGGGAGTCGTCCCGGCCGGGAAGGGGGGCTCCGGGACACCAACCGCAAGGCCCGACGGGACTCCCTGCACGACGCCGCCCTTCCTTTGTTCCTGACGCGGGGAATCGCCGGTGTGGCCATTGAGGACATCACCCGCGAGGCCGGGATCGCCAAGGGTTCGTTTTACCGCTACTTTCCCGACAAAGAGGCCCTGGTGGCGTCCCTGTTCGCCGAGGTGGGAGAGGGGGTTCGAGGGGCGCTCCGGGATTGCGCGCGGAGGCTGGAGGAGGCTCGGGACTCCGCCTCCCTGTTCCAGGCCTATCGGGCCCTGGCGGAGGATCTCTCCGTATCCCTGCTGACCCGCCCGGATCTGGTGAGGCTCTACCTTCAGGAGGCCCGGGGTCCGGACGAGGGAGCCCGGCGCCCGGTGAGGGCCCTCTCCCGACAGGTGGCCGAGGGGGCGGAGATCCTCACCGCTGCTGCCCATCGCCACGGTCTCCTCCGGGATCTCCCCCCTGGAGTGTCCTCTCTGGCGGTGGTGGGGGCGGTGGAACGGCTTCTGTTTGCGTTCCTGTCCGAAGAGGTGAACTTGTCGGTGTTTGAGGTGCCCCAGGCGCTGATCTCCCTCGTCCTGGACGGTATTCGCGCCAGGTAGGAGAGGACCCCGGTCAGGCGTCTTTTTCCGAAGCCCCAACCGCCCGCTGCAGGAGGTGAAGGGCGGCCACGGCCTCTCGCAGGGAGGTGCTGGTCATCAGGCGCCGGGTCACTCCTGCTTTCTGAAGCACTCGAGCGGGTTGTTCCCGCAGACCCACCAGGACCACCCGAATCTTCCGTGCTTCCAGTTGTGACAGGGCGCTCTCCAGGGCGACCAGGCCGGTGGCATCCATGGCGGGAACCTGGGAAACGTCAAACAGGACGGTGTGGATTCTCTCGTCGATGGCCCGCAGCGCCGACATCGCCTTCTCGGCGGCGCCAAAGAACAGGGGGCCGGCGATTTCATACAGGATGACTCCCTGGGGCAGGCGAAGCCCCCGATCCGGCACCCTCTCCTCAGCCACCCTCACGTCGGAGAGCTCCGCCATCCTCTTCATGAACAGGAGGGAGGCCAGCACCACCCCCACCGTCACCGCCACCACCATGTCCAGGAACACCGTCAGCAGCAGACAGGTCCATAACACCACCACGTCGGAGCGGGGGGCCGCCTTTCCCATGCGAATGACGTGGCGCACCTCGGCCATGTTCCAGGCCACCAGAAGCAGCAGCCCAGCCAGCGCCGCCATGGGCAGGTAGGACAGGAG
>CAYRTW010000392.1:0-3396 GCA_964426935.1 uncultured Rickettsiales bacterium
GAAACACCTGGGAATGTACTTGATTCCACGGATTCTTGAAGTTCATGATCTATACAAAATAGTATCAAAATGAGTACAGATTCGCCTTGCCCTGTTGAGGAAGGGTCATTGAAGTAACTGGAGTACAAGATTCAACAAATGAAGTCGGAGCAGGAAAGGAAACGGGCGATGCGACCGCCGAGGGGTCAAGACATTCCTTCAGCAATGAAAAAAGGGGCACCCCGCGAACACTTTCCCGGGACACTGGTGGGGAGGCCTTGCGGGAGATGCAGGGGGGCCGTAGACTCCGCGCCCGAAAACATGCCGTGCGGGGCTCAACCCGCCAACAAGCTGGAAGGCTCCCTGTAGGGGGATGTCGTCCTGCTCACGAGGAGGTTTCCATGAGTGCAAGGTGGATGGGTTCGGTGTCGGTGGCGGCGGGCCTTCTGGGGTTGATCGCCTGCGGAGGCGGAGAACAGGCAACGGACACCACGCCTCCTCCTGTGGAGACCCCGGTTCCGGTGGAGACTCCCGCCCCTCCTCCTCCCCCGGAGGTCACCGCCAGCAGCGGTGAGATGTCCCCCCAGTTGACGGCGGTGGTTCCCAAGATCCCCGCTGACATGAAGGACAAGACCAACCCCAAGGCCGGGGACAAGGCGGCCATCGAAGCGGGGAAGACCACCTACACCAACATCTGTGCCTCCTGTCACGGAGTGGAAGGCAAGGGGGACGGTCCTGCTGCCATGGCCCTCACTCCCAAGCCCTTCAACTTCACCATGGCAGCTCGCCTGACTCCCGGGCAGAGGTTCTGGGTCCTCAAGAATGGCATCGAGGGAACGGGCATGAGTGCCTTTGGTGCGGCCATGGATGACGACACCGTATGGTCGGCTCTGGCCTACATCGATACCCTGGCGAGTGGTGGTGCGGCTTCTGCTCCGGCTGCTGCCGGCGGTGGCGAGCCCCCCAAGGCCGCTCACTGAAAGTCCTCACCTTCCTCGCTTCTCCCCTCCTCGCTCCTCCTTTCAACTCTGTCCCCTCGATTCCCCTTTGGTGACAGGGATCCCGGGGATTCCTTGTTGGCGACGGGGCTCTGGAGAAGCTCAGCGCAGGGAGACCAGGTTGGGGAGCTCCTCCAGGTTTCTCAACTCCAGCGTGGGGGTCGGTAACGCGGCGGGATAGGCCTTGCTGCGGGGATTGAACCAGGCGGCTCCCATTCCTACCGCCAGAGCCCCCGCCACGTCGGATTCGGGGGTGTCTCCCACGAACAGGACTTCCTGGGGCTCCAGGCCCAGGGCCTTTGCCGGGGCCAGGAAGAGCTGGGGATGGGGCTTTCGCCATCCCACCTCGTCAGAAATCACCACTTCGCGAAAATGCCGGTTCAGGTCCAGGCGCTGAAGCAGGTTCCGTCCATGGCGGGCGCAGTCGAAGTTGCTTACCAGGGCCAGGGGGACCCTCCTCTCCAGGGTCTCCAACACCTTCCGATGGTGGGGAGGAAGAACCACCGCCCCGGTGAGGGCTCCCATGTGCAGGTCGGTCAGGGAATGGGCCAGGGTGGAGAGGGGAGGGATGGACGGAGGGGATGGGAGGGGGACCCCATGGACAGGCTCGCCTCCCTCGCCGGGAGGAGATTCTTCGGACAGGGCTGCCAGCAGGCGAAGAAACCGGGTGTCGGAGGAGATCTCCCGATGATCTGCCTCTCGTTCCTCCCGTAGCGAGGCCAGCAGGGTAGTCAAGGCTCGGTGGAACCGCCCCCTCTCCAGGTGGGGATGGTGGGGAGACACCGCCGCGAAGAGGAGCTCGGCGGTGGAGGGGTGGGTCCGGTCTCCCACCGTGACCAGGGGGAGAAGGGTGCGGTCAAAGGTGACCAGGGTGTCGAAGAGATCGAAGAAAACGGCTCGCCAGGGAGGCATGGGGGAACCCTCTGAGGGAAAACAGGCTCACCGAGGATGAGTAGGGGAGGAGAGAGGGCTTTGGCAAGGGATGGAGGGGCGCAGGGTGTGGGGTTTCCCCTTTCCCCCCTGCTCCTGAGCCGGGCTCACACGGGGCACCACCTCTCGGGCCACCGTCAAGGACTCCACTGGGGAGTCGATGCGAAGAGGCACCCGGTATTGCAGGCAGGGGTGGAGGGGATGCTGGTGGGAGGAAAGCCACTGATTCCATTCGGTAAGGGTCAGCCCCTCTCCCGACAGGGCGCTGAGCTTCTCCTCCCCGGCCTCTTCTGAAGGAGAGGGACGGCGGGGCAACGGGTTCCCCTGTGCGTCGCTGGGGAGGACGGTCACTGGAGAGGGGGAACCGTCTTGCTGGGGGGCCAGAAAGGAGGTGGGTCGGCTCAGGAGGAGGGGGAAGGCGTTCAGGGAGGCGGCCAGGGCGCCGAGGAGCAGGGCTTCGGCCCTGGCATCCTCCCCCATCACCGTCACCGCGAACCAGGGCTGAAGATGAAGGGGAGGGGCTTGAAAGAATCGTCGGGTTTCCTCCCCTTCCTTTCCCTGGAAAGCGCTGGGGCGCCGGGCGATGCCGTGATTCAGGTCGCGAATCTCCTCCAGACGGGTGAAGATGACGTAGATGGCGCCCGGGTCGCCGGCGGCGGGCTTCAGGGAGAAATCCCGGTGGACCTCCAGGAGGGGGAGCCCCATTCGATTGTGCAGATGAGTCACGATCTCCCGCACCCGCTGGGCCAGCGTCTCATGCACCTGATCAAGGATGGCGAAGTTGGCCATGAATGGAGACCCCTGGAGTGGACGGGGAGGTCAGTGGCAGGTGGTGGTGGAGAGGCAGGAGATGGCGCTGGTGGGAGCGGGACCGGTGACCTGACAGGTGGCCACCCGGTCCCCCGAACGGGCGGCGGCACGGCCTTGAATGCGGATGCCGCTGCTTCCCTCCACCACCACTCCCCGATGAGAGGCGGGATCAGAGCAGGGGTGGGGCACGTCCAGGAAGGCCACCGAGCCCACCACCACGGCTGGCCACCCCTGGATGCGAACCCCGGAAACGGTGGCTCCCCGCAGGGTTCCCGAAAAAGGCATGGACACGGTGGTGGGAGGGGTGGCGAGGGACAGGTGCAGGTCGGCCCCCAGCACGCGATCTCCTTCTTTGGCGAGGGGACGGGACATGAACACCTCCAGGAAAGGGAATGCCGTCCAACCCCCCTTCGGAGCAGGTATTCCCCAACGGATCGAGGAGGTTCAGAACCCCAAGGAAATCCCTACCTTGGCCTCTCCCCGATGAGGATCCAAGGAGACCACCGGAAGCACCTTGGGGCTCTTCCTCGACGACACCTTCACCGAAGGGGGCCGGGAATTGACCAGCCAGATCACCAGACCCACGATGGCCACTCCCGCGCCTGCACCCAAGGTGATGAACCCGGCGGTGTGGGTCTTTTCGCCTGCGTTGTAAAGGTCCTCATCAAAGGCGCGGATG
>CAYRTW010000393.1:0-3393 GCA_964426935.1 uncultured Rickettsiales bacterium
GGGCGGTGTGCGGGGAGCAGGGCCTTCCACTTGGGGAAGGAGTTGCCGCCCTGGTGCTGGAAACGAGGCCGGGATCCTCTCCTCGGGGCCGTCTCCTGGGTTTTCAACAGCTACGACTCGGGGGGGACTCGGGAAGCATCTCCAGCGAAGTGAGAGCCCTGGAGGACGCCATCGGGAAGGTGCTCCAGCGAGCGGGACTGCCCTTGGAGAGGGCCTTGCCGGTGGTGATGGCCTCATCCGAGAAGAGGAATGGGGAGGAAGTGGCGGGGAGGAACGGGTTTTCCCTGGGGAGGCGGTGGGGATGGCCCCCGCTGGAGGTGGAGGATCTGGCCCTGGAACAAGGAGCCTGGCCCTCCCAGGGAGTGGCGGTGGCGGTCCGGGCCCTTGAAAGAGCGCGGGAACGGGGAACGCCGGTCCTCCACCTGGCGATGAGGCGGGGAGGGAATGTCTGCGTGCTTCTCTGGGGGCCCCCCTGACCCGCTCCGCCGGGGTCTTGACGGAACCTCCCTCCGTCCCCATCGTTGCCCCGTTGCCTCTCCCCTGGAGCCTGCATGGACGCCCCCAAGCTCACCATCCAGTACTGCGTCACCTGAAACTACCTCCCCCGCGCTGCCGGTCTGGCGGCGGAGATCGAGAAGCGATTTCAGCTCAAGCCCGAGTTGATTCGCGGGCGAAACGGGGTCTTCGACATCAAGTTGGGGGAGACCCTGCTTTTCTCCAAGCATGAAGTGGGGAGATTCCCCAGCAATGACGAGGTTTTTGATGCCCTTCGAACCCACGGGCTTTCCTCCTGAACCCAAAGGGGAACCCATCCTTCCCCTGTTCGAGCTGCCCCCTCGGATCTCTCGGGAGAGGCTGTCCTGGCAGACGGGATGGGCCATGGTGCTGGGGCTGTCGGCGGGCGTCGGTCTGACCCTCTTTTTGGCCCTGTCCATCTGGCTGGGAAACCGTCCCCTCACCGAGGATGCCCCGGGGCCAGTCCATGTGTGTGCCGATTCCACCCTGAGGGATCTGTTTCCCACCCTGGCCTCCTCCTGGAAGAAGGCCCAACGGGGAGATCTGACGTTGGAATACGGTAGCTCCTCCCTCCTCTCCGACCGCTACCTTCAAGGGCTCCCCTGTGATCTGCTGGTGTCAGGGGACCGAAACTGGGTCTCCGCCCTGGCGGCCATCCAGGCGGTGGATGACCGCAAGGCGGTGGAACTGGCCCGCACCGAGCTGGTGGTGGCGATTCGCAAGGGGACTCCCCGGCCGGGGGGTGTGGCCGATCTGGTGGGACCCACCTGCCCCCACATCGCCATTGGAGCCGAGGCCTCACCGCTGGGGGAATACGCCCGTCACTGTCTGGAGGGCACGCCCTACTGGAATGCCCTGGTGCCTCGGCTGGTGCGGGGAAGCGACCCCCGGCAGGTTCGGGATCTCCTCCAGAAGGGGGTGGTAGAAGCGGCGCTGACCACTCGGGCCGAGGTGGAGGGGACCTCGGATCTGGAGGTGGCCTTTGCCTTTCCCCGCGAGCAGAGCGGGGATGTGGTCTATGTGGGGGTGGTGACCGGCCGGGCTTCCCACCCCTTTGCTGCTGCCCGTCTGTTGACCTGGCTGCGGGAAGATCCGGAGGCCCGCAAGGGGTTTGGTAGCGCGGGGCTGGAGCCTCCCTTCCCCATGGGGGTGGCCGCCGGGGGTTGATTCCGGGGGCAGCTCCTGGGGGAGTACAATGGGAGCGGGATGGGGGTGTGATTCTTTGAGGCGGCGTCCATGCTCGATCTGCTCCTCTTCCACGCCTGGTTTCTGAAGGACGATCCCCACGAACAGGAGATCATGCGACCCTTTCCACCCCTGGGTCCCCAGTACGTGGCCTCCTGGCTGCGCCAGCAAGGGTTTCACGCGGTGCGGTTCTGGGATCCCACCTTCACCTCGGGCCTGGACGCCTGGCAGCAGCAGCTCAATGCCCACCGGCCTAAGGTGGTGGGGCTCTATGGCCATACGGTGACTCGCCCGGTGGCAGCTCGGATGGTGGCCATGGCCAGGAGGACGGGGGCCCGGGTGATCGCCGGTGGGCCCGATCCCACCTCCTACCTGGAGGAATATCTGGACGCGGGGGTAGAGGTGGTGGTCATTGGCGAGGGGGAATTGACCGCTGAAGCCCTGATGCGACATCTATCCGAGCGGGGATACGTCTGGGATTTCAATGCCTTGCGGAGTGTTCCCGGAATCGCCTTCCGGGTCGATGGGGAGGTGATCCGTACCCCACCTCGGGCGCAAGTGGCCGATCTGGACTCCCTGCCCCGGCCCCAGCGGGAGAGGGAGGACCTGGAGCCCTACTTCGCCGCTTGGAGGGCCCGCCACGGCCGGACTGCCATGAGCATGACCACCACCCGGGGCTGCCCCTATCCCTGCACCTGGTGTTCCAAGGTGGTGTACCAGGACAGCTTCCGAAGGCGCCGGGTGGAGGAGGTCATCGACGAGATGGTGGAGCTTCGCACCCGCTTCCAGCCCGATGACCTGTGGTTCGTGGACGACACCTTCACCATCCGCCGCAGTTGGGTGATGGAGTTCTGCCGCCGGGTGGTGGAGAGGGGAGCGGTGACTCCCTTCTACATCATCGGCAGGGTGGACGCGGTGGATTCAGAGGTCCTGGCCGCCCTGAAGTCCGCAGGCTGTTACCGCATCTATTACAGCGCCGAAAGCGGATCCCAGAAGGTCCTGGACGCCATGCGAAAGGGGTTCCGGGTGGAGCAGATCCGGGAAGCGGGGCGGCTGATGGCCGAGGCGGGGCTGGAGATGGGAGTGTTCGTGATGTTGGGATATCCCGGGGAAGACAAGGAAGACCTGCTCCAGACCGTGAAGCTGATGCGGGAGATGCAGCCGGAGGTGGTACTGCTGTCGGTGGCCCATCCCATCCGGGGCACCGCCTTCTACGAGATGGTCAAGGACCGCTTGGTCCCCCTTTCCCCCGCCGATCTGGAGAAGGAGGGGGGGAGGCTGCGCTGGGAATCCCGGTATCCCCGGTCCTTCTATGAACTGGCCGGGCGAATGCTGTGGAACGAAAAGGAGTTTGCCCGTCTGTGGCGCCAGAAGGAGTGGTCTCCCCGGCTTCTCAAGTCCGCCCTCCGCATACCCTTCCACCGGGCCCGCTTCGCCCTTCATCCCTCGGTGCCCGGAAGGGATCACCCGGAGGGGTGGGATGAGCCCAAGCGATGGAACCTGATGCACCGGGGCCGGGCCCCTTCTACCTGATCAGGATCTTTTCAATAAAATCCAGTAATTTTAGATAGATGGGGTGCGGGCATCGGGAATCACCGATGTCTTCCTACTTCTTCCACGCCCGATAGATCACCTTGGGTTCACCACAGGCGGAGCAGGCGGGGAAGGCCGCTCCCACCGGTAGCTCCAGGT
>CAYRTW010000394.1:0-3351 GCA_964426935.1 uncultured Rickettsiales bacterium
CCTTCTTCGTCGCCGAGCAGTTCACCGGGCTGAAGGGGCGCTATGTGTCCCTGGCCGATTCGGTGAAGGGGTTCAAGGAAATCTGCGACGGCAAGCACGACGATCTCTCCGAGCAGGCTTTCTACATGGTGGGAACCATTGAAGAAGCTCGGGAGAAGATGGCCACCCTGGCGGCCTCCTGATTTTTCCTGGCAGGGAGCGGGCATGGCCCCGCATTCCCTTGAAGAAGGCGGCGAACCATGTCTGAAGAACTGTTTCATCTGGAGGTCATCACTCCCCAGCGGGCCGTCTTTTCCGGGGAAGTCCAAGAAGTGGTGGCCCCCGGATCCGGAGGCCTTTTTGGGGTGCTGAAGGGGCACGTCAACTACATCACTGAGGTAGCTCCGGGGCCCCTGGACTTCCACCACCAGGGGGAAGCCCATCATTATGTGGTGGGAGGGGGCTTTGCTCAGGTTGGGGCGTCCAAGGTGGTGATCCTCACCGACCTCTGCGTTCCGGTGGCCGACCTGGACGTTGCCGAGATTCGTGTCCGGGTGGCCGGTGCCGAGGCCATCATGAAGGACTCGGATCCCTTTTCTCGGGAGTACCTTGACGCCAAAGCTGCCCTTGCGTTGGGCCAGGCCCAGTTGTGGGCGGTAGCAGGTCAGCAGGGAAGTGGAGACCACAAGTAGATCTCCCATGGATTCGGTTTCGATGGCACGGGTGACGTTGATGGACCCCGAGTCCATGAACCTCCTGGGGCACTTCCTGGTCGATCTCCTGGAAAGGAATCTGGCCCGGCCAAGCCGACGGTTTTGGCTTCTCCCTCTTCGCGCATCCATTCTCATCCAAGCCTCGGGCATGAAGGTCACCTTGAAGTTCGACCGGGGAGCGGTGTGTATCTTTCGCGGAGAAGAGGGCCCTCCCCGAGCGGCTGTGCGGGGAACTCTTGCGGCCCTGGTGGATGTGGTGACCTGGACAAACCCCGTGGGCCCTTTATGGCGAGGGGAAGTGAGGGTATCGGGGAGGATCTGGTTGGTGGCCCTGGCCCTGCCGGCGTTGCTCTGTTCCAGGGAGGGATGAAGGGATGGCAAACGCAAACTCCGGTCTGGCTTCTCGCGCTTTTTTTTCCTTTTGTGAGGCGGTAGGCAAAGAGCACGTCCGTTTTGACGAGGAGAGCCTGGCCGAGGTCAGCCGGGATCGCACTGAAAACCCGGGGGCGAGGCCGGCTTTTGTCGTGTCGGCCGCCACCACTGCTGAGGTTCAGGCGGTGGTCCGGGTATGCCACGCCTTGAAGCTCCCGGTGACTCCCCGAGTGGCCGGGATGAATGTGGGGGGGCTGGCTCTTCCTGCAGAGGGAGGGGTGAGCCTGGATCTCCGGAGGATGAATCGGGTCCTGGAGATCAACGATTCAGAGATGTATGCGGTGGTGGAGCCCGGAGTAACCTGGCAGGACATCACCGATCATCTGGCCCGAGGAAGGCACGACCTGGTCCTGGGGTATCCCCTGGCTCCCCCGGATACTTCGGTGGCCGCGGGCATTCTCATGGATGGGCTGGGCACCCTCACCATGGCTCATGGCCCCATGGGGGAATGGTGCAATGGGTTGGAAGTGGTGTTGGCGAATGGTGAAGTGGCTCGGGTGGGTTCCATCGCTGTCTCCGACACCTGGTTTTCCCGTTCACCCCTCCCTGATCTGACCGGTCTGTTCATCAACTGGCAGGGCATCACCGGGATCGTGACCCGCCTGGCTTTTACCCTGTGGCCAAGGAGAGCGCACCGACGTCGCTCCGTAGTCTTGTGCGACACCCCCGACGGGGGATTTGCCTTGATGCGCCTGGGGGCCAGGACTGGCTTGTTTGACGATCTGGGCGGATTGTCCTGGCCCACCGGTAAGATGCTGTTCGGGGTAGGCAAGCCCACCATTCGCGATCCCGACGAGCCCCAGTTCTTCATCCTGGCGGACTATGGTGGGGACACCGAAGAGGAGATCCGTCTCAAGGAGATGGTCTTTCGTCGATGCCTGACCACTGCCCGCTCTCAAGGCCATCGGCTGGAGAACCCCCTTTCCATCGAGAGCCTGGTGCGCCTCAATCCCCGGTTCCAGAAATTCGTCCACTTTCCCACCCGTCTGGACTTCCTGTTGGATCACCCCGGTGGGGGCATTACCTGGGTGGGTACATATGGCCCCATGTCCAGGTTGGAAGAGGGGGCGCGTCGGGGCATCTCTCTCTTGGAGAAATATGGCCAGCCCCCGATCATCGTGTCCCGACCCATGAAGCAGGGGCACTTCGGGGTCCTGCGCTTCATCCAGACCTTCGATCGGGAGCGACCCGAGGAGGTGGAGAAGATGCGAGCCCTCAACGTCGAAGTGGGAACCGCCCTCCTCGAACTGGGCTACGTGCCGTACAAATGCCCGGCGTCGCTGCTTCCCCTGGTGCTGTCCCAAATGGACCCTGGTTTTCGGTCCTTGATGCAGAGAGTCAAGGATGCTCTCGATCCCGACGGCATCCTCTCTCCAGGGAGATGGGGCATGGTGCCATCCCTCCGGTCATCGGAAGGGGGCTCCCCCCAGGGCAATCGCACCTGATGTGAGCCCCCCGCACCGGGCACCGTCTTCTTGGTGGCGTTGGTGAGGAGGTGGCGCCGGTAGTCGTCGTCGAGGGCGGCGCGGAGTCTACGGACGTTGACACTCTTCTCGAGGGAGGTGTCGGAGCGGATGAGGTTCCGGGCGAAGTTGGCGGGTCCGCAGCAAAAGTCAAGCATTATTTGGTGCAATCGCACTGGGGCTCCCCATCGGCGTGCGCCCTTGATGAACGCTCAAGTTCCAGTCTGCCAGGGTCCGGGTCGTCAGTCGTGGAGGATCTTGAGACGTGATGAACCGACTTCCAGGTTGCCACCGCATCGGAGCCGTTCCGCTGCCGCGTCGAAGGGTTACCCACCTGACTGCCGCGGTATGTGCCGGTAGTGTGGTGATGGCCCCTACCTCGACAGCGAATTTCTCGCCACGCGAGGGAGCGTCCTGGAGCGCCGTCGCACGCCCGAATACCGGGCCCTCGCCGCCCGCCTCAAGGTCCTCGGGGACGATCTCACGCCCGGGGCGACACCCGCTCCGCCTCGGCTTCGCGCGGGCGCCGTCGTGCCCCCCACCTCCACCGCTCGGATCCTCGTCGTCGGCGACGGAAATGCGCCCACCGGCTTCGGACGCGGGGTGGAACCTGTTCGCGATGGCGCGGCGGCTCGGCATTGAGGATCGGTTGATCGTCACGTCGATCGCGCCCCATCTCCCCTCCGAGCCGCCGGAGAAGCTGAACCTGATTTATAACGTGGGGGACGTAGGTCTCACGACGACGACCGGTGAAGGATGGGGCC
>CAYRTW010000395.1:0-3346 GCA_964426935.1 uncultured Rickettsiales bacterium
CCGCCACCGCCGCTGCGGGGACCCTTGTCCTCAGCCTCGTTGACCTTGATGTTGCGGCCTTCCAGATTGGAACCATCCATCTCCTGCATGGCCGCCGTGGCGTCTTCGCCGTTGGTAAACGTCACGAATCCGAACCCGCGGGAACGGCCGGTCTCCCGGTCGGTGATGACCTTGGCGTCGGCAACTTCACCGAAACGCTCAAAGGCCGCACGCAGTCCATCATCGGTCGTTCCCCAGCTCAGTCCACCCACGAAAAGCTTCTTCGCCATAACCCTGACTCTCTCTCGTTGCGCCGCCCGGGTGGGCTTCAGGCGCATCCTTGTCCGATGCGGGCCAATGGCGCCCGCCGCCAGCGAAACGACCCCGATGGCCGTCCCGCATCCGGTTCCCGCCGTGCCTGGTCCGTAACATCCTGGTGAAGAAGCCGAGGAGATGCGGTTGGACGAAAGTTCCGGAAAACCTGTGGAGCACATCCCCCGCTGGGCAGCTCCACCAGAACCCATATCATGAGGGCGGAAGACCGCCCGGGATGACCGTCCACATCGGACGACTCATCACGACGCAGGGTATCCACACCGAAGGGGCATTGCAACACCCTATCGGGGGGGAGCCCACAAAAATTCTCTTTTCCACGACCCCCCGTCCCCTCTGACCGGGGAGGAGTCTCCTCCCCCCTCACAGTCGGGCCGGTTCAACATTCCAGGTGATGTCTTCCTTGGAGGTCTTGCCGAGAACCACTTTGTCAAAGCTGGATGAGGAGGCGTTCCAGACGTAGCGCTTGAACTCCCCCTGGTCGTCGGCCACCACGTACAGCTCCAGCTTGCCGTCCCCATCCAGGTCGGCGGCTCGGCAGGCATGCTCGAATCCCGAGGAGTTGCTGTCGATGGAGGTGGCCTTCCAGGGGCCGTCCTTGGCGGCGGGGTCGGCCTTCAGCAGCCACAGCCCGGTGGTCATGGCCGCTGCCACCAGATCCATCTGGCCGTCTCCGTCGAAGTCTCCGGGGACCAGGAAGCGGGTCTGGCGGTCGTTGATGGAGGCCAGGATCGTGGAGGTGAATCCCCCCTTGGCATCCGGGATGTATCGCCGGATCTCCACCGGGTGGGTGATGTTGCCGGTGGCGTCGGTGGTGGCTTCCATCACCGCCAGAAGGTCGTCCTTGCCGTCCTTGTTCAGGTCAGTGACCAGGATTTCCTTGGCGTGGCTGGCTCCCCAGGGCTCCACCTCGGATGAGACGTATTCCTTTCCGTTCCACTTGTACATCACCACCCCGCCCGACTGGGACTTGTTGGCCTCGTTCCTGCCGCTGGGGGTGGCGAAGAATTCCTTCTTTTTGTCTCCCATCACGTCGCCGATTTCGATCTCGTGAACAAAGGTGTCGGGGCGGGAGCTCAACTCCACCACGCCTCCTCCCGGGGCGTCGGGGTTGAATACCGCTACCACTCCATGGTCGTGGGTGGCGATGACGTATTCGTCCTTGCCATCCCCATCCACGTCCGCGATCTCCAGATCCCGGAGTCGATTGAACTGCCCTCCCCACTCCTTGCTCCATAGCAGCTCCGAGGACCACTTCCCGTCGGCGAAGGTCCATCGCTTGAGCATGGCCTTCTCAGCGGCGGCGGTGATGATGCTTCCGTCCTTGAGCTGAATGGCTTTGTGGAACACGTTGGAGTCGGCGTCCTCCACCCGGGTCTCCGACCAGCCGGTGGCCGTCTGACGCCAGATGCTCAAGCGGGCGGGGCCAGGCTTGGACTTGCCCAGTTCGTTCTTCCAGAACGTGGCCTGGGTCACCAGGAGGGCGGGGACCGGATCTCCCGACAGGGGCTGCCGCACCGGCACGGGAGGGGGAATGGGGGCTGGAGGGGTGGCGGGGATGGCCGGGCCTTCGGTGGTGGCCTCCTCTCCACCTCCACAGGCGGCGACGGCAACGGGAAGACATACGGCAAGGCACAGGGAGCGAAGGGGGATCAGCATGGGGCTTCGAGGCTCATTCAGGAGGGGTGATGGGGGGTGGCAAGTGTGAGGCGGGGAGAGATAAGGGTCTCCATCCTGAAGGTCAAGGAAAATGTGCAGGAAGGAGGGCCTTGTTGGGAGGAGAAGATCGCGTTGACTCCCCTTGGGGGGTCTGGTATCCCCGGCGGGGTCAGGCCGTACCGTCGCCCCTCCCCACCGGGGCGCCGCCCCCCAACCTACGGAGAGTTGTCATGACCGGAACCAAAGGAAGCAAGGCGCCCAGCAACGAGGAAGAGGAGTACTTCGCCCGTATCGAGAGGGAGCAGACCGAGAAGCACCGGGAAAAGTTGCAGGTGGAGGCGGCTCAGGCGGAAGCGGAGAAGTTGCGAATCCTCCATTGGATGCGCTGCGCCAAGTGCGGGAGCGAGATGGAGTCGGTGCAGTTTCGAGGGGTGGTCATCGAGCGATGTCCCTCTTGCGCCGGGGTGTACCTGGACGCGGGTGAGCTGGGGAAGCTGGCGGGAGAAGACAAGGGAGGGATGATCGAATCGGTCGCCTCGTTCTTCGGCCTCAAGCGACACCACAAGGTGGGAGAGGGTGAGGCACCGTGACCACGGTCTCTTTGGGGGTGGAGGAGGTCCGGCAGATCGCGTTTCTGGCCCGCCTTCGCTTCTCCGACTCGGAACTCCTGGAATTGACCCGACAACTGGGAGCCATTGTCGCCTACGTGGGCATGATCGAGGGGGCAGAGGGGCTGGATTCCCCGGCTCCCAGCGGGGAAGCTCCCCTGCGCTCCGATGGCGCCAGCAACCCATCCGGATTCGAAGTGGCCGACTCTTTCCTGAAGGGAGCCCCGGCCCGAGACGCGGATCTGTTGGTGGTTCCTCGCGTTCTTGAATGATTTCAACACTCTACGGTTACGAAGTGCAGAGATTCCCATGACTTCCCTTCCAGAGCACGACACCCGCTTTCTGGCCTGCGGCCTGGAAAGGGGGGATTTCACCTCCACTTCCCTGGTCAGCGCCTCTCTGGACAGGGCCCACCAGTTCGCCCATCTCCATGCCTTTTTGCACCTGGACGAAGAAGGAGCCCTGGCCGCCGCCTCCCGGTCCGATGCCCGCAGAGCGAGGGGAGAGCGGCTCTCCCCTCTGGATGGAATTCCCCTGGCGGTGAAGGACAACTTCAACGTGAAGGGGCTTCCCACCACCTGCGGCTCCAGGATTCTTTCCGGATGGGTCGCCCCCTACACCGCCACGGCGGTGGAGAGGCTCATCGCGGCCGGCATGGTGATTCTGGGGAAGACCAACCTGGACGAGTTCGCCATGGGTTCCTCCACCGAGAACTCCGCCTTCGGCCCTTCTCGGAACCCCTGGGATCCCTCCCGAGTGCCGGGGGG
>CAYRTW010000396.1:0-3275 GCA_964426935.1 uncultured Rickettsiales bacterium
GTACATGCCGTTGGCGATGTGCATGCCCACCGGAGCTGTGGCGCAGTGATACACGTACAGGCCAACGTTGATGGCCTTGAAGGTGAACTGGGAGGTGTGCCCCGGGGCGGTGAAGGAGGACGCCGCTCCCCCTCCCGGTCCGGTGACGGCGTGAAGGTCGATGTTGTGGGGCATCTTGTTGTCGGGGTGATTGTTCAGGTGGAATTCCACGGTGTCCCCCTGACGAACCCGAATGAAACTCCCCGGGACATCGCCGCCGAAGGTCCAGAACACATAGTCCACCCCGTCGGAGATGGGCTTCACTACTTCCTTCACCTCCAGTTGGACCACCAATCGGGCGGGATCCTTGCGCGTGATGGGAGGAGGCACCTGAGGAGCCTGGGTGAGAACCGCCGGAGCGGGCTCTCCCACCGCCATCAGACCCACCGCCTCGGTGGAGGAGAGGGCGGTCAAACCTCCGGTATTGCCCTTCTGAGGGGCAGGTTCAGGAGCCGACGACGGCTGGCAGGCAAGAAGTAGGACCGCCAGAGGAAAAAGACGAGGAAGAAAAGAGGGCATGTTCACTCCACGGCAGCAAGATGTCCTCCCTGGTTGCAACAGTCATGCCGGGTGAATGGAGGTCCAACCCCATGAAATAGATAGGGTTTTCTTGTGGAGCTGAAGGAGAGTTCCTCTTGGCCCTGTGCGATCTGACACTCATCCTCCCAGGAGACGGTGGAAGAACCAGGCGACCCGACCTCGGGGAGAGGTGGATTTCCAGAAAGGCCTTCCTATCGGGCCACCCATCCCACCAGGGTCACCGCTGCGAGGGCCCAAGCCCCCTCGGAGAGACCGAGGCGCCGGGAGTCTCGCGCCCCATTCACCGGCGGGGAGGTGGCGATGCGAAGCCCGTAAAGAAAGGGAAGAATCGCCAGAGCGAGCCTCCCCTCTGCCCAGGAGAACCCCATCAAGAGAGCCGTGCAGGAGACGATGAACCACGGTCCTCGCTGCCACGGCTCCCGACGAGGCAGCACCCGGGCCAGCTTCCCCCGCACCCACCACAGCCCGATGACCTGCCAGGTGCATAGGGCCAGGGCCATCAGCAGGGCCCGAGACGGCGGAACTCCCCCTGCCATGGCCAGACCGGCTCCTGACAACCCTGCCCCATGAATGACCAATAATTCCAATGAGGTATATGTTCCTGGCGAGTGATGGGAAAGCCTCTCTCGAAGGACCAGGACCCCTCCCCCTCCAGCGGCCATTCCCAGCCAGGTCCACGCCAGAAAGGAGGGGTGAGGAGACAGGGCCATCGCTCCCCACCCCAGGAGCCCCGCCAGCAGGACGACCCATCGGGCCTCCCTCCCTGACCCACGACTTGCCGCCATCCCCCCTCCGCAGAGGGCCAGACCGGCCAGCACCCCCAGGACGGTGCTGACAGAAGGGGCCAGGAGCAGGGCCCCCACCCAGGGGAGACCGACCCAAGACCACAGGCCATGTTCTCGGGGAAGGAGGTGCTTCCAGCGGAAGGGGATGGTGGAAGGCGGCATGGGGCTCGGAAACTCCGGGGCGTCCTTGGAGGGGCCCATGGAACACCAGAGGCTGGGAATGGAGGTCCAAAGCACGTTTCGTGCCGGACCTACCTTCCCGTCAACCTCCCATACACCGTGGTCAGAACCTCCGGCAGGCGCCTGGGATCGGGAAGGATGTGCCAGGCCCCGGGGCCAAACATGGAGGGGAGGTGAGCCCTCGCCAGCCCATCCACCGTCAGGGCGTGGGCCACAATTCCCAATGCCTCCCCTTCCCGGATGGCCTGCCTCACGTCGGCCACCCCGTAGGTCCCTTCGTAGCGATCATGATCGGTGGGTTTGCCGTCGGAGATGAGCAAGAGCAACCGCCGATCCACCTCCACCTTGCTCATTCCGGCGATGGCGTGACGCAGCGCCGGACCGATGCGGGTGTATCCCTGAGGGTGAAGAGCGCCCAGCCGAGCCTTGCCCCTCTGCCAGGAATCCCCTTCTCCCCGAACCGTCCACACCCGGCACCGATTCCGGGTGTGGGAGGCGAAGGCCAGCACCGACAGGGCGTCTCCCAATCGATGGGCCACTTCCCCCAGCACCAGCACCGCCTCTCGGGACACGTCCAGGACGCGACGGTTGGCAACCCAGGCGTCGGTGGACAAGGAGATATCCAGGAGCACGGTGGTGTAGAAACTCCTTTGCCTCGGCAAGGCGCGCAGATACAGACGCTCCGATGGACCCCTGCCCGCTCGCCTTTGGGCCAGATCGTCCACCATGGCGTCCAAATCCAATTCCTCCCCATCCCTCTGCCTCCTCTGGGGGGTCCGCCGGGTGCGATAAATGGAAAGGCGTCGAAACAACTCCTCCACCAAAGTGTGATGGTGAGCCAATGCCGCCGATGCCCATCCCGCGTCCCCCGTCCCCATGGGGGTGGGATAAACCGTACACCACTCCTTGCGGTATCGACCCCGTCCCCTATCCCACTCGTCGTATACGATTCCTCTCTCCCCAGGAATCACATCCCCCACATCGGGTACTGAGGTGTCCAACCCGACCTCCGCCTTGTACAAGGACCGCGCACCCTCTCCCCCGCGAATCACCTGCTTCAGATCCAGTTCCTCCAGGGCTTCGAGGTGGTCATCCAATTCATCGGCACCGTCGGTGCGCTGAACCTGCCCCTGATGCTCATCCAAGGTCTCCACCTTCTCAAATGTATGGGTGAGAACCTTCTCCCTGGCCTTCTTCTCGTCAATAGAGACGTATTCCACTTCGTCGACGGGCCGCGCCTCTCTCTCGGTGCCTGCCGAGGGTGGGGAGACGGACTCTTCCCCCGCCTCTCCTCCACTTCCGCCGCCCGGGGGCCATCTCACCCTCTCCCCCCACATGGGCAGAGGGGGCCCGGGATTTCCCGGGGGAGGAACCGAGGGGCTCCAGGGGATGTCCAGGTCCAGTGCATCCCGGTAGACGTTCCTCCAAGAGAGGGGGAGATCTTTCGGCAGAGCCGCCATCTGAAGGGCGGCCACCCTCTGGTGAATCTCTCGAAACCTGGCCAGTTCCCCAGCCAGAAGGTCCGTCGCCCGCCGCCCTGCGTCCAGGCTGGACATGGCCCTCTCCCCGGGATCGTCAGGCACATCGCGGCTCATCGAGAGACGCCGAATCGTGGCGGAGACAGCGACGCGGAGAAGGAGGGCTTCTCGATTTTAGTCAACAGTTCCTTGGTTATCATTCACTTCAGGTAGGAGGATATAGCCCCCTCGGATGCCGCCGTCTCCCCGGGGC
>CAYRTW010000397.1:0-3212 GCA_964426935.1 uncultured Rickettsiales bacterium
GGGTGGCCGCTTTGTTGAGCGCCGCAACGGAGCGTCGAGCGGGCGTCACCGGGTCACGAGTCGCCTTGCTGGCCGGGTCCTCGTCACTGAATCGCATCGGTCGCCACGCCTCTCAAGGACTCGAATCCGATCGCCTTCATGGCGGCCAGCACGGCCTCGACATGGCCGTGGAGGCGTGTATCGACGGTCTCGAAGGACTGGGCAGCGGGGACGAGCTTCTCGCCCCTGAACACGCGGCGGAGGGTTTCGATCTGGTCCGCAGGGAGGTGGGACAGGTTCGCCAGGGTCCGGGTCTTGACCTTCCCGCCTTCGCGGTAGCCCTCCCGGAGCAGGAGGGCTGGGGGGGAGTTTCGGTTGGGCACAGTCGCGATGTACATGCTTCAATTATTGCATCTACTATAAGCGTTGCAAACATAATCAATGTAAATTACATGCCAACAAATGGAACGAGAATTGCGAGCAATCCCAGGCTACGGAAGGGATCCCGCCGATTTGCCGGCCAGAACTTCAGCCTGGAAGGGGTCTTCTCCCTTCAACGATCTGGATCTGCTTGGGTTTTATGTTCGCCCGGCTGGTCTGTCACACCAGGGTCTGGGGGTCCACGTCCAAGGACACCCGCAAATTTCCCCGGGCCTCCTCCCTCACCGCTTTTTCCGCCTCCCGCAGGACCGCCTGCACCGCCCGGTGATCGGGGGCCCTCACCGAAAGCTGCCAGCGGTACCTCCCTTCGCACCGGTAGAGGGGGGCTGGCGTGGGACCGAGGAGCCTCAGCCCCGCCGCTCCCGGTCTTCCCTGTGCACCCTCAACCCCCTGGAGCACCAGGGCCAGGATTCGACGGGCGGCTGCCTCGGTCTCCCTCTCGTCGGGTCCCTCCACCCTCAGCACCGCCATCCGGCCGAAGGGGGGGTAGACCATGGCCTGCCGGAGCCGGGCCTCTCGGCGGTAGAAGCCCAGGTAGTCGTGATCGA
Source organism: uncultured Rickettsiales bacterium (assembly GCA_964426935.1). Taxonomy (GTDB): domain Bacteria; phylum Myxococcota_A; class UBA796; order UBA9615; family JAKLKC01; genus CAYRTW01. Next base: position 969 of record CAYRTW010000397.1, read on the forward strand.
GGGCGTGACGGATGGCGTAGTGAAAGGGATTCCAGGCCTGCACGATGACCCTTCCTGGTTTGTCGGCGCGACCCGCTCTCCCTGCCACCTGGGTCAACAACTGAAAGGTGCGCTCCGCCGCTCGAAAATCAGGCAGATACAGGGCGGCGTCCCCGTGGAGGACTCCCACCAGGGTCACTGCGGGAAAATCGTGACCCTTGCTGATCATCTGGGTGCCCACCAGGATGTCCACCTCCCGACGGCCGAACCTTTCCAAGATGTCGCGATGGGCATCCTTGGTGCGGGTGGTGTCCTGATCCATCCTGTCCACCCGAGCCTCAGGGAGGAGGTGCAACAGCTCCTCTTCGATTCTTTCGGTGCCCCTCCCGAGAAGCATGAGGGTGGCTGCCTGACAGGAGGGGCAGACCTCGGGGAGGGGACGGCGCAGTCCGCACCAATGACAAAGGAGGTGATGGCGGCGGCCGTGGTAGGTCAGGGCTACGTCACACTCGGTGCAGCGGAAGCTTCCTCCGCAGGTGGTACAGGTGACCGCCGTGGCAAATCCCCGCCGATTCAGCAGGAGGATCGCCTGCTCCCCTTGGGCGAGGGTCTCGGTGAGGGCCTCCCGCAGGGGCTCGCTCAGCCACTTCCCCGGGGCATCCTTGGCAGAGCCGGGCCGGGCAGAGCCCCGCAGGTCGACCACTTCCACCCGGGGCATGGGACGTTGCCTGGGCCTCTCCGGCAAGACCAGCTTCTCGAACCGCCCGGATACGGCGTTGCGGTAACTCTCCAGAGAGGGGGTGGCCGATCCCAGGAGACACACCGCCCCCTCCCGCGCTGCCCTCACCACCGCCAGATCCCGGGCCGAATACCGCAACCCTTCGTCCTGCTTGTAGGAGCTGTCGTGCTCTTCATCCACCACCAGCAGGCGCAGGTTCTTCACCGGGGCGAACACGGCGGAGCGAGCCCCCACCACCACCTGGGCCCCTCCCTCCTGAATGCGCTGCCATTGATCAAAGCGCTGCCGGGGGGTCAGGCCGGAGTGAAGAACCGCCAGGGGTCCCGGCAGCCGCGCCCGCACCCGCCGTACCAACTGGGGGGTGAGGGCGATTTCCGGAACCAGGAAGATGACCCCGCCCCCTTCGCTCCTCACCGCCTCTGCCGCCCGAAGGTACACCTCGGTCTTTCCCGATCCCGTCACCCCATGGAGCAGAAGGGTGCGCCCTGTCCTCTCCTGAAGGGCCGACTCCACGGCCTGGAGGGCTCGTCTCTGGTCCGAGGTCAACTCCTGGGGAATCTCCTCTTCCTCGCCTCGGTTCACCCCCGAGTTCTCGGCATGAGCCCCCTCCCTCTCCTCCAGCACCACCAGTCCCCGCTGCAGAAGGTCCCGTAAATGCTGAGAAGCATTTGGAAATTCCCTGAGAAGCACTTCCCTTCCCACGGGTGCAAAACGGCCCAGGTAATCAATGAGGCGATCCCTCACCGGACCCGGGCGGGGGTAGCGCTCCCGGGTCAATCGGGGAGATTCGGTCAAGGAGTAGAAGGGGTGGAGCCTTGCTCGGGCCGCTTCCCGATGGACCCGCTGCTCCTCGGTCACCCACCCCCCTCGCAGGGCTCTCTGCACCAGGGGCGTAGCGAACCCTCGCTTGCCCAAGGAGGCCAGGGAGAGAGGACCCGATTCCGCCAGAGAGGCCAGCAGCCGTCCCAATTCGACATCCTCTCCAGGAGGGGGACCCGCTTCCGGGGAGAGGCACACCTGGGATCGGGTTTCCTCTCTCACCGCCGCCGGCAGGGAAGCCCGAATCACCTCTCCCAGGGGATGGTGGTAGTACTCTGCCGTGAAGCGGTAGAAGGACAGCAGGGAGGCCGGGAAGGCGGGATTCTCCAGCAGGAGCTTCTCAACGGACTTCAGATTTCGAGGAGGATCGGGAATAACCCGGGGAGATTCAAGCACATAGGCGGTAATGCGTCGAGGCCCGAAGGGCACCAGGACTACCGAGCCGGGGTGCAGACGATCCACCAGGTGAGGAGGGACGGAATAATGGAAGGTACCGGCCAGGGGCAGGGCCACGGCAACTTCTACGGCGAGAATCGGGCCCTCAGGAGAGGCAGAGGGCGAGGAGGGCAACGGCGCCTCCAGTCAGGGCCAGGGTAGAGAGGACGGTCAGAAAACAGCCGGGCTTGTGTTGACGGGCCATGGGAGCCTCCACAGGCGACTCGGCGGCGAAACTTCGCCCCCCGCACCCGGTCCAAGCAAATGGCGTC
>CAYRTW010000398.1:0-3154 GCA_964426935.1 uncultured Rickettsiales bacterium
TCTCCCCGGGATCGTCAGGCACATCGCGGCTCAGGGAGAGACGCCGAATCGTGGCGGAGACAGCGACGCGGAGAAGGAGGGTTTCTCGATTTTCGTCAACAGTTCCATGGAGATCCATCACTTCAGGTAGGAGGATGTCCCCCCCTCGCAGGCCTCCTTCTCCCCGGGCCGGCAGAAGGCGAAGGGCCTCTCCGGACAGGGCCTGGGCCAGCACCGTCAGGGAGGGAGCCGATTCCAAAAAGCGACAGGCCTCGGCACGGACTTCAGGGGAGGGTGCCGGTCTGACCCTCTTCCACAGGCCCAACAGGGCGCTGAACACCCTCTGCTCCCAGTCCATTTCCAGCCGAGGACCGTGCTCAGGGATGGACATGGGCCCTCAAAAGACCAGGGAAACCAGATCCATGAGCCCCTTGGCCACGTCCCGGTCATCGGTCAGCGGTTCAACGATCCCGACCCTGCAAGCCAATCGTGGGGGGAGGCCAGTGGAGATGAGGCGAGCGGCGCTGATCATCAAGCGGGTGGACGGCACTTCCGCCAATCCCAGGTCGTGCAGGGATCGCATCTTCCCCGCCAGGGTCACCAGGCGCCTGGCCAGGGCGGGATCGACCCGGGCTTCCCCGGCGATGATCTCCGATTCGGTGCTGGCGGTCGGGTACTCGAAGTGAAGGGACACGAAACGCTGCCGGGTGGAGGGCTTCAACTCCTTGATTCCCCTCTGGTATCCCGGATTGAAGCTCACGACCATGCCAAACCCTGGGGCCGCCTCCACCTCCTCATCATGACGTTCCACGAACAGGCGACGACGGTGATCGGTGAGGGAATGCAACACCACAATGACATCGGGACGAGCTTCCGCCACCTCGTCCAGGTAGAGAATCGCCCCCTGCCGCACCGCCCGGGTGACCGGCCCGTCCAGCCATACCGTCTCCTCTCCCCTCACCAGATAGCGCCCCAGGAGGTCCACCGCCGACGTCTCATCGTGGCAGGAAACGGTAACCAGGTTCCTCCCCAGTCGGGCCGCCATGTGCTCCACCAGCCGGCTCTTTCCACATCCGGTGGGGCCCTTCAGAAGCAGGGGCAGACGGTTCTCCCAGGCCTGTTGAAAGACCTGACACTCATCGCCGACCTGCCGATACCAGGGAAGCTCCACGGAAGGGTCACCGGGGGGCAACAGCGTCTCCGCGCCATTCCCCATCCCCTCCCTGAAGGGCCTCGTCGGTGGGCGCTCCATGGGCGATGAAGTTCCACACGTATAACAGGATCCCCACCGTAAACAGAGAAGCGGCCAGGGCCAGACCGACAAAATGAATGGAGATGGCTTCCTGGGCGGCGAGGAAGTCCATTCCCATGCGCCTCTCCAGGTACACCTGGGCAATTCCCGCCACGGCAAAGGCCCCGGTCATCCACAGCATCCCGATGTTGGAGATCCAGAACGCCCATTCCCCAGTCCAGTGGCGATAGAAGGTGCGGCCGGTCATCTGGGGCAGGGCGTAGGCGATGATTCCCAACACCAGCATGGCATACGCCCCCCAGAAGGCCAGGTGCCCGTGCATTGCCGTGACCAGGGTGCCGTGGGTCCAGATGTTGACCTGGGGAAGAGTGTGGGCAAACCCCAGAAATCCGGCGCCAACAAAGGACAGGATGCCGCAGCCAACGGTCCACAAGAGGGCGGGGCGATTCTCGGCGGTCTTTCCTCCTTTGCGAGCCATGGTCACCGTGTACAGAGCCATCCCCAGGAAGGCCAGGGGCTCCAAGGCGGAGAAAACTCCACCGACCATCAGCCAATATTTGGGGGTCCCTATCCAGTAATAGTGGTGACCAGTGCCCAGGATTCCCGAGATGAAGGTGAGACCGACGATGACATAGAGCCACTTCTCCACCACCTCCCGATCCACACCCGTCAGTTTGATGAGGAGAAAGGACAGGATGGCCCCCATGATCAGTTCCCATACCCCCTCCACCCACAGATGCACCACCCACCACCGGAAATAGGAGTCGTAGACCTGGGAATCGAAGGTGATCATGCCCGGCAGATAGAGAAGGGCGGCGGAGAGAAGGCCCACCACCAGCACCATCCCCGTGGTGGTGAACCGCCGCCCCTTCCAGGCGGTCAACCCAATATTTCCAAGGAATAACAACACGTTGACTACCACGAGGTAGTCCAGAGGGCGGGGGATCTCCAGGAACTTTCTCCCCTCCCACCAGTTGAAATGAAACCCGATGACGGCGATGACGCTCACCAGCACCAGACTGGCCCACTGAACCACCGCAGCGCGCACGCTGAATAGCTCCCTCTCCGCCTCCTCGGGAATGATGTAGTAGGCGGAGCCCATGAAACCCGCCAGCAGCCACACCACCAAGAGGTTGGTGTGGGTGGCTCGGGCGGTGTTGAAGGGGAGCCACGGGTGAAGACCGTCCCATCCGATGTGGGCGAAGGCCATGATGAAGCCGTAGACGATTTGCAACACCAGCAGCAGCATGCAGGTGGCAAAGAAAAGCCAGGCGACCTTTTGGGAACGAAACTTCACGGGAACCTCCGGGAAAGGAAGGAGGGAGGAGAGGGTCAGCGAAGGAGCATCAGCCAGGCCACCAGCTCGGCGCGCAGGGGGTCGGAGAGGGCGAGATTGGGCATGGCGGTGCCGGGTTTGACGGCCTGGGGATCCTTCAGCCAGAGATCCAGCTTTTCAGCATTGAACCGATTGGCGACTCCATCCAAGGCGGGCCCCACCACCCCTCCCTTTCCACCTACCGAGTGGCAGCTCTGGCAGACCTGGGCAAAGTACGAGGGAGGAGGGGTCAGGCCCGGGGTGCCCTCGGTGGGGAGGAGGACGGTGGAGGCGGCGGCGGCGGAGGCGGCGGGGACGATGCCCGCTGCGGTCATGTCAGGAGGGGCGGGAAAGCCGTTGGTATCAATCCTGCCCACCCAATCCAGAAAGGCAATGACCTGGGTGAGCTGCTCGTCAGTGAAATCGTACTTCACCATCTTCCGTCGGCCCGGGTACAGGGCGGCCGGATCCTTGAGAAAAGTACGAATCCAGGTCTCTCCTCGACGCTCCACCACTCGGGTCAACTCAGGAGCGTAGTAGGCTCCTTCCCCCAGCAGGGTGTGACAGCCCATGCAGTTGTTGGCCTCCCAGAGCTTCTTGCCTGCCAC
>CAYRTW010000399.1:0-3107 GCA_964426935.1 uncultured Rickettsiales bacterium
ACTCCACCCCCATCGGCGACGACGACTCCACCCCCATCGGCGACGACGACTCCACTCCCATCGGCGACGACGACTCCACTCCCATCGGCGACGACGACTCCACTCCCCCCGATCCTGGTGAGGAGCCTGACGGCCGGGTCTATGCCATCGACCTGACCTCGGGAGTGTGGGATCCGGCGGCCCTGGATCTGGGAAAGGCGATGATGGGAGCCCCCCTCCTCATGGAGGTCCTCTCTCACGCTGGCGACTCCCTGTCGGTTCGCCTGGCCCAAGGGCGAGGCATGGGGGCCCTGGTGGAGCAGGCGTGGTGCTATCCCACCCAGGACCTGGAGGGGGTTTTTGATCTTCCCGGGTTTCAGGTGGGGCCGGCGGATCTCTTGATGGGGGGTGGAGAAGGCTCACCCCTGACTTCCTTCACCGCCCAGGATCTCCGCTTTGGCGGTGAATTCACCTTGAGCTGGGAGGGCATCCGCCACGGGGAGTTGGGCTTCATCTTTGATGCCTCGATCCTGGACGGACTCTTTGGCGGGATCGATGGTTGCGACGCCCTGGAGGTCCTGGGGGTGTCCTGCGGCCCCTGCCCCGACGGGGGGGATGAGACCTGCATCGAGATGCAGAGCAGCGAGTTGGAGGGAGGGTTCATCTCCGGCCTGTCCCTGGAGCCCCGAAGCGTCGAAGACATCGGGGGAGACCCCTCCTGTCCCTGAGGGGTCCCTCTCTCAGGCGGCGATTCCCACCACCCCCGCCAGGAATTCATCCACCGCTTCTACGATGAAGGCCTCCACCACAGGCGGGTGCCAGGAGCGGGCCAGGGAGGGGATCTCCAGGGACCGCCACAGGGATCCCCCATCGTCCCGAGCTTCCAGACGGTATCCCTCTCCCTCCCCCGAGAGCCGAAGAATCAAGGCCGCTCCCCTTCGCACCGCCGGAAGAGTGGGACCGGGATGGACCTTCAGCCACACCTCCCGCCGAGGGGGGTGATACTCCACCGCCATCTCATAGCGACGCACTGAACGGAGGCGATGGAGCTCGGCGATTCTCTCCGCCACCCCCCGGATCCCCTGCAAGGCCCCCTCCTCCCTCGGGGTCAGGGGACGGGCAGGGCTCACATCAGGGAAGGGAAGGGAATCTCCCTCCCGCGCTGCCAGCCTCCTCACCAGGGAGTCCGCAGTCTGGGGGACCCTCTCCAGCAACGACTCCTCCAAGACATCCAAGGCGGCACTCACCCGAGATGCGCGGGAAGGGAACAGGGGAAGGAGGGCCTCCAGGCGAACTCGCAACCCATCCAGACGGCGGAGAAGATCCTCAGACATGGGACACCTCGCGGGGGGAACCGACCCAGTATATCCTCGCCGCAGCGCGGGGAACTTGTCCTGTGCCTTCCTGGAGATTCCGTGGCGTCATCCCTCCTTCCTGACACCGCCCCCAGTTCGTCGGAGATCTTCCAATCCAGTCGATGGACCGCCGGCAACCTGATCTTTCCCGACCGCCTGGTGGTTACCCCTCGCGGGCTCATGTTTCGCAAGAGGGGGTGGTTTTCCTCTCGGGAGGAGGAGATCCCCTGGGAGAAGATCGCTTCGGTGTCGGTGGCCCGAGGCATCCTCTTCGCGATGCTGATCATCGAAACCACCGGCGGCTCTCGCCCCATCGAGATCAATGGCCTGGGCAAGGGCCGGGCCGATCACGCCCGGGAGCTGATCGCCGCCTGGCAGGGAAGAGGGTCCTCAAAGAGGGAGACTCCCTTCCCGGGGAACGGGGAATCTTCCAATAATTTCAATAATCTGGAAACACAGGCGGCCCGGCAGGTCCACCTCCTGGAGGAGATGATCTCCCTACAGAAGGAGATCCTGGGAGAGCTGCGGCGGCGGTAGGGGCGGGGGGGAGTCCGGGCGGGGGCTACCCCCCCTTGGGCACCATCTTGTACAGCTCGCCTGAGGTGAAGCGCACCACGTACAGCTCTCCTTCCACGTCCTGCCCGAAGGCCGCCAGCTCGTAGTAGCCCTGGCCGGTCCACACCTGGACTTCGTTGTCGGCGGTGGTCCCGTCCCAATCCAGGCGAGAGACGTAGCCTGCGGTGGCCTCACCGAAGAAGTATTTACCCCGCAGGTCGGGCATCCGGCATCCCCGGTAGACGTACCCCCCGGTGACCGAACCCCCGGTGGCGCCGTGGGGATACTCGAAGACCGGATCCGTCCAGCCGGATTCGTAGTTGTCACACCCGTTGGAGAAGGGGTGGTTGCCCTCCCGGGCGCTCCACCCATACCAGGCCCCCGCCTCCCCGATATCGATCTCCTCGTACTCGTTCTGGCCCACGTCGGCGATCCACATCTCCCCAGTCTCCCGGTCAAAGGTGAACTTCCAGGCGTTGCGAAGGCCCATGGCCCAGGTTTCGTCCAGCACCCCGTCATCCCCCACAAACGGGTTGTCAGCGGGGATGGAGTAGGGCTGGTCTCCATCGGGGGTGGGATCGATGCGGAGGATCTTGGCCAGAAGGGTGTCGCCATTGCTCCCCGAGCAGGTGGCGTCGTCATAGAGACCGCCATCTCCCAAGGCCATGTACAGCATCCCGTCGTCGGGACCGAACTCGATGGTGCCCCCATTGTGGTTGGAATAGGGCTGCTCAAAACGGAGCATCTCCCTCTCCGAATCCGGATCCCCGTTGAACTGCGCCGACGGCATGATGGTGAACTCGGAGAGGACGGTGTCGAAGGCAGGGGGATCGTGGCGATTGTTGTAATGGAGATAGAACTTGCCGGAATAGGCGAAATCGGGGGCAAAGGCCATGCCCAACAAGCCCGCTTCACCGGAGTTGTAGGTGCGAGAAGAGATGTCCATGAAGTCCCCCTCCCTCACCAGGTTCCGATACAGGGCGATCACCCCGGTCTTTTGGACCACCAGGAGGACGGCAGGGTCCATTGGATGCTGGACGATGGTGGTGGGAGAGTCCAGTTCATCCGCCACCAGCACAAACTCCACCTCCGTCCCGGAAACCGGGGGGCCATCGCGGCAGGGGTCGGCGCTGGTGGTGTCGTCGTCGGCGGTGGTGTCGTCGTCGGCGGTGGCGTCGTCATCGGCGGTGGCGTCGTCATCGGCGGTGGCGTCGTCAT
>CAYRTW010000400.1:0-3093 GCA_964426935.1 uncultured Rickettsiales bacterium
CACGACGCTTGCGGCGGCAAGGGTCCCGCCAACCTATTTCGCGTGCGACTCTGAATCCTGGTGAGGAACGACCCCATGACCCATTTCATCCTCCCCCGGTTTTCTGGCTGACCGGAGGGTCGGATACATCGACCTGAATAAGGAAACCCCCAGCCCCTCCTGGAGAACGACGCCATGACCCCTCATCTCCTCCCCTCCATCGCCTTTGACGCCGTTCGTCGCGCCTTGATGGAGGCCACCGGGGTTTCCCGGGAGACCATCCTCCACCCGGAGACTCCCCTGCACACCCTCCACGCCGACAGCCTCGCCACCCTGGAGGCCATCGAGGCGGTGGAAGGAGAGCTGGGCATTGAGCTGGACTGGGATCGGCTGGTGGCTTCAGGGGCTCAGCGAGTGGGGGATCTGGTGTCCGTGGTGATAGAAGCCCTGGCCTTTCGGGAGACCCGCTGATGCGCCTCTCTTCCCCATCCTCCCTTCCCCCGGTGGCGCGCATCCGCCATGGCAGTTGGGGAGGGAACGATCTTCCCTGGAAGGACACGGGGCGCATCGAATCCTCCTCCCTGAGTCGGGGAGTCCAGGACGTCCTCACCTCCCTGGTGGCTTCCGAGTCCACCGCCCTGGACGTGGGGGCCCTGGCCCTGCGGCTGCCGCCGTCTTCCCCCCGGGCGTCCAGCGTCCTGCGCCCTCGCCTCGCCGGGTTGGTGGCCGATGAGGCGGTCCACGGCTATGTGGGGGAGGCGGTCCTGGCCCATCGCTTCCCGGTTGGGGATCGGCCCCGACGTCCGTTGAGCCGGGAGGCGGCCCGATACCTGGTTCGCTCCCAGCCTGCCCACCGCGTCGATTTCTTCGCCAGCCTCCTGGTCAATGACCGCCTGGCCGTGGCCGCCTACACCCTGGTGGCCCGCAAGGTGGGAGAGCAGGATCGGGTGATCGCCGGATTCTGCCGGGCCGTGGCCGCCGATGAAGGGGCTCACCTGGAACTGGCTCGTTTGGGGCTGGCCTGGGAGGACTCCCCCCGATCCGAGGTGATGGACAAGGCGATGGAGAGAACTCGATTCCTCCTCTCCCTCGTGCCTCCCCTGCTGGAGGAGAAGGAGGATTCCCTGAGGGTTCTCGGGACGACATCCCACGCCCTCATGGCTCGCATCCACGCGGCGGTGAGTCGGGACCTGGCCCGTCTCCCCTTCCCTGCGGGAATCCACAAATGAACGGTCCCGTCCACCTGATGGGAACGGGGAGCCATTGGCTTGGCCGGGTGTCCAACCAGGAGCTGTCCCGCTACTCCGGCCTCTCCGGCAAACTGGTGTCTCGATGGCTGGGGGTGGAGTCAAGGGCCCTGTCCATTGACCTGGACACCGGCAGAGTCCTGCCTGGGGGACTTCCCTCGGAGTTGGGAGCTGAGGCGGGTCGTAAAGCCCTGGCCATGGCGGGAATCGACCCGGAAGAGGTGGATCTCCTGATGGTGGGCACCTCGTCAGGAGACTACTCTCTTCCCGGCACCGCACCCTTCGTTGCCGATCTCCTGGGGATGGGAGATGTCGCCCTGATGGACTTCCGTGGCGCCTGCAACACCACCAACGTCCTGCTCAGCGCGGGTGGCAACGCCCTTCGATCCGGTTCCGCCCAAGTGGTGCTGGCAGTGGGAACCGAGGTGGGGTCCCCTCGCAATTGGACAGCCTCCTTTGGAGACACGGTGGAGGAGAAGATGAACGCCTCCATGTTCGGAGACGGGGCGGGAGCCTTCGTCCTGGGGACCGGACCCGGGCCCGAAGTGCTGGCCACCGCCCTGGGATACCGGGGGCGCGGTCGAGCTCCTGGGTTGTGGCAGCCCATGGGAGGAGCCGTAGAGCCCCTTACTCCCGATGGAGTCCAGGCAGGTCGGCATCGATATCACCACAACTACCAGATGGTGGCCGAAGGGTCGGAAGAATTGTTCCGAGCAGCTTGCGACCGGGCCCTCCAGGGGGCGGGGATGACCCTCCCGGAGGTGAGCCACGTGGTGGTGCATCAGGCGACCGGCTATTCCAGCCCCCGGGTGGCCAGGGCGTTGGGGTTGCCCCCTGAGAGGGTGCCCAACACCGGGAGATTCCTGGGGAACACCGGCGCCGCCAGCGCGGCAGTGACTTTGGACCACCTGATGCGGGAGGGGGGTGTTTCACCAGGGGACACGATCCTGGTGGTGACTGGAGAGGGGTCCAAGTGGTACTACGGGGGGACGGTGATTCGTGCCTGATTCTCAACCTCAGCGTTTTCACCTCCCGGGACATCGGGGAGGTCCGGGCCCCGCCACCCGGGATTTCATGGGAGGTGCCGTGTATACCGACCCGGTTACCAAGCGTGCCCAAGCTGTCCTGAAAGCGATCGAGGAGCTCCCGAACAGTAAGGAGCAGGGATATACGGGAACGAAAGCGAATGTGAAGCCCCTTGCTCCGGACGGGTTTCCTCACCACCTGCGGGCGTTTGTGGACGAGGTGCTCAAGGAGCCGACTTCGGTCAAGAACGAGGGGAAATACGGCTGTCTTCCTCCTCACGACGCTGTATTTGTGTGCCATGTATTTGTTCTTTATCTCCTTGGCCGTCATCCGAACTCTGATCTTTTCAAGAACCTCGGTGAAGCAGCGAAGCGCTCCTTGAGGGACCGTGCGACATGTTCTCTGTATACGAAAATCAACCGTCACCCCGGTATCAAGCGCTTTGCTCACTCTAAGGCAGGCGGAGACGATCGGCTCGCTAAAGAGGCTGTGCATGACGCAAGCGCCAAATTAGCGGCGATGATTGAGGGACTGGGACAGGCAACGTGTGAAACACTGAGCCCCAATGTGGGGTTCTACATCCACATCGCCTGTCGTAGAATTCAGGATTCATGCCGTCGCAGCTTGCTCAACGCGAGCCGCCAACAACCCATGTTACCTGCGAGCATGAACAATTTCAGCTCACCACAACCCCAACCCCAACCAGAACATCAAGAGCAGCTCCTTGAGCGCTTGGAGAAGGCCCTTCGGACTCTGACGCCCTATCAAGGTCTGGCCTTCGCGCTTGCGCTTGGAGACGACTTTGCATTCGACGCCAAGAACAAGGATGATGGGACGTTGG
>CAYRTW010000401.1:0-3043 GCA_964426935.1 uncultured Rickettsiales bacterium
GGCGGCTCGCTCACCATCGTCGCGACGGCCCTCGTCGACACCGGCTCCCGCATGGACGAGGTGATCTTCGAGGAGTTCAAGGGCACCGGCAACATGGAGATCCACCTGGATCGCCGCCTGGTGGAGCGCCGCATCTACCCCGCCTTGGACATCAACAAGAGCGGCACTCGGCGGGAGGAGTTGCTTCTTCCCCAGGACGTGCTCAACAAACTGTGGGTGCTCCGCAAGGTGTTGTCACCCCTGAACTCCATCGACTCCATGGAGTTCCTCCTGGATAAATTTCAGAAGACCCGCTCCAACAACGAATTCTTGGACGCCATGAATTCGTGAGCCTGCGCCCCGCTGCCCCCTGGTGGCGAATGGTGTAAAAACTCCTTCGGATGGGCCCGGGCCGGTGCTATACCGTGCCCCGCCTGACCGCACTTCCAACCCGCCTCCCCAGCGGCTCCCTCAGGGGGCTCCTGGCGTGGCACGAAGCCTCATGCACGCAGAGAACACCTCCTCACCTCGCCCCACCATCGACCTCGACCAGGTAGTCATCCGCTTCGCCGGCGATTCCGGCGACGGCATGCAACTCACCGGTACCCAGTTCACCAACACCAGCGCTGCCATGGGAAACGATCTGGCCACCCTGCCTGATTTTCCTGCGGAGATCCGCGCCCCGGCAGGCACCGCTGCGGGAGTCTCTGGTTTCCAGATCCAGTTCGCCAGCCATGACATCTTCACCCCAGGGGACAGCCCAGATGTTCTGGTAGCCATGAACGCCGCCGCCTTGAAGGCCAACCTTCGGGACCTCCGCACGGGGGCGGTGATCATCGTCAACACCGATGGATTCAATGAGACCAACCTGAAGAAGGCCGGCCTGGCCCATAGCCCCCTGGAGGATGGTTCCCTGGAGGGCTACCGCCTCTACAAGATGGACATCACCCGGCTCACCCGGGATTGCCTGGCGGAAAGCTCTCTTAACACTCGCTCCATTGACCGCTGCAAGAACTTCTTCGCCTTGGGCCTGATGTACTGGATGTACAACCGCCCCATGGAAACCACCCTGTCGTGGATCCATGACAAGTTCAAGGGTCAGCCGGAGCTTCAAGCCGCCAACGAAAAGGTCCTCAAGGCCGGCCATGCCTTTGGAGAGACGACCGAATATTTCGAGACCACCTATAGGGTTCCCAAGGCCCCCCTGGCGCCGGGGGACTACCGCAACATCACCGGCAACACCGCGCTGGCCTGGGGATTCATCGCCGCTTCTGAGCTTTCAGGGCTGGACCTGTTCCTGGGGAGCTATCCCATCACCCCTGCCTCTGACATCCTCCACGAACTGAGTCGACACAAAAACTTCCGGGTGATGACCTTCCAGGCAGAGGATGAGATCGCGGGAGTCACTGCGGCCATCGGTGCCGCTTTTGGGGGCAAGCTGGCCATCACCACCACGTCCGGACCGGGAGTGGCTTTGAAGACCGAGGCCATCGGGCTGGCCACCATGGTGGAGCTCCCCCTCATCATCATCAACGTGCAGAGGGGAGGACCCTCCACCGGGCTGCCCACCAAGACCGAACAGGCCGATCTGCTCCAAGCCATGTTTGGGAGGAACTCGGAAGCTCCTGTCCCCATTGTTGCCCCGGCCACCCCGGGGGACTGCTTCCACATGGCCATCGAGGCGGCCCGATTGGCCATCAAGTACATGGTGCCGGTCTTCTATCTTTCCGATGGATATCTGGCCAACGGCGCCGAGCCATGGCCCATTCCCGATGTCGCTTCCCTCCCCGCCATTCCTGTGAATTTTCATAGTGAATCCGAGGGGTTCCAGCCCTACAAGCGGGATCCTCAGACCCTCGCCCGCCCCTGGGCGATCCCCGGAACCAAGGGATTGGAGCACCGGGTGGGGGGCCTGGAGAAGGAAGACGGCTCGGGGGGTGTCAGCTACGACCCGGCCAACCACGAGCGGATGGTGCGGATCCGCGCCGCGAAGGTGGCGGGAATCGCCGCCGACATCCCCCCCTTGGAGGTCCACGGCGATTCGGAGGGCGGTGATCTGCTGGTGCTGGGATGGGGAAGCACCTATGGCTCCATCACCGCCGCCGTCAACATCGCCCGCTCCCGAGGCCGCAAGGTCAGCTCCGCCCACCTTCGCTACTTGAATCCGTTCCCGGCCAACTTCCAGGAGGTCCTCACCCGCTTTGACCGGGTGCTGGTCCCGGAGATGAACATGGGACAGCTCGCCCTCCTCATCCAGGGTCGATACATGATCCCCGTCGTCTCCCTGTCCAAGATGCAGGGCCAGCCCTTCAAGGTGTCCGAGATCCTGAACAAGATCGATGAGATCATGGGAAGTCACTGATGCTCACCAACGGACAAGCCACCGAGTCCATCCCCGTTCCCCTCACGCGCAAGGATTTCGATTCCGGAGTCGATGTGCGCTGGTGCCCTGGTTGCGGGGACTACTCCATCCTCAGGGCCGTCCAGAACGTGTTTCCCGAGTTGGGAATCCCCCGGGAGCAGTTTGCGGTCATCTCGGGGATCGGCTGCTCCAGCCGCTTCCCCTACTACATGAATACCTTCGGGTTCCACACCATCCACGGGCGGGCCCCGGGAGTGGCCACCGGCTTGAAGGCGAGCCGCCCCGATCTTTCGGTGTGGGTCGCCACCGGCGATGGGGACTCCCTGTCCATCGGTGGCAACCACCTGATCCACGCCTGTCGGCGCAACGTGGACATCAAGATCCTGATGTTCAACAACCGGATCTACGGCCTGACCAAGGGGCAGTACTCCCCCACCTCTGAGGTGGGCAAGAAAACCAAATCTTCTCCCGCCGGCTCGGTGGATCACCCTTTCAATCCTTTGTCCCTGGTCCTGGGGGCAGAGGCCAGCTTCGTGGCCCGGTCGGTGGATGTGTATCCCCAGCACCTCCAAGAGGTGCTGCGCCGTGCCGCTGCCCACAAGGGGACCGCCTTTGTGGAGATCTATCAGAACTGCAACATCTTCAACGATGGGGCGTTCACCTTCGTGACCGAGAAGACCGGAAGGGACCACACCCAGCTAC
>CAYRTW010000402.1:0-3025 GCA_964426935.1 uncultured Rickettsiales bacterium
TGCTAGAATTACTAATGATTCCAATACATATCGGGTCCAGGATCTCAATTCCCTGAGCGGAACCTGGGTGAACAACGAGAAACTCGCCGATTCTTCGGTGCCCCTCTCCCTGGGCGATCGTCTCCGCTTCGGTGAGGTGGAGTTCGTTCTTTGCGAGGCTCCTCCGTCTTCTTGAGGAGGAGCGCCGCCCCGGGCTTTCTCGGGCTTTCTCCGCCGCTTGCCATCCCGCCCCATCAATCTCACAATGCCGCGCCCTCTTCGGCCCTACCCGTTCCCCCGACTGGATTGGAGCCTTCCTCATGGCCTCTGCTGATCTTCCCACTCCTCCTCCCCTCACCGACGCTGAACGCCTCCTCGCCTATCGAATGGCCTGCCGCTCCCGTTCCACCGAGGAGCGCATCGTTCGGTTGGTGAACCAGGGGAAGGTGAAGTTCGCCATCTGGGGCCCGGGGGAAGAAATCCACGGAACCGCCACCGCGTTGGCTTTCAAGAATGCTTGTGATCCCAAGAAGTTCGGTTTCTCCGGACACTACCGCTCCGCCTCTCTGGTGACCATGTGGTGCGCCCTCAATGGGGTCCCCGAGTACACCCACGACGTCATTCGCCAGCAGTTCTCCCGGAGCACCGACCCTTTTTCCCAGGGGAGGAACATGGTGAACCACACCCATGTCCCCGAGTTGGGCATCCTTCCCATCCAGAGCCCGGTGGGAATGCAGATGGGCAAGGCGGCAGGGTATGCCATGGGGTTCAAGGCCCGGGGCATCCACGACGCGGTGGTGGCGGCGGTGATTGGCGATGGTTCCACCGCCGAAGGGGACATGCACGACGCCATGAACGCGGCAACGGTGTGGCGGTTGCCCCTCATCACCATCGTCACCGACAACCGTATCGCCATCTCCACAAAGCCCGAGGAAGGGCGTGGGATCAAGGATTTCCAGAAATACGCGGAGGCCTTTGGACTCCAGTATTTTTCGTGCAATGGCGCGGACTTTGAGGAGGTGTATCAGGTGACCTGGAGGTGTGCCGATGCGGTGAGGCGGGAGCAGAAAGGCGCCATCCTCTACGTCCACGATATGCCCCGGCTGAACGGCCATTCTTCAGCGGGGGACTATCGCTTCGACCTTCATCAGCGGGACCCCCTGCTCGATCTGGGCCGGGACCTGGTGACCCGGGGAGTTCTCCGGGACGTAGACATCGTCAGCCGCAAGCAGGGGAGCGGTGCCGATTATTTTGCCCATCACGATCTGGGGGTGGTGATGGGGACCGAAGACGATCTGGTGGCCTCATGGATGAGGGAGGCGGAGAAAGAGAGGGAGCCCGAGCCCCTGTCCATCCATGAGCACATCCGTCCCCCCTTCCCCACCGTGGAGGAACCCCTGGATCTGGCCTTCCGCCGGGAAACCTGCGTGACCTACGCCGGCGCCTTGCGGGCCGCTCACCGAGACATCCTGGAATCGAAGGTGGGACTGGCCTGGGGGCAGGACATCGGCAGGCTGGGAGGGGTCATGCAGGCCACTGCGGGGCTGAAAGAGAGGTTCCCCGACCGGGTCATCGACGCCCCACTGAACGAACCCCTCATCGTGGGAACCGCCTTTGGGGCGGGACTTCATCCTGGGGTGACGGTCATGGCGGAGATCCAGTTCGGTGACTACTGCCTCAACGCCTATCACTGGTTCGTATACATGGGCAACGTCTACTGGACCACCCTCGGGGCGGTGAAGTCCTCGGTGATCGTCAGGATGCCCACCGATCCTTTTGGAGGGGGCGCCATCTATCACTCCATGAGCGTGGATGGCTACCTGACCTCCATCCCCGGGCTGGTGGTGGTGATGCCCTCCACCTCCTATGACGCCTATGGATTGTTGATGACGGCGGCGGATTATGGCGGGCCGGTGATCTTCCTGGAGCCCAAATACTGCTATCGGCGGAGCAACGGACCGGCCTTTCCCGATGAGCCCGAGGATGCCGAGGGTCAGAACGACCTGCGAAACCGCATCCGCAAAGGGGAAATCCCCGACATCGGAAAGGGGGTGAGGGTGCCCTTCGGCAAGGGGATGGTGAGACGCCCGGGAACCGACCTCACCCTGGTTTCCTGGGGAAAGGCGGCGCTGACCTCCCTGGAGGTGGCGGAGTCCCTGGCCCGGAAGGGCATCTCCGTGGAGGTGATCGATCTCCGTACCCTGGTTCCTCCCGACATGGACCTGGTGCGAGCTTCGGCGGCCCGCACCGGGAGGGTGCTGATTGCCGCTGAGGATCGAACCTTCGGGGGATTCGGCCGACAGATCCAAGGGGAATTGGCAGAATGGGATGTACGGGTACCCACCCGCCTGGTGGGGCAGGAGAATGTCCCCGGCATCGGCCAGTCCCCCATCCTGGAAGAAGCGGCCGCCCTCTCGGTGCATCGGGTGGAGGAGGCCTGTCATACCCTTCTGGCGGTCCGTCAGACCCCCCCTCCCCAGGCGGTGTGGATGCCCTCCCGCTACATGGCGGGATGATGGGGCTAGGAACAGGTTTCCCATGGGGCAATGGGGGCGTAGATTGACCCCCATGCTTCTCTTCTCGACATGGGTCTGGAGAGGGAGTGCGCTGCGATCCCTGGGGGCCGGCGCCGCTTCCTTGTTTTTGTGCGCCTGTGTGGGAGCCGGCGGAGACACCTTCACCCTGGACCTTCGGCTCTCCTCTCCTTCCTCCCCGGACCCCTTCGCAGACATCGACCTGGTGCAGGTGGATCTGGCCTATGCAGATGGCTCGGAGTGGAGCGTTTACTGGAGCGACCCTTCGGGCTCGGCGGATTTTGAAGGGGTGCCTGCGGGGGAGGGAGTGGTTCTGACCGTGACCACCCTTCGCTGGGACGGTTCCTATGCCGACAACGCCCTGCCCATTGCATCCGGGTCCACCCTGTCCCTGGATCTGGAGGGGGATGAGTCTGCTCAGGTCCTGGTGGCGGTGGAGGGGAGGGTGTCCCAGATGGAGGAGGGGCTGGCGGTGGCCCGAGAGGGGGCGGAGATCCTGGCCTTCTCCAAGG
>CAYRTW010000403.1:0-3024 GCA_964426935.1 uncultured Rickettsiales bacterium
CGGGAGCCTCCCCGGGAACCCCCCTCCACGACGTGTTTGTAGACCTCATGGCGGATTCTCCAGGAAGGGGCCGTCTGTCGTGGCTGACGTGACCGATGGGGAGCGCCTGAAGCTCCTCCTCCTCACCCGCCTCACCCTCAGATGGCGAAGGTGGGCCCTCCTTCCTCTCCTGGCCCGCGTCGGTTCGGCCACCGGCCTCCTGTTCTCCGGGGGAATCTCCGTCCTGATGGCGGTGACCGCCATTCACGCCCTGTCCCTTTCTCCCCAGCCGGAGCCTCTTCTCCACCTCGCCTTCGCCGCTTTTTCATTGGGAATGCTCATGGAAATGGCCTTGACTGCGGCATCGCGGGGGGAGGGTTCGGGGAGTCCCCTGAGCCACCTGCCCTTGCCGATCTGGGTAACCTCCCTGGCCGAGATCCTGGAATCCTCCCTCACTTCCTCCACCTTGCTGGCAGGGACGGTGCTGCTGGGAATGGGGCTCACCCTGCCGGGATCCCCCTGGCTCCTGCTCTGGCGGGGAGGGGTTCTCTTGCTGTTTCTCTTCCACCACGCCCTGCTTCGGCGAGGGGTGAGCCTCCTGGCCTCCCATTTCCTCAGGCTGCGCCTTCTCCGCCTCATCACCCTCCTGACCGCTCCTTTGCTGGCCTTCGCCCTGGTCCTCTGGGGGCAGCAGGCGTTGATGACCGCCGGTCCAGATTGGCTTTCCCGGTTGACTCAATCCGTTCCTGACGGTCTCTATCTGATACCCGGCTCCTGGTTCGGCATCCTCATGACCTTGGGAACCGGCTCTCCTCCCGGCGTTGCCCCCCTGGCCATGGGGGGAGCCCTCCTGGTGACCGCCCTGCTGATGGGAATGGTGTGGGTCCTGGAGGAGATCCTCTCCGGAGCCCACCCCGCCACCTCTTCTCCGGGGACGCCCTTCCTCCGCCTTCCCCGCCTGCGGGCCCCCGCCTGGATCCCGGGAGCCCTTGCCGCCGTCACCAGCAAGGAGTTCCGCACCACACGCCGCAATCCCTACCTGTTGCTGGGGATGGGTCTTCAGGTGGCCGTAGTGACCCTCCCCCAGGTGGTGCTGTCGGGGGCAGGTCGCCAACAGATGCCTTTCATTCTCGACGGGGGCATGCCGGGAGTGCTTCTTTTTGGCCTGCTGCTGGTGGAGATGACCACCCTCACCAACCAGTTTGGAGGCGAAGGACCGGGAGTCCTTCTGCTGCTGGCCACCCCCGCTCCCCGCTCGTCCATTCTTCTGGGCAAGAATCTGGCCAGCCTGCTGTTCTTCCTCCCCATCAACCTCGTCGCCACCACGGCCGCTTGTTTCTTCATCGGTCGCCCCGAGAACGCCCTTCCCATGGCGGGGCTGGGAGCCACCTGCCTGCTGATCCTCATGGCCCTGGGAAACTCGTTGAGCCTGCTGGCCCCAGTGCCCCTTCCCGGGAGCCGGCGAGGGGATCCAGGGGCCTTAGGCGGAGTCACCCAACCGGGGTGCGGAACCCTGTTGCTGCGGGCCCTGACCCTGCTTCTCCTCCCCGCCCTGGTAGCCCCTGCCGCCCTGGCCCTGGCCTTGGGGCACCGCTTCCTCCCCCCCGGTGCCGTGTGGGCGATTCTCCCCGCCTGTCTCGCCTACGGGGGAGTGCTCTACGGAGCGGGAACGGCCCTGGCCCTGCACCTGCTGGAGACCCGGGAGGGGGAGCTGGTGAAGGTGCTCCAGAGAGGGGGGTGAGGGGGTCCAGTGTGGGAGCAATCTCCTGCCCATTCGATGTTCTCGCCTTTGAAAAGGTGGATTCCGGAGCAGGAATTCTAAGCGGAATCAACCACTTCGGCTTCCGGTTGGTCGCGACTGACGACCTGGACCAGGCCCTGGTTGAAGTAGAAAGTGCGGGAGGCACGGTGCTTCGGCGAGGGGAGTTTACCCCGGGGTTTCCCTGCGCTTATGTGGCCGATCCCGATGGGTATGAGCTCGAGATCTGGTTTGAATAGGGGAAGGCGGGGATTGAGACGCCTCCCTCCCTCAGTCAAGGGGCATCCTCCCCGTCCTCGGCCACGGCCATCCAAACCGGTTGACCATCCAGGAGAGGAGCGTGACGGGTGACCCGGCAGACCCCCGTTGGTTTCTTCCCCAAAAACTTACCTACGCCCAACAATCAGGAACCTTCCCGTGGTGGATCCTCGTGAGGAGTCGCAAAAACCTGCGGGAAGGGAAGCCCTGCCGCGATGAGGGCGGAATGCATCGCCAATGCAATGGCACGGGGGTAGTCGTTACGACGTTCGGGATCGCGCTCGGCGGCCAAGATGACGATCCGGAGCCCAAGGTCCGGATGCGCAGCAGAGTACGCTTGTGCGGAGGCCACCGCCGCGTGCATTACGCCAGACCGCAATTCATCGTCGCCTGCGTGATTGACACGCCACTCAACGGACGGGCCAGGCGGCACCCCAGTCTGAACAAGTACATCGACAGCTCCGAAGGAGCCCGTATGCCCCCAGCCCAGGACGAAGCGGCCACTGCCACGGCCTTCTCGATGGGTTGATGCAGTCTTCACAGTGCACGCTCCGTCCGGCCAACCTGAAGTTCCATTAGACGGAGAGAATAATATCCCATGTTTATAGATACTTATCGAATTTACTTATCACCCGAGCGACGACATCGGTTGTCAGCCCGTGTACCCATCTCCTTGAGCAAGGGCCGAAAGCCATGGGTCTCCAGGCCTTCTTCCGTCTTCTGCTCGGAGATTTTCATTCGAAAATGCCGATGGTTCTGGGAGATCGAGGGAAGAAGGGGCGGGGGGAGGCTGGAACTTGAGTTTGACGATACGATACTGCAACTGTTTCTCCCCCATGAGCTACCTCCATGGTCCGCCTGACGCCCAAACTCAGCCCCGCCGCCAGGTTTGCGTATGCAAATTTGGTGACGTCGGCTGGAGTGCCTTGTTGGGTGGCATTCATGGGAATCTCGGGCATCTGACTGGACGAACTCGACTACGCCTCGTTGTAGGCTCTCTCGAGCTCAGCCACGTCGAGCTTCACCAT
>CAYRTW010000404.1:0-3018 GCA_964426935.1 uncultured Rickettsiales bacterium
CGCTCCGCCATCCGGGGCACCCAAGAGGTCGCCGCCGCCGTCGCCGCCTCCACCGCCACCACCGTGGCCGTCTTCCTGCCCATCACCTTCGTGGAGGGAATCGCCGGCCGCCTGTTCGCCGATCTGGCCTTGACCGTCTGCTACGCTCAGGTGGTGTCCCTGTTGGTGGCCTTGACCCTGGTGCCGGTGCTGGCGGCCCTGGAGGTCCCTGCCAGCAGGGGGCTGGTGCCGACTCGGATTACCGCGGTGACTCGCTTCTCCCCCCTGTCCGTCTTGGACGGAATGGCGACCGAGTGGCGGGCCTGGGGCCATCTTTTGGGAAGACTGAGGGGCTGGCGTCGGGTTTTGGGGATCCTCTTGCTGGGCCCCCTCGGCCTGTTGTGGTGGCTGTTGAAGGGGGTTCAGACCCTGCTCATCAGCGTCCTGGTGACGGGGATTCTTTTCGGCTCCGCAGCAATCATTGGGGTGTTTTCTCTCGCGTGGCGGGGAGTGTCAAAGGTCGCTGGCTCGGGAGCCTCTCGCGTCCTGGACGGGTTCGAGGCGGGATTCCAGGGAACGGTGAAGACCTATCAGCGCGTCTTGGAGCCGGTGCTACGGCGTCCCTCCCTGGCCCTCCTGCCAGCAGGATTTCTCTTCGCCGGGTCCTTGTTCTTGTTGCCCCGTCTGGGGAGTGAGCTTCTTCCCGAGGTCCATCGAGGCCAGTTCGTGGTCTCCCTGGCTCTGCCGGTGGGAACTCCCTTGGACCAGACCCAAGCCCTTGCGGATCGAGGGGCCGAGGCGGTGAAGGAGCTCCCCGGAGTTCAGTCCGTGTGGGCCATCGCCGGGGTGGAGAGGGACGCCGATGTGGCGGCCGGACAGGGAGAACACACGGCAGAGCTGCTGGTGACCATGACCCCGGGAGGAGACCTGCCGGCCCGGGAGGCCGTCCTCAAGGAAGAGGTGAGGCGCCGCTTTGTGGGAGAATCGGACCTGGTCCTGGGCATCACCACCCCCGCCCTGTTCAGCTTCCGCACCCCGGTGGAGGTGGGGGTCTATGGAGACGATCTGACGGGACTCCGGGCCGAGACCGACCGGGTGGTGGGGGCCCTTTCGTCGGTCCCCTCCCTGCGAGACGTGCGAGGGAACATCGCCCGAGGGTACCCGGAGATCCAGGTTTCCTACCGTCGGGAGGCCCTGGCGGCCTTGGGGTTGGATGCCGAACAGGTGGCTCGAACGGTGAAGACCAAGGTCCTGGGGGATGTGGCCACCTCAATGCGGGGAGGGGAGCGTTCGGTGGACATTCGGGTCTCCCTCCAGCAGGGGGACAAGCAGACGGTGGAGGATCTCCGCAATCTCAATGTGAACCCTCGGGGGATGCCCCCCATTCCCCTCTCCCAGGTGGCCAACCTGACCCTCGGTGAGGGCCCGTCGGAGATTCGCCGCATCGACCAACGCCGGGCGGGGCTGGTGTCGGCCAACCCCTCGGGGTTCGACCTGGGGAAGGTGACCGCCTCCCTGCACGAAACCCTCTCCCGGCTGGGAGAGACCCCGGGGTTCCACCACGAAGTGGGTGGGCAGAGCCGGGAGATGAGCGAATCCCAGCGGGAAATGGCCTTTGCCCTGGCCCTGGCCGTGTTCCTGGTCTACGTGATCATGGCCTGTCAGTTCGAGTCCATTCTTCAACCCCTGGTCATCCTCTTCACCGTGCCCCTGGCCATCGTGGGGGTGGCGGTGGGCCTCTACGTCCTGTCCGTCCCCCTGAGTGTCCTGGTGCTCATCGGGATCATCGTTCTTTCCGGGGTGGTGGTGAACAACGCCATCGTGCTTCTGGACTATGTGAGCCTGCTCCGCGCCGAGAGGGGAATGGAGGCGGCGGAGGCTCTGCGAGTGGCGGGAACGGTGCGGATGCGCCCCATCCTCATGACCGCCATCACCACCATCGTCGGCCTCCTTCCCATGGCGGTCGGCTGGGGAGAAGGGGCGGAGCTGAGAAAACCCCTGGCCCTCACCCTCATCGCCGGCCTGTCTTCTGCCACCATCCTGACCCTGGTGGTGATTCCCGCCGTCTACATTGCCATTGAGAGGGTGTGGTCCATGGGGCCGTCGTCTCCTCCTGAGGGGGGCTTCACTCCTCGGGGGGAAGCGTGAGCTCTTTCTACCGGTTGGGGGACGCCATCCCCGGGCTGGGAGTGCGCCGACCGGTGGCGGTGGTCATGGCCCTCCTGGCTTTTGGCCTGCTGGGAGTCATCGCCTGGTTCCGCATCCCCGTTCAACTCATGCCCACCGGGTATGATTTCCCCTACGTGTGGGTGGCCGCCCCCTATCGCAGCGCCACTCCCCGAGAGATCGAGGAGCAGATCGCCGAGCCGGTGGAAGAGGAGCTGGCCACCCTGCCCTTCCTGCGCCAGGTGAGCACCCGGATTCGGGCCGATAGCGCCTCCTTCGAGATGGAGTTCCAACAGGGGACCGCCATGGGAGAGGCCTGGGGTCAGGTGCAGGATCGTCTGGACCGGGCCCAGGCCAGCCTTCCCCAGGATTTCGACCGATTTTATGTCTACAAATACGATCCCACCGATGAGCCCATCGTCTGGGCGGGGATCGCTATGCCACCGGGTTTGGAGAATCCGGGAAGGCTCGTGGAGGAGAGGGTCAAGAAGGCCCTGGAGCGAATCCCTGGAGTGGCCCGGGTGGAGCTGGGAGGGGCGGGCAAGCCCCAGGTGTACATCGACTTCAACGCTTCGGCGGTGGAGAGCAGCGGCGTCAATCTGGGGGCGGTCATCCAAAAACTTGCCACGGACAACTTCATCCTCCCTTCGGGGAGCCTGGTGGATGGAGGACGTCGTATCTATTTGAGATCCCTTGGAAACATAACCTCCATTGAAGACCTTCGTGCCTTGCCGGTGCGGCCAGGGCTTCTTCTGTCGGACGTGGCAGAGGTGTACGAAGCGGTCCCCACCAGCGCCTCCATCAACCGCATCGACGGGGCGCCGGGGGTGTCGGTGGAGGTCTACAAAGAATCTCACGCCAACACGGTGGAGG
>CAYRTW010000405.1:0-3013 GCA_964426935.1 uncultured Rickettsiales bacterium
GGCCTCCTCCAGGGTGGCGATGGCCGGTCCATCCTCCTGTTTTGAATAGAGCAACTGCCCATAATTAAACAGGGACTCCCGGAGGATGGCGTTGTCCCCATTCTCTCGGGACGCCTTGATGGCCTCCTTGAACCAACTGGGAGCTTCCTCTCTGTGCGCGGCCATGCTGAACAACGCGCAGTGATACAGGTCCACATGCTCCTGCTTCTTCAGGTCCAACTCCCGGGTGAGACGCAAAGAATCCCGAGCCAGTTCCAGGGCTTCTTCGTGGTTCCCGGTGGCTCCCTCCGCCTGGCAGAGCATCTGGATAATCGATCTCTCCCGTCTGGGAGCCTTCATGCCTCGGGTCATCTGGCGGGCCTGTCGGAGGGTCTTCACCGCCTCCTTGGGCTTTCCAGACACAAGCAGGGACTCTCCTGCGTTGACCAGGGCTTCCAGGGTCAGGGCCAGGTTGCCGATCTGAAGGGCCAGATCCGACGCCTGCTTGAAACTGTCTGCCGCCCCACCGGCCTTGCGCTCGGCTTTTTGGAGGAGACCCCGTATCAGCAGGGTGTGGGCTTTGACCGGGGGGATGTTGCTGGCCTTGGCGGCGAGGTCCAGGGCCTTGGCGGCGCCGGGAAGATCCCGACTCTGGAGGGCAATCACCGCCAGTTGATTCCAGGTTTCGGCGATGCGGACTCCATCTTTCTGGGCTTCGAAGCCTCGAAGAGCTTCCCTCGCCAGGGAGCGAGCCACCTCGGTGTTTCCCTGGCGGAGCGCCAGTCGACTGCGGAGAAGAACCGCTTGATCCCTCCCTGAGGCGTCCATGGTCCTTGCCGCGTATCTCTCGGCGCGGGCGATGAAATCGTTGGCTTCCTCATCGGGGAGAGCATTGACGGCCCTGTCGGCGATTCCTGAGAACGCAGAGGAGGTCAGTCCCTTGGGCCAGGGGGGAGAGGGATCGATTTCCAGCAACTCCAAACCATATCGGGCCACCTCCGGTCGATCCGCCTGAAGGGCCAGGGAGAGCAGGTTGTGGGCTCGCCTCTTCTCCCCATGCTCTCCGTACAGGCGGGCGGCTCGGGGCACATACTCAAAGGCTGTGGCCGCGAAGGAACGCACCATGACCTGGGCAATCTGGATGGGCAGATCCCGGTCCGCTTTCCCGCCGGGAACCTGCTTGAGGTAGTAATCCCGGTAGAAAGAGCGGTGAAACCGATACAGCCATGTGCCCGCCCCCTCCAGGAACTGGACCTCTTCCACCACCTGGGGCATCTCGTCCAGAATGTCGTCCACGTCGTCTCGGGGGAGGCCCATGACGTCGGCCAGGACCCCGGCGGTGAACACGTCACCCTCCAGGGCAGCGATGTGCAGCATTTTTTCGCGTTTTTCCTTTTCCGCCGGATCGAGCTTTTCCTCCTCCTCCTCCCCTTCGGTGGGGAGGGGGACCAGGGCCTCCCAGGTCAAGTCTCCCAGGTCCATGTCCAGGAAGTAGCCCCGGTTTTTGTCCCAGACGATCTCTTCTTCTTCCTCCAGATGGTCCAGCAGTTCGCGCAGACGCCCCGGGTGCCCCGCAGAGAGGTGGTGGAGGCGGGTGGCCAACTCGGCGGGGAGATCATGGGGCCGGTAGGCTTCACTGAGATAAGAGGAGACCTCGGCGAGGGTGAGGGGAGGGAGTTCCAGGGTGGAGGCCTCAGCCGCCGAGGCAATGGCCTGGAGCCAACTGGCGGGGCCAGGAGGATCTTCAGGGCGGGCGCCACCGAAAGGGCTCTCTCCTGGGGAAAGTACCAGCAGGAGGGGAATCTTCTGGGTGCGGGCCTGGTGGTGAAGAAGGGACAGGAAGGCCCAGAACGACGGGGAGGTGATGTGGAGAGGATCGTAGATCTCCACCAAGACGGGGCTGGCGGTCGAGGCGGCCATGAGGGTCTGAATGATGCACAGGTATGGATTTTCCCGAGGAAGCTGAATTTGCAGATTCTCGGCTCCGGTCCGCTGGCGGGTGCGCCTCATGTTGGCCACCATCCCGTTGAGCCATGCGGCGGTTCGCTCTCCCCCCTCAGCGGCGGCGTGAAGCAGGGCCTCCTCCACCTTTCCTGCCAGGGTCTCGTCCCGACTCAGGCCGGCCACTACCGTCCCGAACACCCGCAAAAGGGCGCGGAGCCCATCCTCCCCTTCGGTGAAACCCACCCGAAAGACCAGGGCGTCTTTGGCGATTTCCTCGGTAAAGCGCGTCATCAAGGATTGACGTCCGGTCCCCCGCCCTCCCGGAATCGTGATGGCCCGGCACCCTCCCCGTGTTTTCGACCATTCCTCCCGCAACCAGTCCAGGGCATCGGTTCGGCCGACAAAGGGACGTTCAGTGGTCTCGGACATGGGGGCTCCTGCAGGGGAACGAGAAGGGGGCGCGAAGATACCAGATGGGAGGGAAGAGGGGCAGACGAACCCAGCCGCGCTCGCTTCCGGTATCATCGGGGCATTGCGAGGCGGAATCATGCAGGGCGATCCGGTTCCTACCCAGTTCGGACCCTACCGCATCCGGGAACTTCTGGGGGAGGGGTCGTTCGCCAGGGTCTATCGGGCTGAGTTCCAGGGGCCCTGGAACTTTCGCAAGGAGGTGGCTCTCAAGGTGGTGCATCACCGGATTTCCTCCGCCAACGAGCGGTTTTTCCGGTCTCTGGTCAACGAGGCCCGCTTGGGGGGGCTTCTGAAGCATCCCAACATCATTGAGGTCTACGAGTGTGGTCAGGTGGGGGACCGCTGCTACATCGCCATGGAATACGTGGAGGGGGTGAGCTTGCGGGAGATTCTGGGAAGGCAGGGAGCCCTTCCCAGAGGCGCCGTAGTGGAGATCGGGATTCAGGCGTGTCGGGGGCTGCACCACGCCCATGAGGTCAGTCAGGGGGGAACGGCCCTGGACCTGGTTCATCGGGACGTCAAGCCAGACAACTTCATGATCTCCCGCCATGACCTGGTCAAGATTATGGACTTTGGAATCGCCAAAGCTCGAATGAATGCGTACCAGACAGCTCCGGTA
>CAYRTW010000406.1:0-3010 GCA_964426935.1 uncultured Rickettsiales bacterium
GCCTCTGGAGGCTCTGTTCAAGAGCTTCGGGAGTTACTTCATCCGGCGGGGGGAGAAGGACCCTCTCTATCACAAGGTTTTGCGTCGCTACGTGCAGCTCATCGTGCGGGAGGGGTTGACCCAAGGCATCTTCATCGAGGGGGGGTTGAGTCGAGATGGCAACTTCCGTTCCCCGAAGGCCGGGCTTTTGGACGCCATTGTGGGGGTGCTGGAGGATCCGGCCTTCTCAGGGACGGTCACCTTCATCCCAGTGGGCATCAATTATGACAGGGTGCTGGAGGACACCCGTCTGTTGGCTGAGGCCAAGGGACGTCAGATCCGTCCTCCTTCACTTCAAGAAAAGGCCCTCTCCCTTCTCTCCCTTTGCTGGGAAGTCCCTCGGGCTTTGTGGAGCCGGGTGGTGTGGCTGGGGGCGAGGGCCTATCGAATGGCCTCGGGATCCCGAGGCACCTTTGGCATCGCCGCCCTTCATGTGGGAGCCCCTGTCTCCCTGGATGACCTGCTGGTGACGGGCAAAGAGGTCCTGGTGCGCCTTCCCCGGGAGGCCCGCAAGGAGGAAATGCAGAGGCTGGCGGAAAAGCTGCTGGCCCGCATCGGCATGGAGGTTCCGGTCACTCCGGTTCCCCTTCTCTGCCTGGCGATTCTGCGAATTTCTCAAGGGGCAGGTACCCTCCGTCACGACGCCCTGAAGCTCGAGATCAGCCGTCTCCTGGCCCGGTTCCGGTCCCAAGGGGTGCCCCTGGCCTTGGGGAAGGCGTTTGAGAAGATGGACGACGAGCGTCACGCCCTGGAGGAGGGGGCGGAGTGGCGACGGTCTGAGCTTCTGGCTCTGGAACAGCAGATGCTGGATGTGGACGAAGCCGACTCCCTGGCCGATTCTGCCGTTCACCTTCTGGCGAGGAGGGGCCTCCTTCTGGACCGGGGCGAAGAGGTCGAAGTCCTCCAGGAAAGCATGGAAATTCTTCGGTATTACGCTCGTTCCATCGCCCATCACGCCGGCATGGAGTTCCCCAGTGCCGAGCTTCCCGGCTCCACTTCTTCATTCTCCAGGGAGGGGAGGTAGGTGGGAAGTTCCCAGACAGGGGAGGGGATGAAGGTGGCCCTGGTGACCGGGGGAGGTCGGGGAATCGGCCGGGAAACCAGCCTCCTGCTGGCCTCTCGGGGATACCGGGTGGCGGTGAATGCCGAACCTGGTTCAGGAGCTGAGGTAGATCAAGTCGTGGAGGAGATCCTCTCCCAGGGAGGAGAGGCGATGGGCGCATTGGCGGATCTGCGAGAGGGAGAGGCGGTGGACGCCATGGTTCGGGGAGTGCAGGAGAAGTGGCGGGGGTTGCACCTCCTGGTCCATAACGCCGGGATCACCCGGGATGGCCTCCTTCTTTCCACTCCTCCGTCGGCTTGGGAAGAGGTCATCGACACCAACCTCAACGGTGCCTATCGGGTCGCTCGGGCCTCGCTGAGACCGTTGATCCTGTCAGGAGGTGGGGCGATGGTGTTCGTCTCCTCCATTTCCGCATGGTTTCCCTCCTCGGGGCACGCCAACTACGCCGCCTCAAAAGGGGGGATCGAAGCCCTCACCCGGGCTCTGGCTGTGGAGTGGGCCCGCAAGAGAATCCGGGTCAACGCCGTGGCTCCCGGGGTGATCCGTACCGCCATGAGCGCCCGTCTGTTGGCGGATGCCCGGGAGAAGGTGGAGGCCGAGATTCCCCTTGGCAGAGTGGGGGAACCCTCGGAAGTGGCCAGAACCATTGCGTTTCTCGCATCAGATGACGCCTCCTACATCACCGGACAGGTGCTCCGGGTGGACGGAGGCTTTCGCTTGTGAGGGGAGAATTCATTTTCCTGACCGGGGCCACCGGCTTTTTGGGAGGGGAGCTCCTGGTTCGGCTGCTTCAGGATCGACGGGCTCGGGTGGTGGCCCTGGTGCGGCTTCGGCCCGGTCAGAGCCTCGCCCAGCGGCGACAGCAGCTTCTTTCCACCCTGCTTCCTGAGGGAGGGGATCCATACGGAGACCGGCTTATCCTGGTGGGCGGTGATCTGGGCATCCCTGGGGCGGGCCTGTCGCCGGGGGATCGGGAGAGGGTGACGGGATGCCAGTGGTTCCTTCACGGTGCCGCCACGGTGCGTTTCGACCTTTCCATCGACGAGGCCCGCCGCCACAACGTGGCTGGGACCCGGGAAGTGATGACTCTGGCTCGGGAATCGGCTCGCACAGGGAGGCTCCGGCGCTTTGATTACATTTCCACCGCCTATGTGGCTGGGTTGCGGAGGGATCTCTGTCGGGAAGGGGAGCTGAGGCATCGGGCCGGGTTTCGCAACAGCTACGAGCAATCCAAGAGCGAGGCAGAAGCGATGGTGAGGGAGGGACGTCAAGAGATCCCTGGGAGCATCTATCGCCCCTCCATCATCGTTGGCGATTCTCGCACCGGCCGCACCCCCAACTTCAACACCCTCTACTGGCCTCTGAAGGTTTATGCCCGTGGGTGGTGGCGCACCCTCATCGGTGATCCGGACGCTCCCATTGATGCCGTTCCCGTGGATTTCGTTGCCGACGCCATCCGGGCCCTGGGAAGGAGGGAGGACTCCCTCAACCGCTGCTTCCATCTGGCCACCGGCCCGGTGAGGGGCACCACGGTGAGGGAAGTGGCCCGGTTGGCTCAAGCGCAACTTTCCGGACCCGAAGTGAAGTTCATGAAGCCCGAGTCTTTCTACCGATGGTGGAAGCCGTGGATGGATCTGGGATTGTTCCTCCTGGGAACTCGGGGACGGGCCCTCCGTCGGGGTGGAGAAGTCATGCTTCCCTATTTCGCCGGGAATCCTCTGTTCGACACCACCGAGGCCGATTCACTGCTGGAGGAGGAGGGAATTCACGTCCCCGTTCTCAAGGATTACTTCCCGGCTCTCCTCGCCTATGCCCAAGGACTGGGCTGGGATCTTCACGGTGAGAAGCCTTCTTCCTGATCCCGATGCCCGATGTGGTGGCATACTTCGTGCCGTGGAGCCTCAGCCA
>CAYRTW010000407.1:0-3008 GCA_964426935.1 uncultured Rickettsiales bacterium
ACCCATCTGGACGATGGGGTACCCTGAAGGGCCGAAGAGGGCTCTCTAGGACCCGCGACGCCGCGATCCGGCCGTGCAGCAGCATTTCGTGTGATACTCTCAGACCGCCCTTCCCCTCACAAATAAATCACCTGTCCCCCCTCCGCTCTCGCTAACAGGGTCGCCAACCCAGAAACATCGTCACAAACGGCGTGCACGGCCTGTGCGTCCAAACCCATCATCGCCACGGATCCTGAACACGCCACCATCTTCAGTGAACCGGTCTCCCGAGCCAGGGCCAGCATTTCCAGGATTCCCGGCACCGCCATCCCCGCCAGACGTGTCCTCAGGGCCTCGGCCTCCGCCCCCTCCTCGCTCAAAGACTCCTTCTCCTCCCACCGTCCCTCCACCCATTTCTGGAGGGCAAAAAATTGGAGAGCCACGGTCACCTCCCTCCCCTGGGCGGCTGCGGTCACCGCCAGGGCCGCCACCTGATACAGGTGATCCCAGGCTCCCGAATGGGCGAACAGGGTCAGAGAGGGGCGGGAAGACATGAAGAATGATTGGGAATCACAGCCAACTGGCGGCAGTGAGTTTGAGTTCGTAGCGCTTGCAGTCGGCTCCGCCGTCCACCCTCTTGACCTGGATGTACCAGTACCCCGACTGATCCTCGCAAGCCGAGTAGGGGGGGTAACCGCAAGCGGGGCTGGTGTTGTAGTAGCTGTGCTCGGTGAGGGAGGCGGCGGCGCAGGCGAGGTTGGCGTCGGAGCAGGAGCCCCGGTAGGCGGCGAAGCGGTAGGCGGTGCCCTCGTTGACCGAGAAGCTCACCTTGAAGTTCAGGTAATCGTAATACTGGGCCTGATCCGAGGCGTTGTTGTCCTGGACGTAGATCCGGTACCAGTCGGCGTCCCCGGCGGGGAGGAGGTTGCCGGACACATAGATGGTGTTGCCGCCCCGGTCATCCACCGTGCCCACATCGATGGGATCGGCGCAGGTGTCCCCGTGGCCGGTGTCCTCGTTGGTGTCCCTCACTCCGCAGGTCTGGAAGTTCAAGGTAGTGGCCGACCCCAGGTTCCCGGCGGCGTCCTGGGCCCGGAAGCTCCAGGTGTAGAAGGTCCCGGCGGAGAGGCTGCGGGTCCAGGAGAATTCTCCGGTGGCCCCGTTGGCGAACTGGGAATCGGTCACCCCACCGCCGAAGTCGGCGCTGACCAGGGAAGAAGCCTCGGCGTAGCCATGGGCGGTGGCGGTCAACTCGTTCAGGTAGGGGCCGATGGCATCCATGACCGGAGCTCCGGGAGCCAGACTGTCGTGAACCACGGTCACCGAGGTGGGGGAGGAGACGTTGCCCGCCATGTCCACCGCCGTCACCGACAGGTAATTGGTGGTGTTGGGATTCAGGTACACGGTAGCGCTGAAGTTTCCGTAGACATCCGCTCCGGTGGTGGCCAGGAAGGCGCCTCCCGAGATGTACACGGTGGCCCCCGATTCACTGCGACCGGTGATGACGATGGGATTCAAGTTGGTGGGGGAGGCGACCGCGTTCACCAGAGGGCCCCCCGGAGCGGAAGCGTCCTGGACGATGTTCACCGTGGTCTCCCCCGAGGTGTTTCCGGCGGCGTCGGTGGCGGTGAAATCAAAAGTGTTGGTGGCATTGGTCACCAGGGCCACCGAAATGGAAAAGGACCCGGAGCCGGTGGCGGTGGTCTGACCCTGATAGACCCCTCCCCGCCACACATCCACCACGGCCTCGGGCTCGGTGGCCCCGGTGACGGTCTGGGAGGAGGCGGAGGTGGGACTGGACACCGGATTGACGATGGGGGAAACGGGAGGGATGTCATCGTGAATCACGGTGACGCTCAGAGGCTCGGAGAGGTTGCCGGCGGCGTCCTCCACGGTGAACAGGAAGACGTTGGCGGTGTTGAACAGCAGATCCAAGGCGATGGAGGAGAACTCCCCCGCTTCCAGGTCGGGCATCTCATCCAGCAGGGTGCCGAGTTCATCGGCGATTCGCACCGTGGCGGCGGTTTCGGTGGATCCGGTGAACACCACGTCGGGATCGTTGGTGGGGGAATCCACCTCATCGAGTTCGGGAGGATCGGGGGCGATGTCATCATGAACGATGGTGAAGGCCACCGGTCCCGATACGTTTCCCATGGAGTCCTCGGCTTGAGCGACAAGGTCGTTCACGGCGTTCTCATGAAGGGAGAGGAGGATGGACCAGGCGCCTCCCCCGTCGGCCACGTCGATTCCCGTAGCCAACCCGCCGGTGATGGTCACTTCGGCTCCCGGATCAGTCAGACCGGTCACCCACTGGGAGGGAAGGGGAGTGGGGCTGACCACCGGGTTTACGGTGAGGAGAGGCGGAGCATTGTCCATCTCGATGGTGGCGGAGGCGGGGTCGGAGACGTTGCCGGCGGCGTCCTCTGCGGTCACCGACAGGAGGTTGGTGCCCACGCTGAGGTTCACCGAGACGGAGAAGAATCCTCCCACGGCGATGGTGGAGGCGGTGGCCGCTCCCCCAGTCACCACTACGATGGATTCCGCCTCGGCACTGCCAGAAAGAAGCTGGGTGGGGATGTTGGTGGGGGAGGTCACCGGAGCCAGGTCGGGGGCCGCAGGAGGGATGTCATCGTGGACCACCACCGCCGCCACCTGGGGACCGTCGTTGCCGGCACCATCGGTGGCATAGGCCCGCAAAGTATTGGAAACATTGGCATTGAGGGTGACCGAGACCGCGAAGTCGCCGCTGGCGTCGGTGGTGGTGGTGGCCACGCTCGCTCCCCCCTCCACGGTGAGGAGGGAGGAGGGTTCGGAGTGCCCCGACACGGTGATGGGATTCAGATTGGTGGGGGAGGCCAGGGGATCCAAGGCGGGGGCGGACGGCCCCGCAGCGTCGTGAACCACGTCTACAACGGTGTCCCCACTGGTGTTCCCCGCTGCATCGGTGGCGTTGACGAAGATGGAGTTGCCACTGTTGGCGGTCAAGGTGACGTTCACCACGAACCCTCCCACCCCGTCGGCCACTGTGT
>CAYRTW010000408.1:0-2990 GCA_964426935.1 uncultured Rickettsiales bacterium
CGGGACGGGCCTGACAGAGGGTTTGACCCGAAGGGGCAAACGCCGAAACGCCGCCAAAGGCGGTGGGGAGGGAGCTCAAGCACGGGTGACTTCCTCATCGATCCCGATCTCCTCGGACCCAGAACAAGGGCCCCTGGATGTCCAAGAAAATTGGGGAGGATCACCCTCTTTTTCGATGGCAGAGGAACATGGCCTGGCTGAACCGGTTCAGATCTTCACCACCGCTACCCGGTCGAGGGTCAGGTCCACCTGGCCGAGGGAGAACACACTGAAGCGGTAGGCATGGCCAGCGGCGGGAGTGAACTCCATGCGGAAGGGGCGATAGGAGCCGGGCACAGCGAATTGCGCCAACTGCACCACCCTGTTCATTACATAGGTACCGGTGGTGAGATCTTGGATTCGCAGGCGAGCCAGGGGGAGGGCGGGGCCGGCGAGGGAGTCCACCTTCAGCTCGAAGTCCACCGCCAGCCGAGATGGGGGCAGGGTGGAGAAGGCGTTGGTGACAAACAGGTTGCCCGGACCGTGCTCGGGGCCGGCCCGCCACCCGTCTCCGTTCATTTCGCCCACCACATGGATGCCCGCTTCCCCTTCCACATTGGTGATGGCCGGCTCCCCCGTCGATGAGCCCACCGCCCAGGCCCCATTGGCCACCAGGAACAACGGCGGCGCCATATCGGCGTCGTCGATGCGGATGGAGCTGTTGGTGCCATCCACCTCCAGCATCGCCCCATCCTGCACCAGCCAGAAGTCGTTGATTCCCATGGGGGAATTGGAACCATCATGGTCCTGGAAGGTCTCAAAGATGGGCCCCCACCATCCCAGGCTGTCTCCCGACTGCCAGAGATTCTCGGTGAGTTCCGCAGTGACGTAGCTGTATTCGTAGACCAGATCCAAGGTCCCCGCCGCCTTGTCCTCCAGGTACACCCGGTTGACCCAGGAGTTGACGCCGGTGGCAGAGGTCTCGTTGATCACGTACACCTCCTGGCGCCACACTCCATCCCCTCCCATTCCGGTATACAGGTAATCGCCGAGGGACACATAGGGTAAGGCCACCTGCCAGGGGTCTAACGCAGCCCGGGCCCAATCGAAGACCTTGAACTCAAAGTCCGTCTGCCCGTAGTAGCTCAGGAACGCCTCCACCCCCAGGTTGGAGCGGTTGGTCGAGGTGTTGTAGAGCCAGGTGGTCACATCTCCCCCCGGCTTCCGAGGAGCGATCATCTTCTGATGGGCCACGGTGGCGATGCTCCAGAAGAAGGCGTCATCGTCAAAGAGGGTGCCGTGTCCCACCCCACCTGGCACCGGTGGGTCGTCCATGAAGGCCCCGTCCTCTCTCAACACCCCCGCCCTCTCTCCCAGGGCTCGCAGGAGAGGCACTTCCTCTGGGATCAGACCCCTCTCCCGCACCCTGGCCACTCGGGCGGCGGCGAACTGACACTCCTGTTGGGCGAAGGCCTCCGGGTCGAGGAGGGCCAGGTCCACCGATTCGGAGGCGGCCCAGTCCCGCAGGTCCAGCACCGGGAGGACGCGACCGTCGGGGAGGAGATACTCCTCAGGGAGGGGAGGCCCGGCCCACGCCGGCGTAGACGCTGCCAACAGGGTGGCGATGAGGGCAGAGCGAAGGGGGGGCATGGCCACCTCGGCGACGGTGAGTTCTGGGGGGGTATACCTGAGCCGGGTGGTGGATACAAAGGATTTAGAACTCTCGCCGCAGGCGGCCGGCCTCAACGCTCTGTCAGGCCCCATCTTGCCTTGCCCTGTTCATGACCCCGATTCTCGGGCACAGGAGGATGTAACAACAGATTGCCTTCCCTGGTCACATCGAGCATTTCTGCCTGGATGTATTCATGAACGCCGTTTGATAATTTACTGATACTTCTGTTCAGTTACGACTTGGGTGGCCAAATAGACTCCGCCTGTCCGGTTGGAACCCAAACAGGAACAGGGGTCCGAACTTTTTCATGAACACCGGCAAGGCACCAAGGGAATGGCGTTCTCCAATGGTTCCCGTTTGCCGGATCTATTGGGCGGCTGTGGGGGCCAGATCCTGGGAAGAGGCGGACGTTACGCTTGCCGCCAGAACGACGCAGAGAAGGACCGCCAGGCAGGAGAAGAGAAGAGACATGGTGTGGATTTGCACATTTCCTGAAATGGTGTCAACCACCGGAATCGTCCCACCAAAGGGGGGGCATCGGGAGAGGAAGCCAGGGTAAATCTCCAGGAATCACCACCCTCTGGCCCAGGTGGAATGGGTGGATGAAGTGCCCGAGAACACCCGATGGCATCCCGGCAGGCCGGATGAGCAAGAACTCCCGGAATGTCACCCCCTACCCACCCGAGGCCGAGGCATCCATGCCCCCGGTTCGTGGTAGGCTGGCCTTCATTTGAGAGGGTGCGGTCCATGATTCATCCAGATAGCCTTCGACTTTCCACCTTCGCGGTCCTCATGTGCGTGCTCCTCATGAATCCGGTGGAGGCCGCAGCGTCACCCCCCGATACCCCGGGTGCCGAGTGGGTTCCTGCCTGCGCCGACAACTACACCAACGCCTCCCGGGGGATGGACGATGTAGACACTGTCATCCTCATGGCCTCCAATGGCTCGTATTGGGGAGTCCTCAACTGGTTTCAGAACTGTTCTGCGGCGGTCTCCACCCACTACGTGGTCGGTGAGGAGGGGCAGATCGCCCAGGCGGTGTTGGAGGAGGATATTGCCTGGTACGCCGGCAACTGGGACTACAACACCCGCTCCATCGGGATCACCCTGGAAGGATATCTCGACGACCCGGATGCCTTCACCGAGGCCCAGTACTCCGAAGCCGCGCTGCTGGTCTGCGAGATCTGCGCGGAAAGAGACATCTCGTGCGACCGCAGCCATGTGATTGGCCAGGAAGAGGTCCCCGGCGCCCCTGTTCCTCTTGGTCCCGGTGACTACTGGGACTGGGACCTCTACATGGATCTCATCGCTTCCTGCGGCGCAGCGGTTCCCACCGGAG
>CAYRTW010000409.1:0-2964 GCA_964426935.1 uncultured Rickettsiales bacterium
GACGAAGCTTGAAGAAGGTGAGCTCACCGGTCCGGGCCATCTTGGCGGCAATTCCCGCCATCTTCACCGTGTTGGCGGCGTAGGCAAGGCGGGTGGCCACCGATGGTCTTTCCCTGAGCCAGGGAGACCTGGAGAGGCGCTGGAGGAGAGGCTTGGGGAGAAATCCCTTGGTCACCAGCACGTTCATGGCCACCCAGAACTCCTCGCTGGCATCCCTGGGCCAGTCCATGGACACCCGGAACTGACGGAAGGACTTCTGGGCCTGACCCTCCACTTCATCAGGAGAGATCAGGCCCTTGTCCAGGAGCATCCGGGTGGTGTCAGTCTCGGGAAAATGAGTCAATGAATACAGATAGAGGAGATAGGGACGCGGCAGGCTCAGCAGGTAATCAAAGAGCTTCTGTCGGTCTTCATCGCTGGCGTGGGGGTTGTCGACGATGACATCAAACACCATCTCCACTCCCAGACTCTGGCACAGTTCCAAGATGTGAAGGGTCTTGTCCAGCATGGGGCGACGCCCGAAGTCGTCCTCCGCCTCCCGATCCGAGGCCGATTGGATCCCCATCTGGATCTTGACCATTCCCGCCCCCGCCAGCTTCCTGAGGGTGGAGTCCCGGGAGGCGGAGGGATGGAGGAGGATCTCAAAGGGGACCCCCACCTCCTTGGGGTAGCGCCGACACATCTCGTCGATCCACGCCTCAGGGAAGGCGAAGGTGTCTCCATCCCATTTTACCCGGCGCATGGACCGGAAACGTCGGGTGTTTTCCTGGATCTCCCGAAAGCAGTTGCCCACTGAGCGAAACCGCATATACGTGCCCAGGTTGCGATATTCCCGCCTCAGGGTGTTGTTGTAGCAATAATTGCAGGTGAACGGGCAACCCCGGGTGGGATAGATCCGGAACTCAGCACCGCGAATGGCCGGGTCTTGATGGGACAGGCGATTCCCATGAATGAAGCTCACGTCTTCGTCCCCGTAGTGGGCGAAGGGCAGAAGATCCAATTCTTCCAGGAGGCTGGCCTTGGGGGTGGAGTGGATCCCTCCCCGACCATCCCGGGTCCAAACTCCCGGAATGCCAGCGACCTCCTCCCCCTTCACCAGGGCGTCGATGTAGCGCAAGGCGGGAAGCTCGGACTCGCCCACCATCACCGCATCCGCGTGTTCGATACATTCGCGGGGACGAACCGTACAGTGCATTCCTCCCCAGAACACCGGAACCTGAAGGCGATCCCGCAGAATGGGAGTAAGGTCTCGGGCCACCGGAAACAGAGGGCTGTATACAGAAAGTCCTACCGCGACGGGATGCGCTTCCTTGAGGACCCCCACCAGAAGATCGATCTCCTTGGCGGTGGGAGGGGTGTTGCGGTTGTTGATCCAGTCGTGAAACAGGTTCAGGTGGGTGGGATGGCCGGCTGCCCGAAGGGTGGCGCTGATCATCCGAACTCCCGTGCTCTCCACTCCGTATAGACTGACCAGGCCCACCGACGGCGCCCTCTCCCCGGCGGAGCGAACCTTCTCGATGAGGGGATGGAGGGTCATCCTTCCCTCCGAGGGGAGACCCACCCCGGCGATGGGGGGGTGTAGAACGCTCCCACCCACTCCGCCACGGTTGCCGCGTCCAGGCTGAACAGGCGGTTGTATTCGGTGTAGCACGAAGCGATGCATGCCTTGCAGGCGGGGGTCTCGATGGCGTCGAAGGCGGCCTGGAATCCTCCCTGTTTCACGTTCCTCCCCGGTACTTTTTCCACCAGGAGAGAGCAGGGATAGACCGTGCCATCGGCATCCACGTTGGCGTACAAGCTGCCGGCGACACAGCGCAGATCGCCGAATTCATGGTCCTTCTGAGGCCGGGCGTAATCATCCCAGGCCAACAGATATTCCAGGTATCGATACGAGGACGCCACCGGAGCCCCCTGTCTCTTGCGGCGCAGCAGATGTCTCACCGCCTCCCGGGTGTCCGAGTCTTCGGGGAGGAGATGTTCATGCCCCTTGGCCATGGCGTCTCCATGGTGAAGCACCTGGAAGGTGGCCAGGGCCCCCACCTCCCCGCAGAGATCCAACACATAATCGATCCCCGAGAGGTTGTGCCGGGTGAGCACGGTGATGGTCCACACCGGCTTCTTGGGAGACTGGGAGGCCGCAAAGCGCAGGGCCCCCTCGGCGACCTTCTGGGAGCCCTTTCCCCGGTTGGCATCGTGCTGAGCCGGGGGACCATCAATGGACACGATGAGATGATCCAGATCCCGCAGCCAGTCCCAACGCTTTGAGACATACAGGCCCGAGGTATCCAAGGTGGTATACAGGCCTCTCTCTCGGGTTCGGGCCAGGATCTGGGGCAGGCCGGGGTGGGTTAGAGGCTCTCCTCCCCAGAGCCCCAGCCTCTGCACCCCTGCGGCCGCCAGTTCATCCACCAGGACCAGGATCTCCTCGGTGGTGAGCTCCTGCTGCTGTCGGGTGGGGATGTCGCAGTAGCTGCACGACATGGGACAGTGATTGCTGATGGACAACATCACATGGGCGGGGGCTTTCCTGCCCCACAGTTTGTGGGCAGCGGTGCGGGATCCGATGCGGACGAGGGTGCCGAGTCGAATGGCCTGAGCCTCCTAGACCGCCAGATCCAGCAGCATGTGCATGCCGTTGTAGAGATCGTCCCAGTGGCGCCGGGAGGTGGCTCCCAGGAGCTTGCGGGCCAGGAAACCGGGTCGGGTGTAAAAGGAGCGGTAGTTCCAGGTCTGGCGCCGCAGCAGGTCCTGGGCCGACAGGGTCTCGGTGTGGAGATGGGGCACCACGAAGTCCCCGCCCGCCCGGGTCCAGTCTCCCCAAAAGTCCTGGGAGATGTAGCCCCGCTGCCGGGCCTCGTCGTAAAGAGGCGTGCCGGGAAGGGGGCAGGCCACCGAGAAGCTCACCCAATCCAAGGGCAGGCCCTTGGCGAATTTCAGGGTCTCGTCCATGGATTCCCGTTCTTC
>CAYRTW010000410.1:0-2936 GCA_964426935.1 uncultured Rickettsiales bacterium
CAGGAGATGTTCTCTCCATCAACCGGTTGTATACAAAAAAGCGAGGCTCATGCGAATTGCCACCTTCAACATCGCCTGGCTGGGGGATGAGACAAGAGGCCCCCGCAGCGGGCACCATCTCCACCTGCTGGCCCAGGTCATCGCCGATGTAAATGCCGATGTATACAGTTTTCAGGAGATTGTGAAGCTGAACGTCCTTCGCAGCGTCCTGGACGAGGCGGGAGCTTTGGCAGGACGAGAGTGGTCCACCCTGGCCAATGGGGTGTCCATGAACAGCGGCAGGAACGCCCAGAAGGTCGTGATGGCGTTTGATCCCGCGAAGTGGGAGGTGCGGGGCTTTGCCAGGGTGAAAGGCCTTTCCCGATTCCCGGTGGCGGTCCGCCTGGGAATCCCCGGTGGCGGGCCCTCCCGGATGGTGGTGGGCATCCACTTCAAAGCGGGGTGGCCCGAGTTCCTGCATGAAAAGAGCGCTGAAACAAGAATCCGACAGGCACAGATCCTGGTGGATTGGCTGGAGGGAGCTGCTTCCGCCACCAATCCTGAGTTTCCTCCTCCCCATCCTGGAGAAGCGGTGATCCTGGCGGGAGATCTGAACGCCCTGGCCTACAGCCCACATCCCACAGATGACATCAGCGTTCGGTCCCTGGACCCCCTGCGAACCCTGGTCGGCTGGAGGTGGGACGAGGCCTTGGAGGATGCAAGGGGAGGGGGCCGGTACACCGCCTGGCTGCCGTCGGAGAGATACCTGATCGACCATTTCCTCCTGTCCCCAGAGTGGAAGGACAAGGTGATCCTCCCTCCCACCATCCACGCCTTTGACCTGGGAATGGCCGGGGAGGAGGAGGCCGCGCGTGTATCGGATCATCGGCCGGTGGTGATGGAGGTGGGGTGACTCCTCCCCCGCGTTCGTGAGATATTTTTTGCGCTAACAGCGCGATTTCATTTAGGGAATAAACATGAAATCGGTCCCTATCTCATGCACCGGCTTGGGGGGCATGGACGGATGGGGAGGTGGAAGGAGACTTTTTTCACCACGAAGTACGCGAAGAACACGAAGTAGGAAGGGACCGTTTCAGTTCAGCGGGGTACAGAAAGAGGGGAGACCCGAACCCACGCCGCGCCCGTTTCACGGTTCCTGGGGTCCAACAAGGAACTCGGCCAAGAGGAAGGTCGGGGAGGCGATTCGGTTTCCTGGCGCCTTGGCGTCTCTGAGCCTTGGCGGTGTCCACGAAAAAGTCGGCTCCCCATTCACAGACCTGGGACCCTGCCCCGCCCCGAAGTGGGATCTGTTGAACGCTCACCCAAATCAAACGCGACACTGGCCTCGTTCGTCGGGACCGATTCCAGCCTCCAAGAGGTGCCTTGTGTTTCTGCTGGGGTTCCAACCGGATAGGCAGAGTTGATTCCATTCAGCTTTCGCGACACGCACGATTCACGGTTGCCCTTGGATTCCAGGGTCGTGCTTACCAGACAGATCTTTCCCCTCACCGCCCCGGTGGCAGTGGCCTCCAGGGCATGACCGCGCGTCGCGCCGCCCCCAGGGAGCCCTGCCACTGCACGTCGTAGACGATTCCATCCCCTGCGGGCATGTCCAACGAAGGCAGGCAGATGGTGTAGCTCAATATCGCAGAGGTCGGATCGTCAGGGAACAGGTACAGGATTCCGAAGCAGGCCTCGCCGGCTGCGGCCAGGACGCTGTGGAGTTCCAGCCAGGGCCCGCCCGGGCATGCCGAGCAGTCCACGCTGGCAAAGGGGTAGAGGCTGTAGGCTTCGCCAGCCAGATCGAGGGAGCCCTGATCGCCGTCCAGGCTCAGACCTTCTCCGTCGATGGTGATCCCCGGCGTATAGGACGGCGGAAAGGCGCGGAGCGCCGGGAGTGAGACCTCGGCCGTGGAGGGGGTGAATTCCCCGTCGCAGATCCCCGACGCGTATTCCCAGTCCATGAAATGGAAATAGCTCTCGGTATACACGTAGGGCAGGGAAACCCCATCGCAATAAAGGTAGCTCATGGCCAGGTTGCTGCCGTCCTCGGCCAGAGAGAGCACGTCGTAGAGGACATACCCGGTCTCCTGCCAGTCGTGATGCTGGTAGGCGAATCCGAGGTGTTTCACGCCATCCAGGGTGAGCGAGCCGGTGTTGTCGGCCACGAAGAGGGCGCCCACACGTGCATCTCCTTCGCCTTCGGCGTCGAGGTGAAACGCCGTCGGGAGCGAACCATCGGTGGGACCGGCGACGGCATCGTCATCGGCCGCAGCAGAGTCATCGTCGGCAACGGGAGTGGAGTCATCGTCGGCTGAGGCGTCGTCATCCCTAACGCCCCCGAACCCGTCATCGTCGGAGGACAGGCAGCCCGGCGCTGCACCGAGGGTCATTCCCAACAGGGCCCAGTAAGGAATGTCATGCCGGGCGAGCCGGGTCATCGTAGAGAGTTCCTCGTGGGGGAGACCGACCGAGGGCGAAGGAGCGATGAAGTCTAGGAGCCTGTCGCGACAACATCAAGCGAGGTCTCTGGGGCCCCTCCAGGGCGTTCTTATGGAGGGCCTCGTCAACGCGCCTCCCGGATTTCGCGCCCGCAGTCTCCGACTCTTGCCGACCCTCTGTGGTCTGTGGAGCTCAGAAGGCCGAGGGTGTTGGCGTGATTCCGGCCTGAGAAGACGGCGGAGGTTCAGTCCCTCAGGTGTGTGTACGGTGTTGATGGAGAGGATCACACGGAATGCATGGCGCAGCGAGCGAACTCCCGCAGCGCGGAAGCCGCAGCAAGGGCAGACATCGGGGGGACCCAAAGCCTTCGGCCGTCCCGGTCCTCCCTCCAGGTCCGGGGAAACGCCCTGGCGCGCCCTTCCAGGACGCTTTTCCGCCGCAGGCGGCGGGCGTTTCCCGTTCGACTCCCGCCGAGATTGCGGGAGAGGGACGAATGGTGGAGGCGGCGGGAGTCG
>CAYRTW010000411.1:0-2929 GCA_964426935.1 uncultured Rickettsiales bacterium
GTCGATGTGGCTCCCCAGCAGACCGCTGTGGGCTCCCTGGTTCACCTCGGCAAAGATCTCCAGATCGGCAGACCACAGAGCCGGTCCCATGAAATCATCGGGCATGAAGGTGTGGTTGTAGGTGTTGCGGGACTCCTGGCAGGTGGCGAAGGTCTCCGGCGCCCCAAAGGCCAGGGAGCTCACTTCCTCCATGAAATGATTGGCCATCACGTCGATTCGCTCTTCAGAAACCTGGTCGGATGAGCCGGGATCGAAGTAGATCACCACCCCATCAGTGGCCCGGTTGACGGTCCACAGTTGATCGGGATGCTCGTTGTCGAACTCCAGGTCCCGGGGAACGTTCAACCCATCTTCCTCGGTGCCGATGACGGTGAACACCCGGGTTTCGTCGGTACCGAATTCGGGAACGGCCAGGGCCACGTCGTCGTCATCCCCGGCATCGTCATCGTCCTCTGCAGCGGAGTCGGTGCAGGCGAGGAAGGGAAGCAGCAGGAGGGGAAGGAGGAGGGAAGGGCAGCGACAGGGATGGTGCATCGGGCTCCGAATCTCCGAGAGAGAAGGGGAAAGAGAAGGCCCCCCGGATCGCCGGCTGGGGGAGCCGAACGACCGGGGGGCATTCTACCTTCCCTTCCCCTCGCAGCCATCCCTTATTTCACCCGTGAAGGGAAGCCTGGGACCGGGAGGAGGGAGAGTTCCCTACAGGCTCCAGGTAAACTCCACCGTGCCCACCCCCACTTCGGGGTCGCAGGCGAAGCTGGTGGCGGTCTCGTTCAGGGTGTCGCAGGCGGCGGTGTAGAAGCGAACGTAGGCGCCGGTGCGGCTGGAGGTGTGGCCGTCCATGGTGGAGGTGACCCAGGCGTTCCGCACCGTGTAGCCGTCCTTCATGTACTTCCCGTAGTTCTTGGCGGTGGTGTTGATGTCCAGGGAGGTAGACTGAAATCCGAAGATGATGTGAACCCCCCTCCCCTCGTTCTGGGAGATGTAGTCGGGGCGGGCGGCGGCGTTGACGGTGTAGCAGGAGTCGTAGGCCATGAACTCCATGTCGTTGTCGCCGTATTCGGTCTCGGTGTCGTACAGGTAGTCATCGCCGTAATCCCCGTTGTAGCGGGCATATCCGGTGTTGCCGTGGCCGCTGAAATATCCGAAGTCCCCGGCATCCCCATAGAGGTCTTCCACCCCGGAGGCCTCAAAGTCGGTGGACCAGGCATCCTCATCGGTGGAATACTGCCAGCGTGTGTAGCTGATGACCTCCATTTTGTCGATGAACTTCTCCAGGCCAGAGATGCAGTTGCTGAGATTGGACGAACCGGTCCCCGAATAATCCTCCACGGCGTCGCCGTAGATCTCCCGGTTGCCTTCATCGGGGGAGGTGGACCAGGTGCCATTGGTGTAATAATTGGCCAGGGCGGTGGACTGGGACAGGGAGAGGAGGGTCAAGCCGCCAAGAATGGAAAGAGTGAGGGTACGCATGGAAAGGTCTCCTGAGGGCAGGCTCGCTGCCTGGATGGGATTGG
The DNA here is from genome assembly GCA_964426935.1 of uncultured Rickettsiales bacterium. Taxonomy (GTDB): domain Bacteria; phylum Myxococcota_A; class UBA796; order UBA9615; family JAKLKC01; genus CAYRTW01. The sequence goes on from CAYRTW010000411.1 coordinate 1,515, forward strand.
GTTTCAGGGAAACAGGGTGAGCAGGAAACAGGAATCAATCAACGGACTTTTCGAGGTCACCAGGGAGGGGTTCGTAGACCTCGTTGACGTGGGGGTCTCCCCAGACGTTCAGGTCGGTGAGGACCCCATCGGCAAGGGCTGGCTCGTACCACAGGAGGTCCACGCTGGCGGTGTTTCCAAATTCGTCAAAGCCATACATGATCCCCTTGACCTCGTACACCGGTTCGATGGTCTCGGCAAAGGTGGCCAGATCGGGCAGGTAGTACCCAAAAGCCATGCCGGTGATGTCCACATGATCCACGGTGTCCAGGCCGGTCTTCAGCACGGTGAAGCGGTTGTACAAGTCCGCCCTCTCCCCCATGTTTTCCAAGGCGTCGGCGGCGGTGGTGGTGGGGTGGAGCCCCCCGTCCGTGAGGTTGCGGAGGCCGTGGCTGAAGGCGGCCACCTTGGCATTCTTGCCATACACCACGGTGATTTCGCTGCCGCCGCCGAAGGTCATCTTTCCCGCCAGCTTGACGGTGTAGGAGGCCATCTGGTGGGTGAGGTTGGGGCCCACCGTGGTTCCGTCGGGCTTGTGGTTGATGATCTCCCCCTTGCCGATGGCCCCTTGGGTCAGGGTGAAGGAGCCGTACCCGTTGATTCCCAAAGAAGTAAGCAGGGTGCCGGCGCTGCTCCACACCTGGGCGTTGGTGCGCTTGCTGATGGTGGATTCCGAGCCCAGGACGGAGGTGGAGTGAAACACCGCTCCCCCCTGTTGATACACGTAGGCGTGATCCACCCCGTCTTTGTGATGCTGGTAGGGGTCCTCGTCGTCGTCCACCAGCTCGGTGGAACCCGCCAGGGCAAAGACCGGCGCCAGATCCTCCATGGCCAGCACCGGCTCCTCATCGACGATGTAGCGACGGACCTGGGCGGGGGCACCGGGAAGAGGCACCAGCACGTTGACCGGCCAGGGGGCGGCCACGGCAGGGGCGGCGACAACAGCGGCCAGGACTGTGGCAGAGAGGGAGAAGGCAAGGGGAAGGCGGATCATGGGAGGTTCTCCTGGGTCGGGGTGGCGTTCAGGGCCACCGTTTCGCCCCGACTGGCAGGAGGGAGGCGGTCGTCAGTTTGTGATGGGGTAGCCTCAAAATCAGTCGTCTCGACGTCAAGGCTCCTGCCGCCGGATGATGGAGCACCCACGGAGGCCCAACCTCGTGGGTCGTTGATTCTGCCCCGGAAGAGGATGCGCCGTGGTTCAGGGTGCCATATTGAAAAAGAACGGGTAGCTCGCGATCACGATACCTCCTCCTTTTGGAGGGGGGAACTCGAAGAGCATGAACCGACTGCATAGGCAATCTTCGACGATGGGGCTCTCCATGTGTCCTGCCTCTCACGGATCGTGACGGACCGACCGCCGTGCTACTCACACGGCA
>CAYRTW010000412.1:0-2887 GCA_964426935.1 uncultured Rickettsiales bacterium
ACGGCGAGTCATCGTGGTCGGCAGGCTGGACGGCATTTTGCGTGCGACTCTCAGTAAACCTCGACACGGACCTGGGGACCTTCCCTCCCTGGGATGCAGCGGGGTATCCTTCTCCCCCATGGAGAACCCCATCCCTCCTCATCGCGACCTTCGCACCTTGATGGCGCATCTGTATCCGACTCCGGATGAGGCTCGCCGGGTGGTGAGGGATGCCGAGATTCCCCCCTCGCTTATCGACTTTGAGGGCAGTGCCGACCTGATCTGGTTTCGGATTTTGGAGGAGGCGGAAAAGCACGGCACCGGTGCCCTTTATCGGCTCCGGAAGGTGGCCTTCACCGACTACCCGGAGGCCCTGGCCAGGCCGGTGGCCCCTCCCCCTCAGGGGGATGCCGCTCTGGATCAATATCTGGACCACGCCTGGCGCTTCCATCGCAAGGTGAAGCTCCTGGGGTACCACAATCGGGAGCGCATTCAGCTTGTCCTGGACGAGGTGTTTGTCTCGCTCCACATCCGGGTGAATCGCCATCGCCCCGGTGCCACCCTCCCCTACCGGCTGATGAAGGAAGAGGAGCACCTGGAGACCCTCAAGGTGGACCTGATGGGGGCCTTGGCGGTGGCGGCGGAGAGGAACAAAGTGGGCCTGGTGCTGCTGGGGGATCCGGGTGCTGGCAAGACCACCCTGCTCAAACACCTTTTGTGCCGGGTGGTGGCGGAGGGGTCGGCCGCCTTGGGTCTTCCCCCCAACCTGTGCCCGGTCTTCCTGCGGTTCAGCAGGTTGCTGGTGGATCAGGATCTCCATCCCGGGGGCCTGAAGGAGGTGGTGAAGAGGGAGTTGGAATATCAGGGGCATCCAAAGGTGGGAGAGAGGCTGGCCCGGCAGAAACAACCCCTCCTGTTTCTCCTGGATGGCCTGGACGAGGTGCGGGATGAGTCTACCCGGGTGAAGGTGTGCAAGTGGTTGGACGACGAGGTGGATGCCTGGCCGGGCTCCCGGTTCATCGCCACCTGCCGTTTTGCCGCCTGGCAGAGGGATGCCCGGCTGTACGACCAGTTCCTGGCCGCCGATGTGCTGTGGCTGGGGGAGGAGCAGGTGCAGAATTTCGTCCACCGCTGGAATCTTGCGGTGGCGGTGGGGCAGGGTGAACTGTCGGAAACGGCTCGAAGCAAGGCGGAGGCCCTCCTTCTGGTGCTGCTGGACAAGAAGAGACATGAAAAGTACCGGCTGCGCGAGATGACCGAGAACCCCCTCCTTCTCTCCAACCTGTGCCTGGTTCACTATTCCCACACTCGCCTCCCCGAAGACCGGGCCCAGTTGTACAACGCCTGCATCGGCTTTCTCCTGGAAACCTGGGCCGGTCAGCGGGAAGGGAGCCCCGGCCTGCCCGACGCCGCCGCCCGCCAGGTGTTGCAGCCCCTCGCCTGGGAAATGCATTCACGAAGGGTCAAGACTCTTTCCGGCGGCGAAGCGAGGGAGATCCTGCGGGTGCCCTTCGGTCAGGTGCGGGATCTGAAAATGGGGGTGGAAGAGTTCCTGCTGCGGGCCCGGGACGACTGCGGCCTGCTCAGTGGCAGCGACATGGACACCTATGAGTTCCTCCATTTGAGCTTCCAGGAATACCTGGCGGCTGCCCACGTCCAGGCCTCGGGACTTCAGAGGAGACTGGCCGAATTCCTGGGGGAGCCCTTCTGGCGGGAAGTGATCCTGCTGGCCATGTCCATGCCGGGAGTGTTTGGTCCCTTCATGGACAGGGTGGTGGAGAGGAGGGAGGTGGCGGCCCACCCCGAGTTGCTGCGGGAGTGCCTGGACGAGGCGGCAAGGTTGGATCCCCAGCCCTTCCTGAAGGTGCTGAAAAGGGAACCTTCGGGCCTATGGGAAAGGGTGATGCGGTGGTTGAGGAGTGGGGAAGTCGATACAGTCGAAGTGTCCGCCGTCCTGGAACTCTTTCGGGGCAGACAGGTGCCGGAAATCGCCGACGCCGCCCTGCCTTGGGTGGATCATCCCCATCCTCCCCTTCGGTCCCTGGCCAGAGAGGTGGCAGGATGGGCTGGGGAGGGAGGCCAGAGAGAGCCCACCTCCTCGACTGGAATCCCCCATCCTGGTGAACGTCAGGTCCTGGGAGAGATGGAATTCGTGTGGGTGCCTCCCGGGCGGTTCCAGATGGGGTCGTCCGAGGCCCAGGGGGAAGAGAATTTCGACCCGGAAGCGTTTGGTTCCGAACTCCCCGCCCACGCGGTGGAGTTCCACCGGGGGTTCTGGCTGGGGCGCCACCCGGTCACCAACGCCGACTACGGTCGCTTTCTGGCCTCCACCGGGGAAGAGAAGCCGGCGTATTGGGGAGACCGGCGGTTCAACGACCCCGCCCAGCCGGTGGTGGGAGTCTCCTGGGAGCAGGCCCGCAAGTTCGGCGCCTGGCTGACCCGGGAGGGGGGACTGCCCCGAGGGATGGAGGTTGATCTGCCCACCGAAGCGGAATGGGAGTATGGGGCCCGGGGGTCGGAAGGAAGGCGATACCCGTGGGGGAAGGAGACACCCACCGAGGACAGAGCCGTGTTCGGTCTTCCGTATGACTCGGGAAAACCAGCGACGGTGGGAGGAAGGCCGGCGGGAGCCGGACCCTTTGGCGCCGAAGATCAGGCGGGGAATGTGTGGGAGTGGTGCCTGGACTCTTGGAGGGATAGGTATGACAATCCCCCCCTGAAAAGTGTCAACCCTTGTCACCAGGGTGACGAATCATCCCCCCGGGTGGTCCGGGGCGGTTCTTGGGACCTCGTTCCCAGGGTCTTGCGGTGCGCTTGTCGGGTCAGGGGCGATCCCGGGTTTCGGTTCGACGTTCTCGGGTTCCGCGTTGTCTGTCGTTTTGTTCGCGAGCACGGGAGTCTTGGGTCT
>CAYRTW010000413.1:0-2885 GCA_964426935.1 uncultured Rickettsiales bacterium
CCGCGACGCCGCGATCCGGCCGTGCAGCAGCATTTCGTGTGATCCTCTCCATGGCGACACCCCGCGAAGAAGGAAGCCCCCCCACAGCCGACGTGCCCCGACCGCTGGAACCCATTCGCGGAAAGTGAGAGGTTGCAGGACGGCGGGGAGTCGAGACCCTGGGGATTTGTCTGGTCAGGGACGACCCCTCCCGACCCCTTCTTCGGAAAGGGGGGTTCTCCCCTTTCGGGGCCGTGCTTGCTAAAGAATGCGTGGAGTGGATACGGTCTCCGGCGGAGGCTTTGCGCGGACCCCAGTCCCGCATTACCTTTTTTCTTTTCAGCCCTGTCGCTCGTCGTCCTGGTCGCGCTCCTCTCGGGGGCGTAGGTCGTCGATATCGCCTCCCCGACCTTCCTCTTGGCCGGGTCTCCTTGCGGAGGATCCGGCACCCCTTGAGAACGGTCGATGTGTGGGTTCGGGGCCCCCCGTCTTCACCCTGCCTCCACGTTGAATTGAAACGATCTCCTCCCCCCTCGTGAACCTTCGTGGTTCTCCCTCTCCCCTTGCCCCCTCCCCCCCGGGAACGCTATGCTGAGTCATTGACTGAGCAGTCAATCAGCCCAAGGTCCGAAGGTGGGACTGGCATGAACCCAGGAAGCGCAGATCTGGTGCGGTACGACGTGGAGGGGGGGATGGCCACCCTGACCCTGCATCGCCCCGAAGCCCGCAACGCCCTCTCCCCCGCCCTGATGGAGGCTCTCCTGGACGCCCTCCACCGGGCCAGGGCCGATACCTCCGCTCGGGTGGTGGTGCTCACCGGTTCCGGCGACAGGGCCTTCTGCGCCGGGGGCGATCTGGGCTCCCAGGGAATGCAGGAGGGGTTCCTGGCCAGCCACGCCGCTCGCAGCCGTTTCGCCGAGGTGTTTCGGGTGCTGAATGGCCTGGGCAAACCGGTGGTCGCCCGGGTGAACGGGGATGCCCTGGGAGGGGGCTTTGGTCTGGCCCTGGCCTGCGACCTGGTGGTGGCGGTGGAGGATGCCCGGATGGGCACCCCCGAGGTCAACCTGGGCCTCTTTCCCCACGTCATCCTGGCCACCCTCACCCGAAACATTCCTCGGAAAAGAGTGATGAGGATGGTGCTCACCGGGGAGAAGATTTCCGCTGCCCAGGCGGCCCAAGAGGGATTCATCACCGAAGCGGTGCCTCGGACCGAACTGGACGCCGCCATGAGCAGGTGGTGTCAGGCTTTGTTGAGCAAGAGCCCGGCGGTCCTCAAGCTGGGTCGGGACGCTTTTTACGCCGTCCAGGACATGAGTTTTGACCAGGGCTTGAGCTTTTTGGAGTCCCAGCTCAGCCTCAATATCCTGGCCGAGGACGCCATGGAGGGGGTCTCTGCCTTCCTCCAGAAGCGTCCTCCCCAGTGGAAGGGAAGGTAGGAGACATGCGCTCCCAACTGCGCGACAAGGCCATTCTCTGCTGCGCCCTCTCCGGAGTGGTAGCCAACAAACAACAATGCCCCGCCATCCCCTATACCCCCGAGGAGTACGCCGAAGAGGCGAGACGGGCCCGGGAGGCGGGAGCGGCCATGGTCCACATTCATGCTCGGGAGAGGGACGGCTCCCCCTCCTTTCGCAAGGAGACCTACGCGGAAATCAAGAACGCCATCCTCTCCCTGTCTCCCGACCTCATCATCAACTTCTCCACCGGTGCCGTCGGCGTTCCTCTGGAGATGCGGGTGCATCACATCCGGGACATTCGACCCGAGGTGGGGGCCCTGAACATGGGGTCGATGAATTACGCCAAGTACAATCCTCGAAAGAAGAATTTCGTGTTCGACTTCGTGTTCGCCAATCCCTTCCAGGAGATCATTCACCTCCTGGAGGTCATGAAGGAGGCCCGGGTCCTCCCTGAGCTGGAATGCTTCGACACCGGCCATGTCTCCTCGGTTCATCCCCTCATCGACATGGGTCTTCTTGGCGCTCCCTATCACTTCTCCCTGATCCTGGGGGTGATAGGAGGAATCGCAGCCACCACCGAAAGCCTGGTGCATCAGGTGTCCCTCCTTCCCGACGACTCCAACTGGGAGGTCATCGGCATCAGCCGGGATCAGTGGCGCCTCGCCGCTGCCGCCCTGTCCATGGGGGGAGATGTGCGGGTCGGCCTGGAAGACAACTTCTATCTCCCCTCAGGGGCCATGGCCTCCTCCAACGGTGATCTGGTGGGGGCTGCCGCTCAACTGGTGAGGTTGACTGGACGAGAGGTGGCCAGCCCAGACGAAGCCAGAGCCATCTACGGAATCAACGCAACGAATTGAATCAAAAGCAGATTCGCCATAGGGGCGAGTGGAGGATCGCAAGATGAAGGAGATTCGCGCCGAGATCACCGGCACGGTGTGGAAGGTGCATGTTCAGCCCGGCCATGCCTTTACCGCTGGAGAGGAACTGGCCATCCTGGAGTCCATGAAGATGGAAATTCCCGTGGAGGCGGAGTTTGCGGGAACCGTCCGGGAAGTGCGGATCGTCGAGCTTCAGCCGATTCAGGAGGGAGCCGTCTTGTTCGTGGTGGAATAGGGCGGTTACGAACCCCGTATCAGACGCCCTTTCTTTGTAATGCGCGCCAAGAAGGTCACCTCGCCCCATGCGAATCCTCCACACCGCTGACTGGCACCTGGGGCACACCCTGGGGGACCATTCTCGTGAGTTCGAACACCAGGAGTTCCTGAACTGGCTCCTGGAGAGGCTGGATGAGGTGAGGCCCCAGGTCCTTCTCATCGCCGGAGACGTGTTCGATTCCTCCCACCCCAAGGCTTCGGCACTGGCTCGCTTCTACACCTTCCTGGACGATGTTCGTGGACGACGCCCCGAGGTGAGGGTGGTGATCGTGGGGGGCAACCACGACTCCCCTTC
>CAYRTW010000414.1:0-2836 GCA_964426935.1 uncultured Rickettsiales bacterium
CTCCCTTCCCCCCTCCCCTCCCCAGCCCCTGGCAAAGGGGAGCATCCCGGCTGCTCATCGGTCTCCTCATCGCCTATTTCTTCGTGTGTTATCGATTCTCTCTGCACGGGCTAGGGGTGGCCGATCGCCCCGAGGCCGTTTCCTCGTTCAGCCATCTGTTCTGGCTGGGGCGGTGGAGGATGTTCACCGACGAGAGGCCCTTCCACACTGCGGTGCAAGTTTCGTGGTGGACCGGGCAGGGATGGGTGCCGGGGGATCCGGAGGCGCTGCACCCCAATCGCTGGCCGGAAGGGCCGGGGTGGATCCGTGACGAATTTCTGAACGACCCTCGAAAGTTGACCGCCTGGGCCCAGCTGTTGTGCCCCTTGGGTCCCGAGGGAACACAGGGGATCCGCATGCTTCGCAGGAAGTGGAGCAAGACCTTGGGACAGATCTCCCAGCCCGAGGTGGACCTCCGGGAAGAGGTTCTTTGGGAGACCGCCTGCCCCCTTTCAGCGTCACCGGGTTCCCCATGAGGGATCCCTTCCTTCCTCGTTGGGCGGGAGGATGGGCCGCCACCCGAATCCTCTTTGGAGTCGCCTGCGCCCTTGCCCATCTGTCCCTGATCGGTCCCGTTCAAGACGCACTGCTTCTCCCCCAGTTCACCTTCGCCACCGGGCCACTGGCAGGGCCGGGAAGGGTGCTTCTCTCCCCCCTCTCGGCGTGGCTGCTGCTGGGAGCGAGCCTTTTGGGGGATGGGCTGACGATCCGGGGCGGTCGGATGGCCCTCCCGGGTCTGGTGATGTCCTTTATCGGGGGGCTCAGCCTGAAATATGCCTTGGGCCTGGACGTGAGAGCGCCGGACCGATTGATGGCGTGGATGGTCCTGGGGCTGCTGCTGGGGCCCCTCACTCGAACCGGACTGCACCGGGAAACGAGGGGGCCTGCGGCGCGGTGGTTTCTGATGGTGGTGTTCTCTGCCCTGTACGGCTCCACCGGCTGGATGAAGGCCTTGGAAGAGGACGGTTGGTGGACGGGGACCGCCCTGGCCTACGATCTGGTGGATCGCTTTCATGGCGGCCATCTTCTGGGGGTCTGGCTCAGCGGTCACCCTTCCCTGACCCTTCTTCTTTCCTGGGGAACCCTCCTGTTCGAGATGTCTTTTCCCTTTCTGGTGTGGCTCCCCGCAGCCAATCCATGGATTCTCCTGGCCGGACTGGGGCTGCATGGCGGCATCGCCCTGCTCATGGACGTGGGGCCCCTGGGGATGGTGGCGGTATCCGCCTATCCGGTCCTGCTGGAGCCTGAAATCGCCCGTCGCCTGGCCCGAAGGTGGGGAGCGGGGAGGCTGGAGATCCCCGATGCCTGAGCCGGATTCCCGTACCCCTTCTCCCCCTCAACCCTTTCGTTGGCGAAGACGGCGTTCTCAACGAGATCGCGTTCTTGTTCTCCTCACCGTCCTGGTCGTTTCAGGAATCTGCCTGGCCTCCTTTCTCCTTTCCCAGCGGGATCGGGCTCTGTTCACCCGCTTCCGTCAGGATTGGGAGGAACAAGAGGAAAGGCCCCCCCCTCCTCCTCCCCAGACTGGAGGAGTCACCGACTGGAACGATCCTCGATAGCCGGCTGGCGCGTCGGGGACGTTTCTGTCACCCTCCGCCGCCGAGGGTGGAGCTGCTCGGGAGGCTGCCCCCATGGCCCGCACCCAACTCCCCTTTGGCGAGAACCTTCCTCCTCGCCAGCTTCCTTTTGCCGCCCTGCGCGCCTGCCTGAACGAGGGATACACCCGGCAGCGGTTGGGCCAGGACCTGATGGCGGGGCTCATCGTGGGAGTGGTGGCCCTGCCCCTGTCCATGGCCTTGGGAATCGCCGTAGGGGTCCCTCCCCAGCACGGTATCTACACCGCCATCGTCGCCGGGTTCTTCGCCGCCGCCCTGGGGGGTTCCCGCACCCAGGTCAGCGGTCCCACCGCCGCCTTCGTGGTGATCCTCGCCCCCATCACCGGCCAGTACGGGGTGGGAGGATTGATGGTGGCCAGCATGATGGCAGGGGCCCTCCTCGTTCTCATGGGAATGGCCCGGATGGGGCGCCTCATCCAGTTTGTTCCTTATCCTGTCACCACCGGCTTTACCGCTGGAATTGGCACCGTCATTGCCGTCCTCCAGTTCAAGGATCTGTTGGGGCTCCGAGTAGCTCACCTCCCTGATCACTTTGTCGACAAGGTTCAGGCGTTGTGGGGCGCCCTCCCCACGGCCTCCGCCGCCGATGCTGCCGTGGGGGTATCTACCCTGCTGCTGCTGTTCCTGGTGCCCCGGTGGATTACCCGGATCCCCGCGCCAGTGCTGGTTCTCCCCGCGATGGCCGGAATCACCTTCCTCCTCCACCGCTGGATGCCCTCCTTTGAGGTCGCCACCATCGGTAGTCAGTTCCGCACCCAGGTGGAGGGGACCTGGATTGCCGGCATTCCCGCCCTTCCTCCCCGGTTCCATCTCCCCTGGACCGCTCCGGGACCCTCCGGCTCTCCCCTGATCCTGGACCTGGCCACCCTCCGGGAGCTCTTCCCCGCAGCCGTCACCATCGCCCTCCTTGGAGCCATCGAGTCCCTGCTGTCGGCGGTGGTGGCCGACGCGGTGACGGGTTCCCAGCATGATCCCGACGCCGAGCTCCTGGGAATCGGTGTCGCCAACATCATCGCCCCCTGGTTTGGGGGAATCGCCGCCACCGGGGCCATCGCCCGCACCGCCACCAACATTCGCTTCGGAGCCACTTCGCCGGTGGCGGCCATGACCCACGCCCTGGTCATCCTCCTGGCGGTGGTGGCTCTGGCTCCCCTCCTGTCCTACCTGCCCATGGCGGCGCT
>CAYRTW010000415.1:0-2735 GCA_964426935.1 uncultured Rickettsiales bacterium
CGGAATCAGGGAGAGAATCCCTTCAACAAAAACTTCCCGCCGCCCGCGTCGTAGGTCGAGTCCATCGACATCGGGTTCAGGTGGCAGCCCCTCGCAAGAGCCCTCTCCTCATCCCCGATCCCCTCCCCGCCTCACCAGGTCCGAAAGGCGGTCCCCCAGCGCTGAAACCGAGAACCGCTCCTCGATCCAGGGGCGGCCGTGGCTTGCCAGACGATGGGCCAGGGCAGGATCCTTCATGATCGCCAGCATCCCCGCTGCCAGAGACTCGGGGTTCAACTCGGTCATCAGAAACTCTTCCCCAGGGCGGCCCAGGGCTTCGGTCAGGCCGGTAAATCGGGTGGTGACCGCAGGAACTCCGACACACATCGCTTCCGCCAGGGCCATGCCGAATCCCTCTTGCCGAGAGGGAAACACAAAGGCGTCCGCCGCTCGCAGGTAGGGGGAGGGATCGGATTTCTGACCAGCGAAGGTGACCGTGGCGGAGAGGTTCGCGGTGGCCAGACCCTTCTCGAGGGAGGCGCCAAAGGAAGAGAGGGGGTCGTGGGGGCCGACCAGGAGGAGGTGGGAGCGGGGGTGGGCCCGGATCACCTGGGGCCAGGCCTGGAGCAATAAATCGATTCCCTTGCGATGAATCACCCCTCCTAAAAAACACCACAAAGGGTTTCCAGAGAGGCCTAATTTCTGGCGAAGGCTGAATTTTTCCTGAGGAGTAGCAGGGAGATAGCGGTCGGTATCGATGCAGGGAGGGAGGGAGTGGATGCGTGATTCGGGGATGCCGGATGTGACGAATCCAGGCCGGAAATCATCGCTGACACACAAAATCTGTCCCCTCCAGAGAGCCAAAGCGCGGAGGACGGCTCGACCACCTCGTCGCCGGGAGAGGGTAAAGGCATCGTCAGAGCCCATCAGAGAGGTGCGGTGAAACAGGGAGCCCCCCCGGGCCTTCACCGCCGCCATCACCGGGAGGAGCAGGGGATCTCCTCCCAGGGTGAGGAGGGCTCCTCCGGGATGACGAAGAGCCTCCCCAAGGGCGAGGGAATGGATGCCAATTCGAGTGAGGGACATGGGCCGGCCCGCAGGAAGGGTGACCAATCGGATCCCCGGATCCCGCACCGGGCCCTCCTTGGGGGCGGTGCAGACCACGGTGACCGGATGCCCCTTCCGAGCCAGGTGGCGGGCAAGGATCCGCACCAGAAGCCCATCCCCAGTGTGGATGGGTGGGTATTTCCGCAGCAGGAACAGGGCGTGGGGAAGGGGGTTGGGCATTTGGGTCGGAGCCAGGGCCATGGCGCCAAAATAATCCATTTATCCAGTGAACTTCTGCTCTGGTTTTCGAGCTATTGCAAGACGGGTTCTGGCTGGCCCCCGAGACCGGGGCAGGCCGCCCCACTCTTGGCTCTGCCGTCGCTCTGGAGGACCTCGCGATCCCTTGAAGAAATCCATTTCATGGCACCCCCCAATCTTCCTCCTTGATCAATCCACTCTGGCCCAGAATAAGGGTTCCTGGGTGTCCATGAAAACGGGGGGGCGGAGCAGGAGCATGGGCGATGAAGCCGAACGCTCAACATCGGCGCTTTCTGCTCCATGTTGCTGTTGACAGGGGTGGAAAATGGTGAAAGACTGGTCATATAACTAGTTTGTTTGAGGTTGCTATGCGTACATGGCCAGTCCAGGATGCGAAGGCGCGGTTTAGCGAGTTCCTGGATGCGTGCCTCGCCGAAGGACCGCAGATGGTGACCAGGAGAGGCGCTGAGGCAGCCGTGCTGGTACCGGTGCAAGAGTGGCGACGCTTGCAGTCTGCAGCACGACCTTCCTTGAAGGAGCTGCTGCTCTCTGACCAGGCCCGTGCCGACCTGATCGTGCCAGCCCGAGGGCGAGTGAAACGCCGCAATGTGGAGCCAATGCCGTGACGAGCGCGTACTTGCTTGACACCAATGTGGTTTCTGAGTTGCGCAAGCGGCGCCCGCACGGTGGAGTGGTTGCCTGGGTGGAATCGATGGATGATTCTCAACTGTACTTGTCTGCTGTCACCCTGGGTGAGATACAAGCTGGCATCGAGTTGACGCGAGAGCATGACCCCGATAAAGCCGGCGAAATTGAGACGTGGCTGGAATTGGTGACAGGGGCCTATAACGTTTTACCGATGGATGCGACAACCTTCAGGACTTGGGCGCGACTGATGCACAAGAAGTCCGATGCGCTCTATGAAGACGCAATGATCGCTGCTACCGCGAAAGTGCATGGGCTGACGATTGTCACCAGAAATGTGGCTGACTTCAATGCGCTCGGAATAGAAGTATTCAATCCGTTTGCTCGTACGTAGGCCAGCATTTGCCAAGAAAACCAGGTCTTTGGGCATTTGCTGCCTCGGTACAATGCCCATTCGAGGCGCCAGGCGACGAGCAAAGAGGATCTACGGGGTCAATGGCCTGCCCTTGTGGGCGCCGTCTTTCATGGATCAATCAAGGGGACACAACAGAAAAAGCTGTTCGGCCTCTTCGATAAACGTGAGAGTCGCTATCGGAAGTGTACTTATCCCCTGAGGGACTTCCCGAGGCGAACGATGAGGCGGAGCAGCCAACCCGGCAGACGCAGGGGGCTGGTACCGATCGCGATGCGGGCGGCTGGGCGGGCTCGGACAGTCGCGAGCCACCGGCGGTCTGCGGGGTAGTTGCCAGTGGGAAAGCCGAGCAGGTCGAGAATAAGCACGTTGGGGATCCACGAGATGTCCGCCA
>CAYRTW010000416.1:0-2674 GCA_964426935.1 uncultured Rickettsiales bacterium
CGGCCTTGGTGCGTCGGGCGGCGCGGCTGAGTGGTCTTCGGTCCGCGCCGGGGAGTCGTCGTCCTGGGCTGAATCGTCGTCGCTGTCAGCCCCGGAAGGGGGGGGTTGATCGCCCCAATCCGAGCATCCTTCCACCAGCAGGAGGCCCAAGGTCATCAGCCAGGGTCGCAGAAAAGAGAGGGGAGGGGCCATGCAGGGATCTCCTGAAGGGAGGCGGCACCGTAACCAACAGGGGGGTGTGGGTCAACGATGGAAAGGGGAGGAGGGGGGAAAGTCAGTACCGGACGGCTTTGACTCCCTCTCGATTGCCCCTTTCATCTGACTCCGCTATCTGTGTGGCTCTCAGGAATGGTGAGGCGACCGCCCCCTTCCACCGAGGTCTCTCGCATGAGCATCCTGTCTTCCCCCTCTCTTGTCCCCGATGGCTCCTTTGACCTGTCCAAGGTCCCCGAGGAGGAGAGGGACGCCGCCTGGTACCAGCACTATTACCAAGGGGACGATGCTCCCCAGCTCACCCTTCGAGCGGTGCTCATGGGGGGAGTGATCGGCATGCTGATGTCCATCAGCAACCTCTACACCACCTTGAAGCTGGGGTGGAGTTTCGGGGTGGCCATCACCGCCTGCGTTCTCTCCTACGCGGTCTGGAACGCCATCATGGCGGTGGGCCTGACTCGCAACCGCATGACCATCCTGGAGAACAACTGCATGCAGTCCACCGCTTCAGCGGCGGGGTACTCCACCGGGGGGACCCTGGCCACGGCGGTGGGAGCTCTGCTCCTCATCGGCGGGGACGCTCATCGCATGGGCTGGCTGACGGTGGGAATCTGGGTGGGTCTGGTGGCCATGCTGGGGGTGTTCCTGGCCATCCCCATGAAGCGACAGATGATCAACTCCGAACAGCTTCCCTTTCCGTCGGGCATCGCCGCCGCGGAGACCCTTCGCAGCCTCTACGCAGAGGGGCGGGAGGCAGTACAGAAAGCCCGAGCCCTCATCGGGACTCTCATCGCCGGGGGAGTGGTGGGGCTGGTGCGCTCCCTGGGATACATCCCCGAGGCCATCGAGTTGGGCTTCCTCAAGGTGGCCACGGTGAGGGGACAGGTCTACACCGGCTCCACGGTGGGCATGGCCTTCGAGCCCTCCATGCTCCTCATTGCCGCCGGGATGATCGTGGGGATGAGGGTGTCGGTGTCCATGCTCCTGGGAGCGGTCATCAACTGGATGGTGTTGACTCCCATGATCCTGGATCTGCCGGATTGGGTGGCCACCGGCAAGAACTTCGTCGGTCACATGGAGGTGGCCCTGGGAGATGACGGGGCGGTGGCGGCAGTCAAGGTGACCCGTTGGAGCCTGTGGTTGGGGACCGCCCTGATGGTGACCTCGGGGCTGACCTCCTTCGCCCTGGGCTGGCGCACCATCGCCCGGGCGTTCTCAGGGATCGGCAAGGGAAGAGGGGGGAAGGGGGGCAAAGGTGACCCCATGTCCAGCATCGAAGTCCCCCTCTCCTGGCTGGTGATGGGAGGGGTGCCCATCACCTTGGGACTCATCGCCATCAGTTGGGTGGCCTTCGGAATCAACCCGTTGCTGGGCCTGCTCTCGGTGGCCATGTCCTTCGTCCTCGCCCTGGTAGCTTGTCGAGCCACCGGAGAGACCGACACCACCCCCATCGGCGCCATGGGCAAAATCACCCAGTTCATGTACGCGGTGCTGGCTCCCGCTGACAAGACCATCAACCTGATGACCGCCGGCACCACCGCCGGGGCCGCTGGTTCGTCCGCCGATCTCCTCACCGACCTCAAGAGTGGCTATCTCCTGGGAGCCCACCCCCGTCGCCAGTTCCTCGCCCAGTTCTACGGGGTGTTTTTCGGGGTCGTGGCGGTGGTTCCCGCCTGGTACCTGATGGTCCCCAACAAGGCGGCCCTGGAAGCCTTCAATCCCCCCGCTACCAACATGTGGTACGCGGTGGCCGAGGCCCTCTCCACCGGCATCCAGACCATCCCCGAGAGTGCTCGCTACGCCATCGTGATCGGCGGGCTCATCGGCATCCTTCTCCCCGTCCTGGAGGCCCTGTTCCCCAAGGCCAGGCCCTTCCTCCCCTCCTCCATGGGGCTGGGGCTGGCCTTCGTGGTCAGCTTCGCCAACTCCCTGGCCTTCTTCCTGGGTGCGGTGATCGCCTGGGTGTGGATGAAGCAGAACGCTACGACGGGGGAGCGATACATAGTCCCCCTGGCTTCGGGAGCGGTGGCCGGGGAGTCCCTGGCAGCGGCAGGGTTCGCCATCTGGAAGAGCCTGTCGGGGGCCCTGGGAGGCTGAGCCTCCTCTGGTGGGGCGAGACCGCAGGGAGAGGACGGATGGCCACCCCCGACGGTCCCGCCCCTCTCAACCGATCAGCCGGCCTCCACCCGGAAGGTGCCCCCGGCCCTCTGCCACTCGCTCAGATTCTGGGGAGGGCGACCGGTGGAGGTGGAGGTGAACTCCGCCTTCATGAAGGCCTCCGCCTGGACCCGAGCCTGGGCCTCTGCCTGGGCAGCCGTCAGGGAGGGATCGAGGCTGGTGTTGAGGATCTGGGCGTTGACCGGGGTGGGAGGGGGACCGAACCGGGCGGTGTCCGCCTCCAGGATCCACACCATGCGCGGGCCGGTCTGGGGCTTCCACACCCAGCTCTTGCCCACCGTCA
>CAYRTW010000417.1:0-2637 GCA_964426935.1 uncultured Rickettsiales bacterium
TTGATGCACCAGTCCCGCACGTTCCCCGCCAGACCTCGGACGCCATAGGGGCTTTCGTCGGTGGGCAGAGCATGAATCGACACTCGGGAGGGGGTCTCCGCTGTACCATCCAGGGTGCGGGCCCAGGTGGGTTCAGGGTGATCTCCCCAGGGGAATTTTCTCCCATCCACCCCTCGTGCCGCTTTCTCCCATTCCAATTCGTTGGGAAGGCGCCAGGGCTTTCCCGTCCTCTCCGCTTCCCAGGCGCAGAACGCCATGGCCCCCCACCAATCCACCAACACCGCCGGGAGTGGAGCCTCCCATTTCACACCACCAGGATGGGGATCCGGCTGGAACCTGCCGTCCTCGCTTCGCACCAATGCCTGGGCGGACGGCCCTCCCTCTCCCCCCATCCGAGCGTGGGGAGCAAACCGAAGGGCGTCTTCCTCCCTTCCCTGGACCAGGAGATCGTTGAGAAACGCCAGGTACTCCCCACAAGTGACCGGATGGCGGCGCATCACCACCCCCTCCACCCACACGGTCCGCCGAGGCAGGGAGTCGGGAGCTTCCCGATCTCCTCCTACGTCGCAAATGCCCGCCGGTACATGGCAATCGTCAGGACCCACCTCGGCCTCTGGCAGCATGTGGAGGGGAGGAAGTTCCTCCAGGAGGGCTCGCCTCACCCGGGCCAGCACGATGGATGGGGCGTGGAAAGGAGCCTCCACCCGGAGAAGCCAGGTCCCCCGGGACAGGGGCAGCTCCCGCAGCGGTGCGGGCCCCGACCACACCTCCTCGACTGGAACCAGGCGCCTTTGCACCGAGTCCATCCGAAACACCCGGATGGTCGCTTCCACCCCGGGCACCGTCAGGGACAGGCGCCCCTCACCGGCCAGGAAGGAGGTGTGCTCCCCCCGATCATGCTCCCTCAGCATCGCCTCGTAACGAAGCGAGGAGGCCCGATCCCCCACCGCCTCCGCCCCTTCCATTTTTTGTCGGGCGTACCCGGCCAACCAGGCATGGGCCTCCACCAGTTCAGGCTCCTGATGAAGGGAGGACTGGACAATGGACAACCAGGAGGCGTCCAACCGGGCGGCTTCGTCCTCCAACCGGGCCGCCCGATCCTCCAGTTCCCAGGCTCCTGCCTTCTGCCCCACCGGATCGGTAAGTCGAAGCCCCGCCAGAATCAGGCCCGCCTCCCTTTTCAGCCCCTCCGCCTCCTCGTTGAGGGACTGAAGGCGGGGAACCAGGGCCACCGCCTGGGCCAGCACCTCCAAGGCTTTCTCCCGACGCCGGGCTCCTTCAATCCATGCCCTCACCGCCTCCGCCACCACCGAGGCGTCCCGAGGGCGGTCCTCGGATCGAGGGGAAAGGGCCCACTCCGCCAGGGCCGCCAACTCGGTGGGGATTCCCGAACCCACCAGGGGAGTCACCCTTGCCCCCTGCCGTAGCCTTGCCCACACCGCCCACAGGTTGCCGGGATGGGGAGGGCGCCCGGAAAGAACCGTGTAGAGAACGCCTCCCAAGGCATACACGTCGGTGTGCAGGCCGATGCCCTCCCTCTCTCCTCGGGCCTGCTCGGGGGCCATGTAGGCGGGGGTTCCCAGCACGTCCCCCGGTTGAGTGAGGCCAGGATCCTCATCCTTGGGCTGGGGACCTCCCGATGGATCCTGACCGGAGTGGGCGACCTCCCGGGCCAAGCCCCAATCCATCACCAGGGTCTCGCCGAACTCTCCCACCATGAGGTTCTGGGGCTTGAGATCCCGATGAACCACTCCTTTGCTGTGGGCATAGGCCACCGCTTCGCAGATCCGCTGAAAGGCATCGAGAAGGCGACGCAGGCTGAACTCACCGCCCCCCTGGTGAAATTCGGCGATGACCTCATCCAAACTCCTTCCTCGCACCTCCTTCATGGTGAACCACAGGCGTCCGTCCCCCAGCATCCCCCGATCATGAACGGGCACGATGCCCGGGTGGGTGAGGCGAGCGGTGATTTTGGCCTCCCCCAGAAACCGGGTGCGAGAGGCCTCCTCGGCCATGCAATGGGCGTGGAGAACCTTCATGGCCACCATCCGGTCGAAACGGGAATCCAGGACCCGCAACACCTCTCCGGTAGCCCCCGAGCCGATCACCCCCTGCTTGCGATAGCGCTTTCCCGGCCCCGGTGACTCGGTCAGGATCAGCTCACTCCCCGAACTCCCCGCCGCCAGAAAGGCCTCCACCTCGGCCACGCAGGCGGGCGACCATCCGTAGGTGGCAGCGATTTGGGCCAGGCGGGAGTGCATGGGGGGCGGTTCCTCGCCGTCATTCTGGGAGAGAGGGGAGGAAGGGGCAAGATGAGGAAGGAGGGGGCAGATCCTCAGGCTTCACTTGGGGAGAAGAACTTCATGCAGGGACCCATTGGGCAGCGCCCATTCCCGTCACATCAGTTCAGCATCAGGCTGCCTTGCCAATTTCCGGTCGAAGGTCAACAACGGCAAGGCTCACTCTCGTTCACTGGCCATCAGGACGAGGCCATCAGAGAGACCGGCGCCCCCCTCCCGGTATTGGCGGATGGCCATCCCCGCCTGGTCGGCAGCCTCCAGAAAAACGCCTCGGGTGTTGCCCAGGGCGTCCAGCAGGTTCGCCGTTGCCTCCCGATCCATTCGGTAACAACGACTC
>CAYRTW010000418.1:0-2601 GCA_964426935.1 uncultured Rickettsiales bacterium
AGTCGTCGTCGGCGGGAGGGGTGGAGTCGTCGTCGGCGGGAGGGGTGGAGTCGTCGTCGGCGGGAGGGGTGGAGTCGTCATCCCCGGCCGAATCGTCATCCCCGGCCGAATCGTCGTCCCCGGCCGAATCGTCGTCCCCAGCCGAATCGTCGTCCCCAGCGGCGCAGTCGGGGTCAATGGGATCGGGGAGTCCGTCGCAGTCGCTGTCCTGGCCGTCCCCACAACCCTCTTCGGCGTCCTGGCCCACCAGAGGGTCGGAGTCGTCGCAGTCGGTTCCCCCGAAGTCTTCCCCCTCCTCTCCGTCCTTGTCCTCATCGGGATCCCCGGTGCGAGGGGCTTCAGCAGCGAAGGTGCTCCATTGCAGGCCGTCCAGGAGGGTGGCCGAGTCAAAGATGCCATCGCCTGCGTCAGCGAGTTGGAGACGAAGGTGGATCACCTCCCCCGGCACCACAGGAGCCACCGTCTTGATCCATCCTGTCCCGCCTCCACCGCTGCCGCAGTCGAAGCCGGTGTCCACCAATTCAGCAGGATCGGTCACGTCAAAGAGGACGCTGTTGACGTCCACCGGGTTGCCCAACTCGTCCTGGACGATGTTTCCGGTGAAGGCTTCCGAGGTCAATTCTCCCACGAAGGCGTCGTTGAAGGAGGAACCGACGAAGATGGGGTACTCCCGGCTCAGGAAGAACGAGGAGAACTCCAAGGAATACATGCCATCGGGGACCACCGCATCGAACTCCAGTCCTCCCAGGTCGCCATCCGCTCCCGCATCCCCCACGTCGGCGTCTACACAGCTCAACAGATCGGCAGCCACCCCGGTGGAGAAAAGGGCGAAATCGCTTCCCCAGTAAGGAGTCCAGGCCCCCAGGGAGGGGAGCACCCCCAGGTTCACGTCGGGATCCCCCACCGGTGCCAGCCCGGTGACCGCCGCCGGATCCAGGTCCGCCGCCAAGAGCACCTCCTCGGTGGTGGCGGCTCTGCCCTGGGAAGAGAAGAGAAGGCTTGAGCAGGGAACCAGGAGGAGGAGGGGTAGGCGGGGCATGGATGGGCTCTGGGCAGGGGGACGGGCTCTCATGCTGCCACGGCCCGGCCTTGAGCGCCATGGAGAGGATCACACGGAGTGTTGCTGCAGGGCTGCGAGTTGCGACGCCTGGCGTTTGACATGAGCGGTGGCCGACCGGCGCAGAGCCGGTGGACATCCGCTCGATGGAAGGGTCAGGCGTTGCCGTGCAGCGAGCGTTCGATGCGTCGGTCGGGCACCAACCACAGGAGTGCGACTGCGGCATAAATGATTTGTGCAAGCCCGGTGTGGACGAATGTCAGGACGATGCCTACGACGTACAGGAGAGGTGAGAGCTTCCCCTTCCAATCTGAGCCGATTGCACGGCGTAACGGCGAGTTGTGGCCCTGGACTGAGATGATGCACTGCTGTAGGAGCCAGTATGCAATGGCGGCAGCGAGCAGTACGACGCCATATACAGCGGTAGGAAGTGGGGCAAAGTGGTTCTCGCCCATCCAGCCTGTGGCAAACGGCAGGAGAGATAGCCAGAACAAGAGATGGAGATTGGCCCACAGAACCCCGCCTGTCACCCTCGTGCACGTATGCAGCATGTGATGGTGGTTGTTCCAGTAGATGCCAACGTATAGGAAGCTGAGCAAATAGCTCAGGAAGACTGGAACTAGCGGAACTAGCGTGTCGAACGACGAGCCGTGCGGGACCTTCAGTTCGAGCACCATGATTGTGATGATGATCGCCATAACACCATCGCTAAACGCTTCGAGCCTGGTCTTTCCCACCGAGGAGTCCTCCTAGGTACGCGCCGATGCGAGTTGCGACGCCTGACGCTCCGGTTAGGCGCCCGTTCGGCCGAGCATTTCACCGAAGAGATCTCCCTGTCGCTGCACTGCGGAACGAAGTTCGGGCCAGCGCTCGACGAATGCCGCCGCAGATATCCGCCCGAGTTCGCTCGGCTCGATCTTGTTCAGGCCGCCGCCGTAGACCCGACCTTCCCCGCGGAGTTCGTGGCCGGTCACCTGCCCGAGCAGGGCAAAGACGTCGGCAGTGCGGTCGGCGTGGTCGCGCAACATCCGCGCTAGGCCGCTCTTCGGGTAGAGCATGAGGTATAGGTTGGTTCCAATAGCCTGAGAACGGTTCCAGATGAACCGGAACGGTTGCTTGTCGGCTGAGCCCCGGCCCATGTAGGTGCAAAGGAACGGGGCGGGTTCGCGCCGTTCCTGCTTGTACCACGGGCTTCGCTTGCCGACGAGGTAGCCGTCCATGATGCCGAGCGCGTGGGCGGTTTGCAGGTACTCCCATAGAGCCGCGTGCTTCGCCTCGACCATCGGCTCAGGCAAGTCGCAGTCGATGACGCAGAGCTGGCGGTCGATCAGCGGATAGCCGTCGGCGTCCGCGTCAATGGTCGTGGCCTTGAGGTGGCGCGGGCTGGGCAAGATCGGGCGCAGATATCTAGCGGGGAGGCCGCGGCGCTTGGCTTCGGCGCGTTCGAGAACAAAGAACTTGTTGCAGCCGGTGGCGATGCCACGCTGAACCATAATGAGGTCGCTGAGCGTCGGGCCGGTCCCGTCGGTAAGCGTGTGCCGGTC
>CAYRTW010000419.1:0-2597 GCA_964426935.1 uncultured Rickettsiales bacterium
CAGGGTGGATGCGGGCAACAGCGCTGGTACCGCACCCTGCCGTATGCGGGGGCGGGCCGACTTGGGCGGGTGTGTAGTCGGGTGGGGAGATGGGGGGATGGGCGGCGGGAGCAACTCCTTACTCTCGTTCACCAAACCTCCCTGCCGTGGGCAGGGGGCCGTCGCTGGCTGCGGCGCGGGCAACCTGAAGGGCGGAGGCGGTGCTCATTCCTGCGTACCATGCTTCATGCAACATCCCGTTCTTCTTGAAGTAACAGGCAATGGTAGGGCCGTAGGAGCAGGCTCCCAGGCATCCTGATTCTGACAACCTCACGCTTCCCCCCCGCTGGTAGTAGGCCAACCCCTCCTTCTCCATGGCCTGCCACAAGGCTTGATACAGGGAACCGCTTCCCCGGACGGTGCAGCTCCCGCTGACACAGACCAGGAGATGGGCGCGGGTGGGGTGCAACTCGGGACCGGCCATCACAGCACCGGGGTGTGGGAGAAGAGGCGCGCCTCGTGGGGCAGGGGCGCGGGCAGGACCCCGGGATGGAAGATGCCCCCCAGGATCTCACCGGCTCGGGCGACGATGGGGGTGCAGCGGGAAAACAGGGCGGTGGCGTCGGTGATCCATAAACGCCCCTCCTTCACCGCCCGCAACCCGGCGATTTCAGGGCGCGTGACCCATTGAGATGCCTCAACCGCCGCCTCTTCCAGGTGATATCCACAGGGCATGAACACCAGGATGTCGGGATCGGCCAAGGCGATCTCCTCCCAGGTGGCCCGGCGTGAGGCCGATCCGGGAGAAGAGAGAAGGTGGGTTCCTCCCGCCCTCTCCACCAGCTCGGGAACCCAATGGCCTCCCAGAAAGGGTGGATCTCCCCACTCCAAGGTCAGCACCTTTGGCTTCGCCCTTCCCGATACGGCGTGCTCCACGGCGGCCAACCGCTGTGACACCTGGGTGATGGTCGCCTCTGCCTGGGGAAGGGTGGATGTGGCCTCCCCCACTCGGCGCAGATCCTGATACAGGCCGTCGATGGAGATGGCGGAGAGCATCACCAGTTGGCAGCCAAGGGGAATATCACAGGCAGCCTGCTCTCCGTTGACCGCGCATACGTCACACACATCTTGAGACAGAACGACCGTAGGAGATAAAGAATGCAGCAGGGAACGGTGGGTGTGATACAGGCTTTCCCCCGCCCTCACTGCGTCCACCACCAGCCGATCAACCTCCTGGGGAGTCGGCCCTGCTCCGTCTATGGCGGGTTTTGGAATGATGGAAGAGGTGAGTACAGGTTTTCCTGTCGCATCGGGATGATCACATTCGTGTGACACTCCCACCAGGGCGTGAGTCAACCCCAGGGCGGCGAGAATATCGGTTCCTGAGGGGATCAGAGAGGCGATTCGGAGCGAAGCATCCATGGTGTTTCAGGACTCATAGGGATAGGGAAGGGAGGGAAGAAACTCAGGGATCCCCGGCAGCCCCCGCAACCTCGGGCTGTAGTGTACCTCCTGACCGGGGACGAAGGCTGCCTTCCAGGAGGAAGGAGGGGGGCAGCCGGTGGAGGCTTGATACAGGGCGGAGACTTCGTCTGCGGACAGGAAGCGCCACGCCCGGCAGGGCAGGGGCTCCAGAAGCAAGGGTCCGATGGCCACCCGCCGGAGCTTCACTACCTGTCGATCAATGGCGGCGCACATCCGCCGCACCTGACGGTTTCTTCCTTCGGTCAGGATGATTTCGACCCAGGTCGCCCGGGTCCGCAAGGCGACGACGCGAACGGGAGTGGGAGCCACCGGACCGTCTTCCAGGGTGACTCCCTGTCGCAGTTTTTCCAGCCCAGGGTCTGTATCATAAATTATTCCACGCAGTTTTACGTGATACACCTTTGACACATGATATTGGGGATGAAGAAGAGAGCGGGCGAGACGCCCATCGTTGGTGAGGAGAAGGGCTCCTTCCGAGTTGTAGTCCAACCTTCCCACTGGAAAGAGGCGGGGAAGCCCCGAGTCGGGGAGGAGCTCGAACACTGTGCGCCTTCCCTCGGGATCCCGGGTGGTGGTGACGCACCCCTTGGGTTTGTGGGCGAGAATGCAGGTGAAGGCCGCCACCGCCTGCAGGGGAATCCCGTCCACCGTCACCTCATCCGCAGAGGGATCGATGGCCTGGGAGATGGAGAGACAGGGCAGGCCATTGATGGAGACGTGTCCGGCCCGAATCAGGCTCTCGGCCACGGCTTTGCCCCCAAACCCACAGCGGGGAAGCCACTTGTGAAGGCGGATCGACCGGACGGGCGGATCAGTCACCGGACTTCAGGCGGACCCGGGCATCCACCGCACGCGACCTCCCCTCCGCAGGATGGGCCATGAAAGGGTTCAGATCCATTTCGGCGATCTCGGGAAAATCCATCACCAGTTGGGAGAGGCGCATCAGCGATTCTTCCAGCACCGAGACCTCCACCCCCGCTTCGCCCCGCATCCCCTGGAGAAGGGGCCAGCCCTTGATTCCCCGCACCATCTCCGACGCGTCTTGATCGGTAATGGGGAGGAGGCGAAACACCACGTCTTTCATCAACTCCACATAGATTCCCCCCAGGCCAAAGGCGAGGAGGTGACCAAAG
>CAYRTW010000420.1:0-2567 GCA_964426935.1 uncultured Rickettsiales bacterium
GCCAGGCCCTCACCCGGGCCCCTCGGGAGGAGGCGCGGGTCGCGGTTTCCAAAAGAACGAAGGCGGAGCCCTCTCCGGGTACAATGCCCGAGGCGTCCTGGTCGAAGGGGCGAGAGGCCAGGGCAGGGTCCGTTCCCAGGGGGACCAGTTGCCCCAGGTATCCCCTCACCATCAGGCAGTGTTCCACCGCCGCCGAGCCGGTTCCCCCCGCCAGCATCTGGTCGGCCATTCCGTCCTGAAGGGTATACAGGGCCCGTCCCACCGCTTGCAGTGCCGCCTGTCCACTTCCCATGAAGGTGTTGCAGGGGCCCTTGCAGCGTCCCATGATGCCACCGTGAGCCACCGGCATGTTGTTCATCAAGCGCAAGTATTCAAAACCCGTAAACTTTTTCATCCCCGCCATGACCCTTGCTTCGTCAATGGCGTAGGCCCCATGGGAGGAGGCCTTTCGATCCCTTACGAAATGGGCCATCTGGACATACTTGTCCATTTCCGGGAGGTTCACGTAGCTGCCGATGAACAGCCCTCGCCGCCGAGCTTCTTCCTCAGGGCAGTCCTCCACCCGCAATCCAGAATCCCGGAGGAGGTCCCCCAGGCCGAAGGTGGACAGGTAGGTGTATCGGGTCATGGTGGCCGGGCGCAGGGAGGTCGCCCCCGGCAGGCTGCGGAAGAGCTTCTTGTCCGGCTCGGCCAACCCTCCAAACCCAGGGGCCAGTCCGGTCATGGGGTGGGCAAAGGGAGTGAACCGGGGAGCGCCGTCCATCAAGGCGGAAAAGAAAAGCTCGCGGCCGAAGCCAGCGGCGCTCTGTACGCCCAGGCCGGTGATGGCAACGCGCAGGGGGGAGGTGGCCATGGTCACTACTCCTCGTACCGACCCAGCACCAGCGAGACATTCTGCCCGCCGAAGCCGAAGGAATTGTTGACGGCGATGCGAACGTCCCTGAGCCTCTCCCCTTCAGGCACGTAATCCAGATCGCAGAGGGGATCGGGACAGGTGAGGTTCACGGTGGGATGGATTCGTCCCGTCTGGATCGACTTCAAGCAGACGATAGCCTCGGTGGAGCCGGCGGCGTGGATGAGGTGGCCAAACATGGATTTGGAAGAGGAAATGGGGATCCGGTAGGCCGCCTCTCCGAACACCTGCTTGATGGCCCGGGTCTCTGAAGCGTCGTTCATGGGGGTGGAGGTGCCGTGGGCGTTGATGTAGTCCACCCGGTCAGGGGCGATTCCGGCGTCCTTCAGGGCCCTCCCCATGGCCGAGGCCATCCCCTCTCCTTCGGGGTGGGGATCGGTAAGGCGATAGGAGTCGGTGGCGATTCCCGCTCCCAGGATCTCCCCCTGAATGGTGGCTCCCCGCCTCCGGGCGTGGTCCAAGGACTCCACCACCAGGATTCCCGCTCCCTCTCCCATCACAAACCCGTCCCGTTCGGCGTCGAAGGGTCGGGAGGCCGCCTTGGGGTCGTCGTTGCGCCGGGAGAGGGCCTGGAGCATGGCAAAGCCGGGGATCATGGTGCGGGTGACCGGGCTGCCGGCTCCCCCTACCACCAACACCTCGGCCTCCCCCCGACGGATCATCTGGAGGGCATCTGCCAGGACATGGGAGCCCGACGCGCAGGCCGAGGCGGTGTTGTAGACCTGCCCTGCCCCCAGCATCACCCCCAAGGCGGGGGCGGCGGTGTCCAGGTAGTATTCGTCAAACTCCAGGGCTTCCGGGGAGGAGGCCAGTTCCTGATAGAAGGCGGAGAGATCCGAGGCGTAGGAATCGGCCTCGTCTCCCCACACCCGCAGGGAGGGAGGCCCAAAGAGCTTGAGGGAAGCAGAACCGATCCCGGTGGCCAGGTAGACGGCGCGAAGGGAGGGGTCTCCCCCATCATCTTCCGTCAGCCCCGCCTGAGCCAGGGCTGCTCTTCCCGCGTGGACCACGAACTGCAAGGAACGGTTGTGGATGCGGTAGGGACCCACCTTGGCGGGCACCTCCACCCCATAGCGCACCTCGGCGGCGATGCGGGTGGGGTGATCGATGGGGTCGAAGTTGCGGATGTGGTCCACCGCCGATTCTCCCCGGCAAAGGGCCTCGAAAAGCCCGTCCACCGAAGGAGAATGGGGAGCAACCACGCCCATGCCAGTGATGACGGCGCGGCGTCTGTGGTCCACGGATGGCCCTCCAAGGCCCCTGAACCGGGAGCAGTTCCCGAATCGGGGCGGGCAAGATACCAACGGCAAGCGGGGAGGGGAAGGAGGACAGGGGGGATGGCCAGGGCGATTGCATCAAATAGCGCTGGCTCGTTGAGCGCACCTTCGGCTGGCTGGGCCGATACCGCCGCCTCAGCAAGGACTACGAGCCGTCTCCGGCGAGTTCGCTCGCCTGGGTCAGGCTTGCCCTGGTCTGGATGCTGGCGCGACGGCTGGGGGCGCCTTGATTATTCGGCTACACCCTCTTAGAACCCAAGGAGGTTCATGCTGCCGACGGCTCGGTGAGTTCCGGGCCGGTGGTGGCCCCGGGTGCCGCCCGGGGAGTTTTGAAGAGCTTCGCCCTCATCGAGAGCACTCGCATCATCGGTAGCAAG
>CAYRTW010000421.1:0-2547 GCA_964426935.1 uncultured Rickettsiales bacterium
CGTCATCGGATGAAGACGCCTTGGCGGTGGAGCGGGAGGAAGGGGTGTAGTCCTCATCCTCAGAGGCCGACGCCTTGGCGGTGGAGCGGGAGGAAGGGGTGTAGTCCTCGTCCTCATCGGTGGCTTTCGACGAGGAAGGCTTCACGGTGACCCGGGAGGAGGGGGTGTAGTCGGAACTCTCATCAAAGCGGGAGCTGTCAGAACCGCTGGAGCTCTTGGAGGCACTGCTGGAATCAGAGAGTTCGATGGTGCTGGAGCTGGTGATCTCAATGGTCAACTCCTCGTCATCTTCCTCCTCCTCCTCAGCGGCGGCGAGGGCGGCGGCCTTGCGACGACGCTCCTCTTCAGCGGCACGGGCGGATTCCTGCTTCTGACGCTCTTCCTCCGCCTTGCGGGCGCTCGCCTGGCGTTGCCTCTCCTCTTCGGCCTTGCGGACAGCCGCCTGACGCTCCTCTTCCTCCCGAGCTTTTCGGGCCACTTCCTGCCGCTGCCTCTCTTCTTCGGCTCGTCGAGATGCCTCCTGACGATCCTTCTCCTCCTGGGCACGGCGGGCGGATTCCTTACGCTGCCTTTCCTCCTCCGCCTTGCGAGCAGCCTCCTTGCGCTGGCGATCCTCGTCGGCCTTCTCTTCAGCGGCGATGCGGGCGTCCACCTCGTCTTCGTCGTCCCCTTCTTCGGCGTCAGCGTCGCGTCCCCGGGCTGGGGTGGCCTTGCGGGAAGGCTTTTCGTCCTCCTCTTCGTCCTCGCTCCTGGCCACGTCCTTGTCGCTGATCTTTCCTTCCAGGCCGAAGGGGTCCTCCTCTTCTTCTGCTTGGGCCTTGGCCTTGGGAGGGGGGGCACTCTTCTTGGGCTTTTCGTCCTCGTCCTCGTCGCCAAAGATGTCCTCGTTGGTGACGGCGAGAAGGGGAGTCTGGGCCTTTTTCTGCTGTTCCGCCTGGGCCTGAGTGGCGGTGGGGGCGGATTTACCGGTCAGAAGTTCGGTAACCACGGCGGGGATGGCGTCCACCAGTTTGTCGGGCGCCGCAGGAACGGTGGCCGAGATTTCGCGCACCACCTTGCCCTGAGCCACATCCACCAGACGAAGCTTCAGAGCGATGGTCTTCCCGTCATCGCTGATGGCAGACCCGGCGATGACCTTGGCGTATTTCTTGGTCTGGCCGAAGGTCTTGACGCAGTTAACGTCGGCGGGGCAGCCATTGCTGAACTCTCCAGCCCCGTGCTGCATGGAGAAGTCAAAGCCCCCTTGGATGTCCACCTCGGAAGAGATGAGGGAGGTCAGGTTGACGACCACGTTCTTGGTGAGATTTTTGCCTCCCCCAGTCAACTCCATGACCCCAGCGGTTCCTCCCGCAAAGGCGGGAAGGCTGGCTGAGGTGACCAGGAAGGCGGCGAGGGAAGAGGCCGTGAGGAGGCGGGGGATAGGCATGGCCCTGCTCCGGTGAAGGGTGTGGCACGGAGCCACAAAGCGCGAGATAGTACGCTCCGCGTCAATTCCAGGTAAAGGGAGAAATTCACAGAGAAGAACGCATCGGAGGTTCGATACCTTCAACAGGGCGGATGCGGAGCACGGAGATTTCTCCTACCAGAGGGATCCATCGCGTCCTGGACGAAATGACCTCCAACTTGTTCCGGGCAAGATGAAATGGGAGGAGCGACTCGGTGTCCCTGCGTCCCACCAGGAGCCGGGCGTCTCCCTGGGGGTGAAGGTGAAGGGAGAGTCCCGCCAGAAACCGGGTGAGGACCTCCCCCCTCTTTCCGCCGTAGAAGGCTCGATCCAGGGAGTCTCGCCCCTCGCCAAGGTGGAAGGGGGCGTTGAAGAGGATCCGGTGGAAGCGCATTCCCGGGACGGCATCGAACAGGTCTCCCTCCCGCACATCCACTACCCGACCGGCACGTTTGGCGTTGATGAGGGCACAGCGAACCGCCTCGGGTTCCAGGTCGGTGGAGACCACATGGGCCCCCCTTCCGGCGGCGAGAATCCCCAGGGCTCCCGATCCACATCCCAGGTCGAGAACCTCCTGTCCTGCCTCGATCTCCGCGAAATCCCATAGGAATCGGGCGAACGAGACCCCCATGAACGGAGAGGGAGAGAGCACACCCACAGGGACGTTCAGGGAGAGCCCCTCCCACTGGATTTCCTGAGGGGACAGATGCTGATGAGCGCGAACCAGGGAGGTCAGCGTTCGGGTTCGGAGGGAATCCCTCCAACGGGGGCCTTCGGATCGCCAGGTCATCGTGTCATCATGCCCCCAATGGAGGGTAGGAAGAAAAGTGTCCTTGCCTGGTTCTCCCCCATCCCTGCCCCCCCTCTCTCCCCGACAAGTCAAGGCGCGACTTGAAGCCCTGGCCCAACCCCGCCTCAATCCCTGGTGGTGGAGCCATCCCGTCGTAGAGGCCCTGGTGGGATCCGCCTTGCAATGGAGGGAGCAGATGGTGGAACCGGATCTGTGGGCGGAGTTTTTGTCATTGCGCCCGGGGCCCCTGACCGACACCTTCATGATGCTGCCCCACCCGACCCCCTTCCCGGTCACTCCTGAGGAAGCGCTT
>CAYRTW010000422.1:0-2530 GCA_964426935.1 uncultured Rickettsiales bacterium
GGCATGGTCTCCCATCACCGAAAACCCGACCTGGGCGTGGGCGTTCACCACCACTCCATCCCCCAGGACCGAACCCTGGATGACGGCATAGGGGCCGATCTTGCACCCTTTTCCCAAGCGCGACGCTTCGATGACGGCGGTAGGGTGGATCTCACATCCCCTTCCGATGCGGGAGAGGTGCCGATTGCCGAAGCGAAACAAGGTGCGGTCCAAAAGGACACGCAGGAGGGTGCGGAGGGGGCGCTCCTGCCACGCTTCCAGGATGGTGCCCGCGATGGTGTCCAGGTTGGCCCGGAGGATGTGCATCCAGTGGCGGATGTGCATGGCCCGCCGGGTGGTCAGGGAGGTCTTGCGCGCTTCCCCCTTGCCTCGGAACCCATGGGGAACGGGGATCTCCCTTACCATCTCTTTGGAGGGTACCAATCGGGCGGGCAACTGGCCGAGGCGGTCCCGATCCGCCCGATCCTGCAGGCGCCACAGCCGATAGACCTTCCCTGAAGTCTCCCCGTCGGTGGCCTCCTGAAGCTCCTGGAGGGGATGGGAGGTCTTCAGGTATTCGCAGTCAGCCAGGCCGGCCTGAGCCCCGCCCTGCCCTGCTCGGGTCAAAAATTCCTTGAGAAATTGTCGGGTGACGAACAGATCGTCTTCCATCAACAGGCAAGGAAATCCAGTCACTTGGGAAACGGATTCGATGCGTTGCGCCCCAAACCCCACCCGGGTCAGGGCCTCGTCCTGCCACTCCCTGAGGGAACGGCCCAGGATGGGGGAATCCCCTACCGGATCTCCCAGCGGAGAAATTCGCCTCTCAGTGGCGAGGATGTAGGCAGGCAGAACCAAAGACGACCATGCTCCCAGGAGTCCCCACCGACCGGCAGCGGAGACCCCGGTAGCCCGGTGACGAGGTGGCATGGCATGGTACCGGACCTGAATCGCCCCCGGCAATCACGTTGACGAATGATTGACGAATCAATCGCTTCAGGAATGTTCCTCGGGGAACATTCTCGGGACTCCCCTGGCCCCGCTCTCGGCCCCTTCCCTCCCCGGGGCACCCCTCTCAGGGGACCGACCACACCACCGCTTCAGTGGGATAGGTAATGCGGACGACCTTGGTGATGGTGTCCTCCCCCGTGATGTCGAAGCTGCGGGTACCCAGAAGTTCCCCATAGGCCCATACCGAAACCACCGCCTCGTTGACCTCTTCATAGGTGCTGCCTGGGTAGTCGTGGACCCATACCGTGAAGAACGTGTCCTCGGGCTCCAGAATCTGGACCTGCTCAGGGCCGTTCCCTTCGATGTCGTCCTCGATGAGAGCGGGATTGTCCTCCTCCTCCTCCGCTTCTCCCCAATCGGGGTTGGCTGCCAGGCTGCCGGTGCAGTTGGCGTAGTAGCAATCCTCTTCCGAGTCCTCCACCACCCCAGCGCCGCGCACCAGGTGCAGGTCGAAGTCATCCCCGGCAACGTCCCAGTTCAGTTCAACGAACAGGCCCGGCTCTGACGGAGGAGGGGTGCTGTCGTCGTCCGACGGAGTGGTGTCATCGTCGGGAGGAGGGGTGGAGTCATCATCGGAAATGGGCGTGGAGTCATCATCGGAAACCGGGGTGGTGTCGTCATCCGCTGCGGTGGCGTCGTCGTCTGATGTGGCGTCGTCATCGTCCGTCGTTGCGTCGTTGTCGTCGTCATCCTCTGCGGTGACGTCGTCATCATCCCCCACGCTGTCGTCGTCCCCGTTGTCGTCGTCTCCATAGTCATCATCCCCATAGGGGTCGTTGGTGCGTCCGGGGAGGCAGCCGGAAGCGAGAAGGGCTAGAAGAGTCAAAATGGAGAGCATGTGACGCATGTTGTTTATTTCCTTCAGGATTTTTCCTTTTTGGAAACGCGCGCGAGTCCCAGATCAAGGGATGTACCAGGTATCCACACCGCTGGGGAAGGCGACCTTCATCACCTCGGTATAGGAATCCTCCCCGACCACGTCGAAATTCACCGTTCCAATCAAGGAGCCTTCCACCCAGACTGAAACAGTGGCGGGATTGGCGGGGAGGTATTCTGTGGCGTAGTAGTCGTGGACCCATACCGTGTAGTAGGTCGCCTCGGCGATGGGAAGTTCGATGGCTTCCGGTCCGGTGCCGAGGATGTCGTCTTCCACCAGTTCGGGATCGTCGCCGATATCGCCTGGGTCTCCCCAATCGATCAAGGAGTCTCCCCAGTATTCGGTGGTGCAGGTGTAGTAGTAGCAATCGTTTACGTCGTCCTCGACCTCATTGGCTCCTCGCACCAGGTGGAGATCCAGATCATCCCCGGTGGTGGTCCAGCTCAACTCGATCCGCATGGCCAGTTCGTCGGGATCGGGAGGGGTGGTGTCGTCGTCGGCGGGGGTCACGTCATCGTCGGGAAGGGGGGTGGAGTCATCATCGGCAATGGGTGTGGAATCGTCATCGGGGGCGGGCGTGGTGTCGTCTACGGGGAGGGACGAGTCGTCGTCGGCACCGGGGGTGGACTCGTCGTCGGCAACAGGGGAGGAGTCGTCGTCGGG
>CAYRTW010000423.1:0-2498 GCA_964426935.1 uncultured Rickettsiales bacterium
GAGGCGAGGGATGGTGTTTCCGTAACACAGGGTGGTCCAGTACAGGATGCCCGTCGCGGCGGGAGGGATGCGGCTGCGACCCTCATCCACTTCGGCCATGGTGGTGGGACCCTCTCCCATTCCCCCAAAAACGCGAAGGCCCCGCAGCCCATCGGCAACACAGGCCTCGTACTGAATCCGCCTCTCCGGGGAGCCCTCAGAAACGAACCTCTCCACGTGGGCAAAGCGCAGCCGGCCCAGCCTCTCAAAGGTCAGGGGAGACGCCTCCTTCCCCTGAGAAGCGGCCCTCCAGATGGCGATGGCCTCCTGGGATCCCGATGCCGTGTTTCTGTTCCTCCACGCTTCCTCCAAAGCTGGGTCCCCAGCCGACACCACCGAGGGGACCCAGGTCAGCACCGCCATGAGGATTCCCAACCAGACGCAACTTTTCACTTTTTGCGTCCCACCCTGCGCGGTCAACCGCTGAAACGAAGCACCGTTGGTCGAAAGCTCTTCACTCATGGCGGTGGGTGGATCCCGCAGGTCCCTCCCTCACAGGCGTCCCTGCCGGCGATGCGAAACCGGTTGCGGGCGATGAAGGTGTATACCGCGTCCAGGATGATACCGATTCCCGGCAACAGATAGATCCACCGAAGAATGCTTCCCCACCACCTCACCTTCAACACCTCCACCACCGCTGCCATCCCCGCCAACACTTCGCCCTCCACAGTCACCAATTGCAGGGCCTTTTCGCATTCGGGGGCGCTGACCTGGGGCAACCCCTCCAGGACACCTTCCTCTCGAAAACTCACCCAGGCAAACCGACCGGGAGGGGTCCACCGCTGAAGACGCTGCACCGACCGCCGGCAGAAGACGCAGTGGCCATCGTAGAGCACGGTGGGGAGAGGGAGGGGGAGGTCGGGCATGGAGGGTCCGTTTTCCCCAATATGGTGTGGAAGGCGGGGTCAGGGAAGGGAGGGGGCGGCTTGTTTCACTTCTTTTCCTCGCGCAGAGGCGCAGGGGGCGCAGAGGGATATGGACGCGGGATGGGGGTTGGATGGGGGTGCGTTCCCTTCACGGGAAGACCTGACGAGCTACAAGTTGGGAGGGGTCTTCCTGGCTGAAAAATGGAACACAACCGTCCAGGTATTCCAAAGTTGCAGGTGGATCGAGAGAAACACCTCCCCGTTTTCCCGGACGAATCGGTTGAGGGTCTCGTCGCTCAGGGTCCTTCCCCCCGCCAGCCATCGGAAGGCGACATCCATGCGCAGGGCTTCACTGATCTCGGATCCAAAGTGCATCCCCCGTAAGGAGGCATACACCAACACAGCCAGCTTGACCCGTGGATCCACCCCTCGGCGCCCCAGATGGGAGGTGCGTCGTTCCGCCAGGGACAGGTCCAGGGTGCTCAATTCGGCCCAGATCCAGCGGGCCAGGTGGTCCTTGGGGACCTGGCGGTCCATGTCTCCGTAGACCAGGTCGAGTTGGTTTGGATTTCGGGGGAGGTATTGGGGTGTGGGGCGGGGCATGAGAGGAGTATACAAAAAAATTATACTAAATCAAGTATATATTTTGTGTGATACTCCAATCCCCCTAAAGCGGGGAAGGGGGTCTGCGGCATGCGGCCGGAACGCTTGTGGTCATGGCAGATCTTGAGTTTCAATCCCCCTAAAGCGGGGAAGGGGGTCTGCGGCGCCGGTGAGTTCACCTGCGGCACCGTTTCTTTCTAGTTTCAATCCCCCTAAAGCGGGGAAGGGGGTCTGCGGCTCACATCGTGCTGTATGCCGATGAGGAGTACTACGAGATCGTGTTTCAATCCCCCTAAAGCGGGGAAGGGGGTCTGCGGCAGGCCCCCTGAAAAGTCCAGTGTTCTTGATGGATTCCGAGGTGGTTTTGCACTACCTCGGGCAGCCCCCCCCTTCAGGAGCACCGGATGGGCCGGTTGATCGGGTGATCGAGCCGGATTTCTTCAATGATTCTACGCGGATCCCCGCGATTACCTGTTTGCTCGGTTTCCGAGACCCCTTGGAGGTGGTGCAGTCTCCGGGTTCTGGCCGGGACTGTCGACGATGGGAGGTTGTCACGGAGCGTGGGGGTGGTTGGGGGGTGTGGGCCCCCGCAGCGGAGCCAGGGTAGCATGGAGCTTCGGCGGAGGGAGAGTCCGGGAGGGGTGATTGCCACTCATTCCCATGGGTTTCTACAAAAAGTTTCACGTCCCCTGTCATCCATGCCCCACCCTGGCGTTTGTATAGGTGAAAGGAGAGAAGGATGTCCACGGAAGCCTTGGTCCCTCAACTCCCCGCTCCCCCTGCCTGCGAACCCCGCCCCCATCACGGCGATCCACCGCCCCCGCCATCCTCAGAAGGCAGCGGTGGCACTCCCCTCCTCTCCTCTTCTCCCCACGACACCGTCCCTGACGCGGTTCATGCCAGCCCGGAGGACTCTCCATCAGAGGTCTCCCTGCGCCAGCGCCTGGCCTCTCTGGAAGACCAGGGGAGGGTCGGTGAGGCCATCGAGGT
>CAYRTW010000424.1:0-2471 GCA_964426935.1 uncultured Rickettsiales bacterium
CCTCTGCGACGCCGTCCTCCAGGGAATCCAGGGCAGCTTGGAACACGGCCAGGGCGTCCTCTCCGGGCAGGTTGTGGGCCAGATACAGGGGGACCAGGAGGGAAAGGAGATCTCTCCGTCGCGATTCGGAAGCAGGTGTGGGGGGCAGACAAAGAGCGTCTCGGTACAGGGCCCGGGCCTGAGGAGAGATGCGGCTGGCTCGGGCTTCCGGCAGGGCACATCGAAGCAGGCGGTCGGTGTCGGGCCGGCCCAACTCCACCAACCTGCGGGCAGCGTGGAGGCGGCCGACGGAATCCTCCGGGGCCAGGCACGTTTCCAAGGCTTCCCAGGCATCAGGGTTGTCCGGCTCCACCTGGACATGACGCTGATGGATCTTGCGGGCATCCTCGTCGGTCAGGCCTCTGGAGCGATAGAGGGAGGCCACCGCTCCTATCAGAGAGGGATCCTGACCGCTTTCCACCGCCCGATTCAGAAGGCTCCGGCCCTCCACAGACAGATCGCCAGAGGCGATGACCAGCCAGGCTCGTTGCCGGGTGACCTCGGGCTGACCGGGGCCCAAGGAGTCGGCACGGGCCAGGGAGGATCCCGCCAGTCCCATCCACTTCCTTTGCCGAGAAAATCGTGAAAACCAGAGGAGAAACGCCGAGTTGTTTCGGAGGGAGAGCCCTACCACCCCGGCGATCACCAAGGTGGCGAGAGCCCAGGACAGACCCCTGGGAAGGGGTGAAGAAGCGGGGGAATCCGCAGCGGGCGGCGGCCGCTCAGAAACCGCTGAGGAGGGCCCGGACGCCTCGTCCACCACCGGGGGCGGGGGCCGGAATGGAGAAGGTGCGGGGTCTCCTTCCGGAGGGCCCGGCGGAGAAGGTGGACGGGTGAGGGGAGAGGCGGCTGGGGCGGTGGCCGTTCTGTGGGAAGTCGCCGCAGGTGGGGGAGGGACGACCCCAGCGGGAGTTGCCTCCGACCTGGGGAGGATTGGCGGGGTCTTGGCGGGCTGGATGGGGGGAACCGCAGCAGGTGGGACGCCGGGGAGGGGCCCGGGAACAGACGCCCTCTGCCTCTTTCCCCCCATCGCAGCGCGGGCGGCGGCCTGGCCGGCCTTGGCCCTCTGCATCCCCGCCGAACCCTCAGAGAAATGCCATTCCGCCTCTTTGTAGGTGGCCAGGGCTTCTGACCACTGCCCCTGCTCCATCATGAATTCGGCGTGGCGCAGCTTCAACAGCCCGGGATCCGCCGCGCTCTCTTGGGAGGGGGCCTGAGCGAGGGCGGGAGGCGTCCCCGAGGCCAGCAAGACCATCAATCCCAAGGAGGGGGGCAACACCAGAGCCCACCGGCAATGCCGAAAGGGGAGGCAGGCGAAACGGGGCAAGACCGGGAACACCTCCGTCATCGGAAAATCCGTGGGCCATCCTACCCCACTCCCGCACCGCCAGCAACGCGATCAACAGGCGGATTTTATTGTGATTCCTGGCGATGAGAAGAGAGGCTCATGGAAGGAGAACCGGGTGAAGGAGGACCCGCTGTCTCGACATCCGGGGATATGGCGGATCGGTGTATCATCGGGAAACGGCGGTGAATGCCGCTGCTCCTGACCCCCGCTGCCACCTGCTGGGTTGTGCCACACCGATGATTCCTCCTTTCCACATCGCCTCGCTGCGGGACATTGTGTGGCTCCGTCCCCGGGGGGCTGGGAATGGTTTTCTGGTGGCCTGTGACTCCCTGGGTGGGATTGGTTCCAAGCCAGGAGACGTGGTGTCCTGCCCTCCGGAGGTGGTGGGGTACGGCTGCGCCCGAGTGGCGCTGATGGAGGCCCTGGCGGCGGGAGGGGAGCCGATTCTGGTGGTGGATACCCTTTCAGTGGAACGGTTTCCCACCGGGGAGGCCCTTCTTCACGGAGTGAGGCAGGCCCTTGCCGAGGCGGGCGTTCCCGCTCATGCTTGCACCGGCAGCACGGAAGACAACATTCCCACCCTCCAGACCGGCATGGGAGTGACGGTGGTGGCCTGCTTGGGAGACGCCCCGCCTCGGGTGGGAGTGGCCCGCCCCGGGCAGAAGCTGGTTCTGGTGGGTCACCCTTGCTCGGCACCGGAGGACGAGGTCCGTTTTGACGACCCGCGCCTGCTGACGTTTGCTGCCCTTCGCCACCTCCTCCAGTTTCCCGGGGTGGGAGAGATCGCCCCTTTGGGGTCTGGGGGAGCACGCCCTGAAGGGGAGGGAATGGCCAAGGCCTGCGGGGGACAGGTGGTCTGGGAGGCGGAGGCCCTCCCCTGGGTGGACCGCTCAGGGGGACCCTGCACGGCTGCGCTCATCAGCGTGGATGCGGGGGCTCTTCCGGCGCTGAAGGCGTCTTTGACGCTTCCGCTGTGTCTCGTCGGCGAGCTGGTCTGGTGACCTCCCTGGCCCTGCTCCTCAGCGTTCGGGTGGAGATCCCTCCCCTGGCGGTTCCGGCGATCCTGGACCGGATCATCGCCCAC
>CAYRTW010000425.1:0-2460 GCA_964426935.1 uncultured Rickettsiales bacterium
GTGCCCACGTAGGGCAACGGGTGCGGAATCGCGTTCGCCGCAGCGGTGATCGTCTTGAACGGCCACGACTTGTTCAGGAGGACCCCGAAGCTGGGATCGAGGACATCGACCGGGGGCACCAGGGGATTGTTCGCCGCCGCCGCCGTGTCATCCCCGTAGTGCGGGTCCACCCAGAGGTGGATCACCCGATCAGGGAGTTGCGCGGACAACAGGGGGGGGGAAGCCAAGGAGCTTCTCCACCCAGCTCCTCACTCCCGGATCCTTCCACGGCAGCCTCAGCAGTTCCTCCTTCAGCTCGGCCTCGCTCTTGGGGGTCCAGGGGAGCGTCGGCGGAGCGGGGGCCAGAAGCTCCTTTACCAGCTCCCTCGCCGGGGTTGCATCTTTTACCCACCAGACCGCCGGGGCATCAAAGTCCCGGTCGTCGGGAGCCTTGGGCGTGGGCCTTTCGAACTGCGCCACCCCCAACACCGGCATGAACAGCCCGTGCTCCCGGGCAAGGAGACGAACCCGGCCGAGGATCTGCTCGACCTCCTCCTCGACCTCCCCAGTCTCTTTCTTTTTCCTGCTTGAAGAGGAGTCCTTCTCCCGGGCGGGCGCCAGTTGCACCACCACGCAGATGGGGCTGGCCCACACCTGGCTCACCGCCACCGAGCCTCCGGGCCCGGCGGGGTCCACCGTGATTCCCAGCGAGTAGTTCTCCAGAGGAGGACCGGGGTCCGAGGGGGAGGGACTCTCGCTCGTCATGGGCGTGTCACCTTCTTCATCCTCAGGAACATCGGGGCCCTGGCTTTGGATACGGCGGCGGCCAGGACATTTTCACGGGACAGGGGCACATCCCTGGCCTTCATTTCATGCACCAGGAGACGGAGAGGCACCACCGGAATCCGAAGCGCGCGCAGCGGGGTGCTGTTTTTCTGTCCCGCCCCGATGAAAAAACGCACGGCCAGGCTGCGAACCCGGGTCCCCTCGGCAAGGTCCATCCCCACGATGGGCCTCCGCTCCGTGGAAAGGTCGTGGAAGGTGCGGGTGTGTCGCCCGGGTTCCCGAGTGTCCACCAGCAGGAGGACGGGGCGGATTGGAGGGGGGACTCCGGCGCCCGCAGAACGGGGGTCGGGGAGGGAGGGGAGGAGCCCCTTCATCGCCTCCTCCGGGGCGAGCCTCGGTCCTTGAAGCAGCCACAGTGCCAGGAGCAGGGCCCCCAAGGCACCTTCTTCCTGATGAAGGGGGCGGTAGTACTCAAACTGCTGACACTTCAGGTCCTGGACATGGCCTGGGGGCTCGGAGCGACCCTTCCGGGCCGCCCGGAGCAGGGCGTGAAGGAGGAGGGTGGTGTCGTGGGGGCTCTGGGGGGAAAAGCTCGGCGTCAACTCCTCCCACAGCCATGGGTTCGCGCCGAAGGGGCATTGAGCACCCAACCACTGCTTGAGCCCCCGGCAAATCTCGGCTCCCCGGTGAGGGTCGGGGTGATACCTCTCCACCCGGGTGCGGAGGCCCGAACCCGACTGGCTCAACTGATTGGAGAGGTGCGTCACCATGGCCCCCTGGTAGGCTCGCCGCCAGAACAGGTCCGCGGGGAGGCATCCTGGTTGGATGACTTGCTCCGGTTCAAAATTATCCAAATCCCCACCACCAAACCAGGTCCCTGAGATGGATGCCGCACCGGGGGCGGGATCGAGGGGACGCCTTAGGATCTGGTGCTGGGAAAAGGAAGGCTGGTCCTCAAAGCCGACCACCACCGGCAGCCTGGTCGGGCCCTCCTTCTTCACCCCGTCAGGGAAGGGAACGTTTCCGCTCGCCTCCGCCTGGATGTCCAGGACCAGGAACCGCACCTGGGCCTCCTCGCTTCCAAATCCGGTGTACACCAGGGTCTTCCTCCTCAGCCGATCCCGAACCAGCTCCCTCTTCCAGGCTTCGTTCATGTTCCGCAACTGGGCGTTGGTCAGCAGGATTTTGCCGGCGGCCCGTTGGCGGAGTGTTTCCTGCCGCTTCGAGGTCTCCTCTTCCCACTTTCCGGCACACCCATTGAGTTTGACCAGGCGAAGCACGTGCTCGGGGAGCCAGCGCAGATCGTCCACCGAACGAGCGCTCCCGTGATGGACGTAGTCCTCCCTCTCCCGGATCACTGCCGGCCAGGGCTGTTCCTTCCCCCGGGAATGGGCAAACGTGGCTCTCCAGGCCCTCTCCAGGCAGGTGTCGTAGTTGGTGGTGAGGATCTCGTCCAACCACCCCTCCCGGGCCATCCGGGCCAGGTAGCGATGAGCAGGAAGAGTGTTCATCCGGTCCAGGGAAGGGAGCCCGATCTGCTCCACCACCTCGGTGTGTCCCACCACCCATCCCATGAGCTCGGCGAGACGGTCAAAACGGAGGTCCTCGCTATCTGCTTTGCACAACAAGAGGAGAAGGCTCTCTATCTCAGGCTTGGGGGAGCTCCCCTCCTTCTCCCGCCACTGCCCCAGCCTG
>CAYRTW010000426.1:0-2414 GCA_964426935.1 uncultured Rickettsiales bacterium
AGAAAAGGATGGATGTGGATCTTTATGGGATCCATAGGATGGTGGAGTGGGCAGGGCTGCGCTGCTCAGGCGGTGAGAGCCGGCGAGTCCCCCCTTCTTACCGGGATGGTCATGCCCGCAGATCCCCGAGGAAGGGTGGTTCTTCATTCCTTGGAAGGCATGTCCTGGATCTTGGAGGGAAATTCGGACCTGTTGGAAGATCTTCGCCACCTGCCTCAGGCTCGGGTGAGGATCGAAGGGGAGAAAAAGGGTCAGCGGGTGAGGGTTCGGGGTTGGCAACTGGTGGACCCTGGGGATGGCCTGCCAGGTGCGGTGGGATGGTTGGAGGCCCGGGGACTTTCGGTCCTGCTGGTCGATCCCTCCTCGGGCCAGGCGATCCCCCTGGCGGGAGAGGTGGTTCCCGAACTCGCCAGGCTGGTGGGCGTCCGGGTATGGGTTTCTGGTCCCAAGCACCCCGATGGTTCCCTGGATGTCGTCCACTACGGGCGCCTTCGGGAAGATGCCCGGCAGAAGTGAGCAGGTGTTGAAGGGTGACATGGGCGAGCCGAGGGCTTCTGGGAGGTAAACGGAGGTTCTGGTGTGGGTCCAGGTGACCTGGATGGATGGGCCACCCTTGTCCTCCCAAGAGTTGCTGACCTGTTGACTCGTTGGAGATGAACGAACTCGGAAGTCCAGGGAATGGTCAGGGATCGATTTTCACCAACGGAGACATCCCGACACATCATTCGTCCCCCCTCCAGTCCCGACCCGTCAGGGGCGGATCTCAAACATTGATGCTCTGCGGGATTCGAGACGGCATGAGGTGAACGTAGGGAGCTGCGCGCCTCTTCGGGTCGGCGTTCTCCATCATGATTTGCTGGTCGATTTCCCCCAGCTCCTTCTGGAAGGCGGGGAGCAACTCCTGGGTGACCACTGGATCCGAGAACACCCCCCCTTCGATGCCGTCGTACTGGCCGAGGCGGGTGTGGTAGAGCATCCCCAGAAGGTAAAGGAACTCTGCGTGCAACTCGGCCTTGTCGAGAGGGGGGAGAAGGGAGATCAGGTCTGCCTCGGTGGCAGAGGTGAGGTCGGGTAGGGGCGCCCACCCGGCCCCGGGCATCCGGCCTGCAAATCCAGCATCTGTCCATTGAGGGAAATTCACGGCGGCGTGGCCCGCTGACGCCTGATAGATCAGCTCGGTGAGAACGGTGGTCAGATCGGCCCGTGAACCGATCTCGCCGAATCCGGTGATCCCCCCCTGGCCTGCAGGTCGGCCGAGGGCCATGGCCCACTCCCTGAGCTCCGGGTCCTTCCCCACCGCTGCATCGTCCCGGTAGGTCTGGCTCACAAACCCGTCTACCCACCTCCCGATGGCCCCATGCACCCTGAGGGCGTCGTCTCGCCAAGGGTGGTCGGCGAGCACCGTGCGATCATCCAGACCTTGCCGAGCGATCCGCTGTGGGAGGGAGTCCCGCCGCAGATCGTGGGCGACCGCCGCCTGTACCGCCAGGCCGCGAATGGTCGGCATGGTGGCCGCGAAGGTCTGATCGATGGAACCCCCATCAGCGAGGAGCTTGTGCACCGCCATGTCATTGACAGAGAGGGTGCCTTCCGTGTGGGAAAGCAGCAGGCGGGCGATGGGGTGATTGGCGGGCAGGTTGCGGAAGGTTGCCAATCCTGCTGGCTCCAGCAGCAGGTGGGTGAGGCCCAGATGGGTGATGGGCTCAAACCACAGGATATCGGCGACCTCCACGGCGTGTTTTCCAATCTCCCATCCCCAGCCGCCCGCCGGGGTGACCACCGGGGCATTCAGGGAGGGAGCCGTGCGAATGGCCACGGCCCGCAGGGGACCGCCGCCGGGAGGTGCTGCCAGCACCAGGGCGGGCGCGTAGACATACATGGGGGAGCCGTCTGGGGCGATTTTCGCCGGCCCGAGGTCGGCGAGGGGGCTGTAGTCGCAAACAAACAGGCGTCCCTCGCCGGCAGCTCGCGCCACGCAGTCATCGCCGGTCGCCTCGCGAATGGCCGCATCGGCAAACCCATAGGCGCCCGCGTCCTCGGTGACCCGGCGGAGAAACGGGGCGTTGGGGCCGACCAGCCTCCGTCGAACGAAGGTGGCATCGTCCCGCAGGGCGGCGCTGGCCGGTGTCTGAGGCAGCTTCATGTACAGTGCGCCGAGCTCGTCCATGGACCGGGGCCGGGGCGATTTGACAGGGGCCTTGTACATGTAGAAGGGGAAGTTCTCGTTGAAGAGGTTCAGGCCCCCTCCCATGCCCCCCGTCAGGATCCCGTCGAGACGATTGGCGATCCTCGCCGCCAGGAGATCGTTGGGGAGGGATCGGGTTCCGCTCGGACCGGCCGCAGCCGCAGCCGCCTCGTCCAAGGAGGCCTGGAGCGCGTGCTGGGAGCGCTCTTCCACCTCCATCGCCAGTTTC
>CAYRTW010000427.1:0-2405 GCA_964426935.1 uncultured Rickettsiales bacterium
AGGCCATCCATTACGCCCGGGATCACTCCACCCATGACGCGCTGCAGCAGATGAGCTGCCTTCAGTCGGGGATCTGGCAGAGCGGGAACCTGATGGAGTCTTTTCTGGCGAAGCAGCAGGGGAGGCCCACCGAGTTCAGCGACCTGGAGCCGGTTCAGTCCCTGGTGGATGCGAAATACGAGCTGAAGTGAGGATGTGACCGGTCGGCTCCCAATCAGAGGTGACAGGGGCTGCTTCAGCGGTTCGCTGTGACCATGGTACCCTGCACCCATGGCGACCCAGACCCCCGATCCGGCCTCTTCCCCCCTCCTGCCCGAATCCCTCCCGCCGGCGGAAATGGGGGTGGGGCACCTTGTTGAACAGGCGGTTCTTGCCGCCAGGCCCTTGCTGCGGGGTTGGCTGCACGCGGGCCTTTTTCCCCTGGCCCTGGCCGCTGGGATCGTGCTGGTGGCCCTGTCTCCCACCGGGTTGGCCCGGGTCAGTTCTGGGGTGTTTGGCGCTGCCGCCGTGCTGCTTTTTGGGGTCTCGGCGGTGTATCACCGGGGGACATGGTCGCCCCGGGCCCACACCTTGCTGCGGCGCTTTGACCATGCCAACATTTTCCTCATCATCGCCGGCACTTATACCCCCTTTGCACTGCTCCTCCTTCCCGAAAGGGGAGGGGAGGGACTGCTGTGGGGGGTGTGGGCGAGTGCTCTGGGAGGGGTGGCCTTTCGGACCCTTTGGGTGGGGGCACCCCGCTGGCTGTACACCCCCGTCTACGTCGCCTTGGGCTGGGTGGCCTTGTTCTATCTGGATGATATCTACGCGGTCGGGGGTGCCACAGTCACCATCTTGTTGATGGTGGGGGGAGTCTTCTATAGCGTCGGCGCCCTGGTCTACGCCCTCAAGCGCCCCAATCCCTCCCCTCGCTGGTTTGGCTTCCACGAGGTCTTCCACGCTTGCACCCTGGCCGCCTTCGCTTCCCACTACACGGCGGTGTCCCTGATCACCTACACCCTCCGCTGAGCCTCCCCGGGGGCGTCAAGGAGAGCACTGCTTTCAGATTCTGTCAGGGTGCTGAAGGAA
Source organism: uncultured Rickettsiales bacterium (assembly GCA_964426935.1). Lineage (GTDB taxonomy): Bacteria > Myxococcota_A > UBA796 > UBA9615 > JAKLKC01 > CAYRTW01. The sequence goes on from CAYRTW010000427.1 coordinate 1,069, forward strand.
TTCTCATTCCCCGCTGCGGTCGTTTTTTCTGCCACGTCCATGACCGTGTCCAGGGCCAGGCCCACGGCCTGATTTCCCAGGCGAACCAGAGTGTATACAGCCGATACACTCTCGTCATAGACGGCATGGATGACGTGAACAGGAGCAGAAATCGGGGGAATCCACTGAAGCACGGTGAAGGTTCGGTCTGCCGTCTCCAGATGCACCTTTTCGATGGCCCGCGAGCCATGTTCAACCATGTCTCCCACCAGGGCACGCAGGCCGCGAAGCCTGTGCAGGGTTGTCATGATTCATCCTCCTCACACCAGGCCCGAATTTGTGCATACACGTCCGGGTGGTGGGCCAGGGCCACATGGTTGGTGCCAGGGAACAGCTTCACGTTTTCCGGTGGAAGGGCGAAACTCGCCGGGTCGACGCAATTGCCGTCGGTGCCGCTGGAAATCGGCACCAGGATATCCCCAAAGAGAACCGCCAGTCGGGGTTCCACCGACAGGGACCCGGCGGCCAGATAGTGGCGGATTCCCGGAAGCAGGGGCACCGGATGTTGGGGGTCCCTCAAGGCCACCTGGGGGCGCCGCCGGATCCTGTCATCATGGCGCAGGTCGGCGTCCCCCAGATCCTGCAGGCCTTCGCTCCGCAGATCCCCCAACTGGGCGATGAGGCGGGTGTAGGGATCGGGGACCGCTCGCATCACCTTGGTGAACACCCTCCCGAACCTCTCCAGAGGGGCCCCCAAATGAGGAGTCCCCACATAGATGGCCCGGTTGATCTTCTCCAACCAGGGGTGCGCTTCCAGACTGGCCTGGTGGCAGGCGCTCCGCACCACCAGCCCTCCCATGCTGTACCCCAGAGGCAGGATCTCTTCCACAGGAACTGGCCAGAATGCCAGGAGATCCGACAACATCCGGGCCAACAGGGCCCCGTTGTCGGGGATGGGCAGGCCGGTGTTGTATCGCAGATAGAGGGGGGTAAACCCCAGGTCCCGGGCCAGCATCCCGCCGTAATCCGAGCCGTCGGGCAGGGTCCAGATGTCCTCGGTACACATCAGGCCATGCACCAGCACCGCCACTCTTCCGCTGGCCGTGGGGTGGGCTCGGGAAAGGGAAGCGGACTCCAAAGCCAGGGGGCGACCGTCCTGGATGAACGCCATCTCGGTGGCCAGGCCGTTGCCGGTGCGAACCAGATAATCCCCCACCGCCCCGTTCAGGGCACCCACCGCCATCTCCAGGATCCTGCCCATGCGCTACTCCCTCGCGCCCCGGAGGAGGGCCGCGCTGACGCGCCTGCATTGTGGGTACGACCGGGCCTGTTGTCGATGCCAGGAGGGGGGTTGAGAG
>CAYRTW010000428.1:0-2335 GCA_964426935.1 uncultured Rickettsiales bacterium
CCCCGCACCCACCCCGCCCAGAACGCTGGGAAGGCCAACGTGACCCCGGGCGGGGACCTGTCCCCGTTCCCGCCCCTCCAGGTCAGCGCCGCTCAGCTCTCGGTGGCCATCCCCCGCATCGGCGAACGCCTGCTCTACCAGCAGCTCCTGCTGCCGAAGGACGCGGCGCCGGAGCTCCAGGTCCATGCCCGCGCCTCCCGAAATGGAGCAGGACGATGAACATCCAATTATTTCGAGACCCTCCCTGTCGCCGCGTGGCCACTCCCGGCCCCATGCCCCCCTCCTTCTCCCTACCCAGGAGGATCCCATGATCCGCGTCCCTGTCCGAGCCCTGTCCACCCTTTCCGCCGTTGCGGTGTTGCTCGCCAGCATTCCCGCCGTCGCCGACCCGACTCCCGAACAGGTGGTGCTGTCTCTGGAGGAGTTCCTGCGCCTGTACGAGCAGGGCAAGGTTCCCAAGGAGCCGGTCGAGACCGCCCCCCATGACTTTGCGGTGGCCTCGTCCATCTATCGCGGCCAGGTGGTCCCCGGTGAGAACGACGAGGCAGCGGCGATGTTCACCGCTCGTCAGCACGTCAGCGTATTGAAGGAGAGGGGATGGGTGGGGATCCCCCTTCTTCCCACCACGGTAGCCCTCCAGTCAGCGCGCATTGGCAGAGACGAAGCGGCCATCGTTCAGCAGGACGGCTGGTACACCCTGGTAACCCAGAGGCGGGGCAGCTTTGACGTGGACCTGACGTTCGCTGTGGCGGTGGACATGCAGGACGGGGTGACCTCCCTGTCCTTCGAACTGCCCCCTTCGGGAGGCGCCCAGCTTGTCCTCTCGGTACCCGCCCGAGAGGCTCTGGACTTCACCGTCGCCGGTGCCCAGGTGAAGAGCGACCGGGTGGTGGGGACCGAGAGGGTGGTGGAGGCGTCCCTGCCCGCCACCAGCTCCATGGCGGTGCAATGGCAGAGGGAGATCCCTGTCGCCGAAGCGGCCACACCCCGCCTGTATGCCGAGCTGTACACCCTGGTCTCCCTCGGCGACGGGCTGCTCCAGTCCCGCTCCACCCTCCAGTACACCATCCTCCAGGCGGGAGTGGACCACCTGAAGGCCCGCATTCCCGAGGGAGCCACCCTGGTCGATGTGACTGGTGCGGGAATCCGCGACTGGAAGACCTCCCCCTCCGGGGAGTTGGACGTGGCCCTCAACTACGCCGCCGAAGGGGTGTACCGGCTGAACCTCCAGCTTGAGCAACCCCTTGGCGCCGGGTCCCAGACGGTGCAGGCTCCGGTGCCCTCAGCGCTGGGGGTGGAGCGTTCCAAGGGCTGGATTGGTGTGGAGGCCCGGGGGAACCTGGAGATCGCCGCCGCCCCGGAGACCTCCGCCACCCCCATCGACGTCAGGGTGTTGCCTGCCGCCATCCTGGGTGTCACCGACCAGCCGGTGCTGCTGGGGTACAAGTACCTGGGTGACGCGGCCCGTCTGCCGCTGCAGGTCTCCTTCCATCAGGAGGTGGAGGTGCTGGTCACCTTGCTGGACCAGGCCGATGCCACCACCATGTTCACCGCCGATGGCCGACGCCTGACCTCGGTGCGCTACCGGGTGCGTAACAACCGCAAGCAGTTCCTGCGGCTGGCCATGCCGGAAAAGGCGGAACTCTGGAGCGCCTCGGTAGCGGGACGTCCGGTGCAACCCGCCCGCGCCGGTGATGGCAGGGTGCTCATCCCCCTGGTGCGCTCCCAGGCCTCGGGCGGGGAATTGGCGAGCTTTGAGGTGGGCATCGTCTATGTGGAAGGGGGTACCCCCCCGGCACCGGGTGGCACCGGCAGCTTCCGCGCCGTCCTGCCCACCGCCGATGTGCCCATCACCTACGTGAGCTGGGCGGTGTACACCCCGGTCCAGGCCAAGGTGCGCTCCAAGAGCGTGCATGGAGCCCTCAGGGCGGTCCCCTTTCTGTCCCATCCCTTCGACCAGGGGGAGGTGCGCGCCATCCAGACCGTCAACGCCAACGCCTCTCAGTCCGTAGAACAGCAGGCGCAACAGCAGGCGGGAGGAGGGGCTTTGGGCCAGGGTGCCGCCCCGGTGGCGGTGGCGGTACCCCTGGAGGGCCGACCCTTGTTCTGGGAGAAACTGCTGGCCCTGGGGGAGGAGCTGTGGGTGTCCTTTGACTACAAGGGGTTGAAGTAGGATCGGCCGTCGTTCCCGGCGAGGATGTCCAGGTTTCCGCCCCTCAGAGGATCACACCGAATGCGTAGCGCAGCGAGCGAACGGCCGCAGCGCCGAAGCCGCAGCAGGGACAGACAGCGGAGGGACCCAAAGCCATCTGTCAGGCCCGTCCCGGTCCTTCCG
>CAYRTW010000429.1:0-2314 GCA_964426935.1 uncultured Rickettsiales bacterium
CCCATCAAGGACGTGAACATCATCGGCAACGGCCCCGAGGCATTGCGACGCATCACCATGGCCGCCAACGACTTCAAGCTGGATACGGGGGGATGGACCTGTGGGAAGGATGGCCAGAGCGTGCCGGTTTCTCAGGGATTGCCCACTGTGCTGGTGGAGAAGCTGACGGTGGGAGGCGAAAATGCGTAAGGAACTCCAAAAGTTGGCCGAGGAGGCGGTAAGCCTGGCGAAGAAGTCGGGAGCCCAGGACGCAGTGGCGGCAGCGAGTTGGAGCCGAGACGCCTCCTGCACCTGGCGAAAGGGGGCCTGGGAAAAGGTCTCGGAAAGCCAGAGCCGAGGGCTGGGCATCGAACTCTATGTGGACGGGCGCTACTCCTCCCATTCCACCTCCGACCTGCGCCTCGACTCCATGAAGAAGTTCATCACCGAGGCGGTGGCCCTGACCCGGGCCCTGGAGCCCGATCCGGAAAGGCAGATCCCCGACCCCTCTCTCTATCAGGGGAGACCCCAGGTGGATCTTCAGATGGTCGACCCCTCCTGCGACGCAGTGGACCGAGACCACCGGGCGGGAGTCTGTGCTGCGCTGGAAGCCGTGGTCCAAAAAGGTTCCCAAGTCATTGATGTAGCAGCGGAAATTGGCGATGGGCATTGGATGTCGGCCAAGGTCAGCTCCAATGGATTCTCCGGCTCCCGGGAGGGCACCTCCTACGCCTTCGGGTGCGAGGCCACCCTCTCTGACGGGGAAAAGAAGCCGGCCGATGGCTACTACGTCTCTTCGGTGCGACGGATGGGACTTCCCGAGCCGGCAGCGGTTGGAGAGGAAGCCCTCCGCCGGGCGTCGGCTCTGCTGGGAGCCAAGAAGGGCCCCTCCATGCGGGCGACCCTGGTGACGGTGCCGGAGGCGGGGATGAACCTGGTGGGAAGATTCCTGGGAGCCGCCCACGCGGCGGCGGTTCAGCAGCGGCGCTCCTTCCTGGCGGAGAAGAGGGGGCAGCAGGTGGGCTCTCCCCTTCTTTCCCTCATTGACGACCCCTTGATCCCTGGCTCCCCTGGCTCTCGTCTCTACGACAGCGAGGGGATCGCCGCCAAGGTGCTGCCCATTGTTGAGGACGGCATCCTCCGGGACTTCTACGCCGACACCTACTACGCGCGAAAGCTGAAGTGGGCTCCCACCACCGGTTCTCGAAGCAACCTCAGGCTGAAGCTGGGGACTCGGGATCTTCTGGGTTTGGTGGCCGATGCCGGTCAGGGCATCCTGGTCACCTCCTGGTTGGGAGGAAACGCCGATCCCACCACGGGGGATTTCTCATTGGGCCTCCGGGGTCACCTCATCGAGGGCGGCAAGATCGGCGCCCCCATCACTGAGATGAACGCAACCGGCAACCTTCTGAAATTGTTCGGGAGTCTGGCGGCGGTAGGGAACGATCCCCATCCCTATTACAGCATGAAGACCCCCACCCTGGTGTTCGAGGGGGTGGAGTTCAGCGGGGCGTGATGTGGGAGGAGGAGGTTGAGGGGGAGATTCTCAGGGGACCAGGAGCGAAGAGTCGATCAGAGAAAGTCGTATTCGACGGTGAGCTCGCCGATGTGGGTGATGATGGTGGCGGGGCCGTCTCCGTACGCCGCCTTGTAGGCATCCTTCAGGGGGGTGAGGTCCAAGACTGGAGTCTCGGTGATCCAGGCGTCACAGGGATCGTCCTCCCCTTCATGGATCACCTCAAGGTTGGTCTGCACCGGGAAGCTCTCCATGAAGACCGGCTCCGGCCAGCACAGGTTGAAAAAGTGCTCGGCGCACCCTCCACCATAACTTACAGTAATCGCTAGGGAATCTCCTTCCACCACGGCGGCTGACATTTCGTAGGGCTTGCCATCTTCCATGGAGCAGGGAGGGATGCCCGGGGGAGGTTCCTCGACGCCTACGTAGTCCCAGGTGCAGGTGTTGTCCACGCAGGCAAACCCGTCGGCTTCGGGGCAGTCACAGGGGCTGACCAGGCCTAGATCACAAGAGAGGGCACTGGCCTGGTCGATCAGGTCGTAGAACTCGGTGGTATCGGCGTCCAGACGGGCTACCCAGTTGTGGGTGCAACCGCAGCTGGTTCCCAGAAGTTCCTGGCCACACTGCTCAGCCGTCTCACAACTGCGAATGTTGTTGGTCTCGACGAAAAAGGCCGCCTCAATGTCTGCACAACTGGGGGACGGGGTGGTGTCGTCGTCCGAGGTGGCGTCATCGTCCGAGGTGGCGTCGTCGTCCGAGGTGGCGTCGTCGTCCGAGGTGGCGTCGTCGTCCGAGGTGGCGTCGTCGTCCGAGGTGGCG
>CAYRTW010000430.1:0-2251 GCA_964426935.1 uncultured Rickettsiales bacterium
CCAGGGCCTGGAAGAGGCGGTCGGTTTCGGCGCGGGTGTCCGGCTCCAGGTTGATGTAGACGTTGTTGCCCTGGGTCAGTGAAAACCCCATGAACTCGGGGGCGTCGGTGCCCATCAGGACGTGACCCCCCAGGATGGGAAGCTCAATATGCATCACCAGATTTTTATCAGGCTCGGCCATCGGAGGGGGGTCCGGGGCGGCGGGAACGTCTCTGAAGCGCTGCACCGGGCTGGAAAACTCTCCTCCGAAAACGGAGCGATAGAAGAGAAACGCCTGTTCGGTGGAGCGGGGAAAGTTCAGCCAGGTGCTGACTCGGGACATTTACAGGGACTCCTGGGAGGGGATGGACAAGGAGGAGGCCGGTGTAGCGCGCTTGTGTTCAGCCAGACACCGACCGCCCCGATGATATGAGCAAGGGGGTATGGGAAAGTCCATGTCAGGCCCCATGGAGGGCGCACGCCGCGATCTTGCCGTGCAGCAGCATTTCGTGTGACGCTTCCCGCCCTCTCTTTGCAGATCTTCCCTGCCCCCGGCTCAGGAACGGAGCCCATCCTACCCGGTGCATCCATCCAGGTGACCACCGTTCCCAATGGGCAGCAGGCCAAGATCGGCCTCGCCGAACCCTATCTCCTGCTCACCGATCCTGCCGACGACGTCGCCTATCAGGCCGTCGAATCCCTCAAGCTGCTGGTCACCGGTCGCCCGACCCGCTACGACGCCCTGCTCCAACCGGGCATCACCCGGAGCGGCGTGCCTGATGCCGCCTCACCCACTGCCCATCCGCTGCGACGGCTGATGGAGGTCGCCACCGTGGGGACCCGCATGGTCACCTATGGAGAGAGCTTCGGCGGGCCGCCCGAGGACGACTGGACCTGTGTCGACCGGCCGTTCTGCATCCGGGCGCGCCCCTATCTCCCTCACGAGAGGGAGGCGGGAGAGGACAAACTCCGGGTCCGCGGGGGAGAGTTCGCCTTCATTGGCCAGGGCTTGACTGAAGAGGAGTTCACCGCCTACGTGCAGGACTTCGATTTCGGGGTGGAGGCTCCCGACTACGTGGTGATCCACCACACCGCCAATCCCGGGGCCACCTGGGAACGACCAGGGCCGGGAGAGGGGGTATGGGATCACGGCGAAGACAAGCAAGGCATGTCTCCCAAGGATCGTTACGCCAGACGCCAGGCGCGGTTGCGGTCCATCATGGCCTGGTACCGGGACGTGTTGGGCTGGTCCACCGGACCGCACTTGTTCATCGACGATCGGTGGATCTGGTTGTTTACTCCCATGGATCGAGTGGGGACCCACGCCAAGATGGGCGGCAACGCCTACACCGATGACCAGGATCGGCGCCACCGGTCCATTGGCATTGAGGTGGTGGGCAACTACAGCACCAGACCCTGGCCCGAGGCAATCCGTCGCATGGTGGGACATGCAGTGGCGGTGTTGAAGAGGCGGCTGGGCACTTTCGAGTGGGTTCACCACCCAAGACCGGAGCCTGCCGGAGGGGTCTCCTTCCACCGCGACTACAACAAGCCGGCTTGTCCGGGGGAGGGAGTGAGCGATTCCTTCATCTTGGATGCCTTGAGGGAGGGGGAGATGCGCCTGCAGCAGGGGTGAGTTTTAGGGGTCAGTCCTCTGCTCCTACCAGAACGAAGGGGGCCCAGTCGCGCACTCTGGGGAAGGCGGCGCGGGTCCGGGCGGTGGCTCTTTGCAGCGCGACTGCTTTTCCAGTCCCTCCCACCCAGGCCTCATAAAACGCCTCCATCAGATCGCAGGTGGCTTCGTCACTGACACTCCACAGGCTCACCAACACCGATCTGACTCCTGAGATCACCAGCACGGCGGCCAGCCCGATCATCCCGTCCGAAGTGACCTTGCCGAGGCCGGTCTGGCAGGCGCTCAGGGTCACCAGATCAGCGCGCCAGGGGCGGAGCACGAAGCGATTCATCATCTGGTCCACATCCGATGGAGCCAGGGCCGGGCCGGGTTCATCGGGGGCGTGCCCGGCGCGGGCCAGGATCTGCCAGGCGGTCAGGCGACCATCGCGCCCGCCGCCGGCGGCGAGAACGAGGAACGATTGGAGGGGATGGCTCGGGTCGGCGTATCCGTGGGTCGCCAGATGGACGACGTCGTTATCGGGACCCCTCTCCTCGACGTGAACCTGGGTGGCCTCCCCGCCGGTGAGAACTTCCACTGCCTCGGGTCGGCCGATGGCGAGGATCTTCCCTACCCGATCCGCCTCCGCTTCGGCTC
>CAYRTW010000431.1:0-2248 GCA_964426935.1 uncultured Rickettsiales bacterium
ATCTGAGTAGCTTGAGAGGTCGTTTTGCACTACCTCCTTCAGACCCCCCCTCCAGGAGTACCAGATGCCTGTGGATAACTCGATGAAAAGTTCGTTTTAATCAATGATTCCGGATAGAATCCCGCGTTTACGGTTTCATTAGGTTTCCGGGGACCCCTGGAGGTGGTGCAGTCACCGACGGCTTGGGCCGGTGCTTCTGGCGATGAGGATGTCAGGGAGCGGGGGGGCCGGGTAGGAGCACCGCTTGGACGCGGTGCCAGCATACTACAGGGTCTCTTGTGGATGGAGCTGGAAGGAGCGTCGATCTCAGGTCATCCCTCAGGCAACCGTTCAGGGAGTGCCAACATAAACGGGGAGGACCCCTTCTTCGTGACCTTCTTGTGCCCTGGCTTCGTACCCTTCGTGACAAAAAAAGAAGCTGAAAACACTTCCCCCTTCCTCGCAGGCCTCTCACCCCCCATCCGCCCGAATCGGTTGGGAGAGGAATGGAACCCAGTCACTGGCGGGGGAGGTTGAACCGGGTCCGGAGATGTGGCTCTGGTAGCGTTCAGGTGGTGGATCCAACTCTGCCTGGTCGGTTGGAACCCAAGCAGGAGAGGGGGTCCGACTTTTTCATGAACACCGCCAAGGCACAGAGACGCCAAGGCGCCAGGGAACCCAAGCGCCTCCCCGGCCGTCCTCCTGCCGGGTCTCCTCGCCGGGGCTCAGGAACCCGGTGAGAAGGGCCCTGGTGTGGGTTCGTGTCTCCCTCCCCCTACTCCACCGCCACCTCTTCCCCCGCCACCGCCACCGAATCCGCCACCAGAACCACCCTCACCGCCGCCGGGGGAACCACGTCTCCCCATTCGATGGACAGCCCGGTGAGGAAGCCGTCCCCATCGGTCTCCCTTGCGGTGTCTCCGCCGTAATCCAAGGCCAGGGGGGTGCCGGTTTCGGCATCCACCACCAGGAGGGCCAGGGCGTGCTGATCGGGGCGCAGGGTTGACGCCGAAGTGACCAGGGACGCCCCCATCCCATTGGCGAAGAACGCCGCATCCCCCCCGCTTCCCGGGGGCGTCGCCGTACCATCCCCGTGGGGGCGGAGGAGGGTGGCTCCGAAGGCGGCCAGGACCCCGGTCTCTGGGTTGCAGAAGCCAAGGGTCTCCAGGAAGGCTCCATACAGGGGAATGTCGTCGCACAAGGTGGTGACGTACATCTCGGCGCCGTCCTCGGCCTCTCCCGCCTCGTTCAATCGGGCGGATACTCGGAAACTATTGAAAACAATGCGGAAATTCATGGCCTCCAACGCCATTCCCGCCTCATTGGTCAAGGTGAGAGATCCATCTCGGTACTCCACGACGAAGGGAAAGAGCACTCCGGAAGCGGGATCCGGCACGGTCTGACCCTCCTCGTTCAGAAGGGCTCCGGTCACGAAGGCCACCGCCCGGTTCCCGTCCCCCTCCACCAGCCCCACCAGGTAGTGGAGGGAATCAAACCCGATCTGGTTGTAGCTGGGGAGGATGGTGGGCATGGGAGCGGCGATTCGGTACATCTCCCACATCCCCGCGTCGTCTCCCAGGAAGGCGGGAACCGGCAGGGGCAGGGAAGGGGAACCGGCCCCTTGGAGCGAAAAAGGAAAGGTCTCGTCAAAGGCCCCTCCCACCTCTCCTCCCGAGAAGGCCAGCCCCTCCCGGTCGGGGTTCACCAGGTACTGACCAGTGAGGCGCAGGGTCACTTCGCCTCCCGCTTCTCCCCAGGACTCCTGAGGCAGCACCGCCAGGAAGCGGCGATCCCCAGAAACCTCCACGGTGACAGGGATTTCCGGGGTGGTCGTTACCTCCACCGAGCCTGCGTCCAGATGGGCCAGGACGGTGTCACCCCCCTCCCTTACGAACAGGGAGAAGGCCAGGGCCTGTCGGGGATGAAGGGTGTTGGGGGCCTCGGTCTCCACGCTGCCGAAGCGGCTGGTGAAGTAGAGGTGGGCTCCCTCCTCGGGAAGGTCCTCCCCCGGGCCCAGGGAGCAGCGGTCATCGGCAAGGCCCGCGTCGGACAGGCACCAGTCGAGGGGCACCCGGAAGACCTCTCCACTTTCTCCCGCCAGGACCACCCCATCCACGTCCAGGGCGGGGGAGCTGTTGAGGTCGTTGCGATCCCCGTCGATGAGCTGCATGGACCAGCGCAGGGTGCCGTCGGGATGAAGAACGTACAGCCTCCCGTCCCCTCCTCCCAGATAGACATTGCCCTCCCCGTCCACCGCTGGCGACGAGCG
>CAYRTW010000432.1:0-2245 GCA_964426935.1 uncultured Rickettsiales bacterium
GCCGCACCACCGCCCCGAAACCGACGGGATCTCCCCTCCGCCGCCCCGACCCCCTCTCCTTCCATCGCCCGCTCCCTGAACCTGCTGGTTCTGGTTCTACTGTTGGTGGCGGCCCTCCTGGTGGGAATTCTGCTGACCCTCATCCTCCAGGATCGCCGGCACGCCACCCGACCTCCTTCCCCGGCAGAGGTCCCCCCTGCCTCCATCCTGCCGTCCTCTTCTCCCCCATCTCGCCCCTCTTCCTCTTCCGCTTCCATGGTGGAGATCCCGGGAGGGGCCTATCAGAAGACCCTCCCAGGGGACGATCACCCCGTTGCCGTCCACGTCCAAGCCTTTGCCATCGACAGCACCGAGGTCACTCGCGGCGCCTACTCCCGCTTCGTGGAGGCCACCTCCCATCCACCGCCTCTGGATTGGAATGGAGGACGCCCCCGGGCCGATGAGTTGGACTTTCCAGTGACGGGAGTGAGCGCCGCCGATGCAGCCGCCTACTGTGCCTTCGTGGGAGCCCGGTTGCCGGAGGAGAAGGAGTGGGAGAAGGCGGCGGCGGGAGTGGAGGGGAGAAACTGGCCCTGGGGGGACGTTTTTGACGAGGCCCGGTTCGCCAGCGGCCTCTCGCCTGCGGCGGTGGGTTCCCATCCCCAATCGGACAGCCCCTACGGAGTCCACGATCTGGCTGGCAACGCCGCAGAGTGGGTGGATCCCGGACCGGGAAACCGGGCCTTTCTCAAGGGGGGATCCGCAGGAGCCGCCCGAGGACCGGAGCACACCTTGATCTGGGCCCGGCTGTTTCCCGAGGCTCCCGCAGCAGCGGGGGTATGGGCGGGATTTCGATGCGCTCGGAGTGTGGGGGAAGCGGGAAGGTAGGGGGACGAGGGGGAGGATCCCAGCGAATCAATCGCAGCCATCCGCCGGCTCGGTCTGCTCGGGGTCAAAGGCTCCTGACCATTGGTCCATGTACTTGGAGGTCATCTCCAAGGTGAAGCAGGCCTCCTCCCCGTCGGAGCACTCCTCGCAGGTCAGTCCCAAGTAATAGGCCAGGAAGAGACAGGCCTGGTCGCCGGGGATCCCCAGCCCTTCCAGGATGTCGGCAAAGTCCCGGGTGTCCATCACCCCGATGAGATCCAGCCCCTCGATGTAGGTTCCCTCCCCGGCAAAGGCCCCGGCCACACCGAACTCGTGCAGGATCACATCCAAGGGGAACCCCTGGAAATCAAAGGAGAAGGACCAGTCCACCGGGCCCACGGCGAAGGACTGATCTTCTGAAGAAAATTCGCCTTCGGGGAAGGGAATCACCGGGTAGCAGGGATCCTGAACCACCGACTTTCCCTCCACCAGGGCCAGGGCTCCGGTCACCCCGATGGAATCCTCTTCGCCACCGGTCACCCCCAGGATGACGTATTGCCCCTTCAACAGGGTCTGGAAGATCTCTCCGCCTTCGGGCTGAACGACGGTGGTAGCCCCCAGATCCAGCAGGTAGGTGTTGCCCAGGTAGGGATTCTCCTCGGGGGGCTCGGGGGTGGTGTCATCATCCCCCACCGCCGAGTCATCATCCCCCTCGTCGTCATCCCCGAAATCGAGGCTCCCCTGGCAGGCCAGGAGGGGAAACAGCAGCAGGGCAGGGAGAGTGGAACGAAAAAAAGGGGCCATGGAAAACCTCGGAAGGGCCGCTCTGAAAAAGGGGCTGGCCATCTTGGCATGACCCAAGGCTTGCGGGAATAGGGAGGAGGAGGGGAATTCGGCGGGAAGGGGGGGTTGGACCCCCTCTCAACTGGGTGGAAGGGATCCTCAGGAGGCATTCAGCTCAGCGTCAGCGCTGTCCCTTTTCGCGGATCAGGAACTGAACCCGGCGATTGAGGGACCAGGCCGATTCATCGTGACCATCCACCTTGGGCTGGCTCTCTCCGAATCCCTTGGAGATCAATCGAGTGGAGTCGATTCCCGACTTCATGAGGTAGGCCCTGACCGAATCCGCCCTGGCCTGGGACAGACGCATGTTGTAGTCGTCGGCGCCCCTCTCGTCGGTGTGACCCTGAACCTCCACCAGCTTGATGAAGGGGTACTTGGTGAGCACCGCCGCCACCTGATCCAGCACCGGGAAGGACACCGCCTTGATGACCGCCTTGTTGAAGTCGAAGTAGACCTCCTCAAAGATTTCGATCTCTCCCTTGTCCAGGTCCACCACCACCAGCGCCTTGTCGGGGCAGCCGTCCTCGTCCAGGTAGGCGTTCATGGTCTCGGGCTC
>CAYRTW010000433.1:0-2210 GCA_964426935.1 uncultured Rickettsiales bacterium
GTAGGTCCCTGGAACGCACCCATGGCGGAAAACCTAGCTCTGGTGGGAAAGGCGAACCAGGGTCAGGGGGGCCTTCTTCATCCTCGGAGGAGCGTGGCGTGGCTATGGTCCCTGCGGACCCTCCTCCTGGCCCTGGCGATCTTCCTGGCCCTTCTTTCCTTCTCCGCATTGCAGAACGCACCGGATCAGGAGTCCTCCCTTCACTTCCTCCTCCGCAAGCCTCTGTTTTCTTCCCTTGCCTATGGGCTCTTCCTGCCCGCCTCCCTTTCCCTCCTCCCCCCCCGGGATCTTCCCCAACTGAGAAAGAGCTGGTTGGCTATCGTCTCCCTGCTGGCGGGCCTCCTCCTGGTTTCCTCCGCTTCCCGCCTGCTTCGAGGAGATTGGACCTGGTACGCCCCGGTGGGAGGGTTGACCGAGAACCACAAGACCCTGGCGGTGAGCCTCGCCCCCCTCCTGCCTTTGCTGATTCTGGTGGGCAAGGAGGGATCCCCACCCCTTCGCGTCCTGTCCCGGCTCCTCCTGGGTCTCTCCGGTCTGGCCTTGATTCTCGCTCTGTCCAAGGCCGCCCTTATCGCTGCCGTCGCCGGCCTCGTTCTCTCCCTTCCCCTCTTTGGATTGGGGCGTCGAGGACGGATTCTCGGGACGGTGGGGATGATCGCCGCAGGAGTTCTTCTGGCGGGAGGAATCCCGTTGTGGACGGGATCTTCGGGTCTCATCGACAGTTTTGACAGCCGCCAATCTCTGAACCTGAAGGCTTGGGAGATGTTTCGCCAGCATCCCTGGCTGGGAGAGGGACCGGGTACCTTCCTCACCCACGACCTCCACACCTTCCCCCATTATCGAATCAATGGGGTGGAGGCCCATGGAGTGATCCAGAAGATGCTGGCGGAAGGAGGCCTCCTGGGGCTCCTGGCCTGGGGACTCCTCACTGTGGTCCTGGCCCTTCCCCTGTATCGCCGCGCCGATCTGACCCGGGTGGCCAGAGGAATCCCCCAGGATGTGGATCTGTTCTGGGCGGCGTGGGTGGCCCTCCACATCAACCTCCTTTTCTCCACCGAAGCGTTTACCTGCTCTCACTGGGTTCCCCTGGGGATGATCCTGGGAATGGCGGGCAGGGAAGAGCGCCGTCAGGAATCCCCTGTCCTTCCTTCCTCTGTGCCTCCCCTGGGGAGGACCTGGATGGGAGTGTCCACCTGCCTGCTGGTTCCCGCCGTGTGGACCGCCCTTCACACTCCTTCTTCCCGGCTGAATGAGGGCCCCGAAGTGGAAGCGGTCGTGACCTCCTGGCTGGACGCCCTTTCCCGGGGGGACGCCCAGGCCGCCGATTCCCTGCGAAGCGCCCACCCCACCCAGTGGCTTCCCGGCGAACCCGCACCCCACCAGGATCCGGAAGCCGCTTCCTACCAGGCGCTGCTCACCGCCGAGGGCGCCACCGCGCTGAAGTTACAGATGGAGGAAAGGGTGGTGGTGGTAGGAGGAGACGGAGCCCTGTTGACCACCCGCTTGAAGACCTCCTTGACCGCCTCCACCGGGGCCCCCGACGTGAAGGAAGAGAGGGCGGCCACCATCCTTCTGGCCCGAGAGCAGGGGGAATGGCGCATCGCCTGGCTGCGTTGGGAGGAGGTAGCGTCGCTGCCTGGATCGCAGCAAAATCAATAATGACGGGAGAAACTCATCGAGCCGAGAGGCGATCCCCCAGTCGGCTGGCGGGGAGATACACCCTTCGCAGGTATTCCCGCACCATGCGGTCGGTGTTGAAGCGAGGGAGGGCAGAGGCGATGCTGGTCCTCATCCTCCCCACCCAGGCCCCCGGCATTCCCGAGGCGTCCCGGGTCCAGAAGGTGGGAATCACCTCCTCCTCCAGCACCCGGTAGAGGGCCTCCTGATCCTCCCCATCCATGGTGGCCTCCTCCCCCACTTCGGTCCCCGAGATGGCCCAGCCCCCCCCTTCGGGATGGCCCTCCGTCCACCATCCATCGAGAATGGATACGTTCAAGACGCCGTTCATTGCCGCCTTCTGCCCTGACGTTCCCGAAGCTTCCTTGGGTCGCTGGGGAGTGTTCAGCCAGACATCCACTCCCTGCACCAGGGCCCTCCCCAAGGAGAGATCGTAGTTCTCCAGGAACAGGATGTGGGGGGAGAGGCGGGGATCCCGGGCGGCCTCCACCACTCGGGCCAGGATCTGCTTGCCCGGCTCATCTTGGGGATGG
>CAYRTW010000434.1:0-2189 GCA_964426935.1 uncultured Rickettsiales bacterium
TCGCCATAGCCCGCGGCCCCACCGTCGCAACCTGAACCCCCGCCGTCGCCCCCTCCTCTCACCCCTCAAGGCACCTCCACCGGCCCCAACTCGGTCACCTCCCCCCGCGGTGTCCCCGTCCAATCCCAAGGGGTCTCCACCCGCCTCTCCCCTCCATCCAACCAGGGAGCCGAACCACCAGGGGTGTAGTCCGTCAGCATCCCCATGGCGTCAAAGGGAAAATCCTCAAACCAGGTCGCTGAAAAATCAGGCCGAGATGTGTCCGAGGCATCAAACTCACACCCATCCACCTCGTTGAAATCCAGGTCAAACACCGCGCAATACCCCCCAATGAACAGGTTTCCCCCATAGGTGTTGGCCACCACGCTCTCCTCCACCGCGAGAATGGGCACATCCGGATTGGCCACGGCCGAATCGTGGTTCACCGTCAGGGTTGCTAGAACGTTATTTCTCACATCGTTCCGATCCGAGTCGTTGTAAAACAGCAAGACCTGATCATCGCTGCTCCCTATAAACAGGTTGTGGTGAATCACGTTATCGCTGGATCCCAGGCTGGGATTGTTGGTCTCCTGCCAGAAACTGACTCCGTGGCGCTGATAGAACGCAAACACGTTGTTGCGAATCACCGAATTTCGCACCGAAGTAAAATTGGCCCCCTGCGCCTGTCCGTCATGAAAATAATTCCCTTCCACATGGATGTACTCGGCCACCCCCGCTCCTTGCCCCTTCTCCGCCGGACCGTCGCACTCGGGATCATCGTAGGGGATTCCCTCCCCCAGGCAGGTGGAACCGGGGTCAGCGTTGATCTGAAAATCAGCGCTGCCGTTGTCGAACAAATCATTGAATCGCACGATGTTCCAGTCGGGGCCATTGCCGATGTAGATGCCGTGCCCGTCCCCGTCTCCTCCTCGGGCGGCCTGGTTGCTTTCGATGACAAACCAGTCCGCTCCCCCGGTCAGGAAGGGATCCTTGTACTGATCGTGGCCAAAACAATTGGAAACGGCGTTGCCCTTGACGTGGTCGGCGTTGGCGTAGCCCCCCACCGTCCTCACCCCGTAGTCTCCTCCGTTCACCTCAAACCCGTCCACCGCCACGTAATTGGCGTATTCCAGGTTGATGCACGTCTTTCGCCCGTTGCCGCAGCAGTTGATGACCACCCCCAGGGACTCGTCGGGATTCCTCTCTCCATACAAAACCACCGGTTGATCGTAGGTGCCACCGTGGGCCTCATCCACTTCGTAACAGCCGCTGTAGGGGGTGTCGTCCTTCAGGAACACGATCCGATCCCCCGGCTGAGCGGTGTCCAAGGTGGGCTGCACCGCCGCCGGATCCGCCGCCGAACCCCCGCTCCCCGCCCCGTTGCGGCTGACGTAGCGGGTGCGAAGGGACTCCCATTCGGGGTCGGTGTAGTAGCGGTTGAACTCCTCGGGAAACCCCATGAAGGTGCCCCCCCTCTCCACCATCGGCTCTCCGGGGCCGGTTCCCTGGGAAGGGGTGGAGTCGTCGTCTGAGGTCGCGTCGTCGTCTGCGGTGGAGTCATCGTCTGAGGTCGCGTCGTCATCGGTGGTGGCGTCATCATCGGCAGTGGCGTCGTCGTCCGAAGCTACGTCGTCATCGGTCCCCACCGTGGAGGTACACCCCACCAGGAGGAGGAAAAAAAGGCGAACGATCCATTTATTCAGCATCTGTCCTCACTCTCCCCGAAACATGATGTTGGCCCCGAAGAAGTGGGAGGAGTCGACGTTCCCCGCCGAAACCACCCCGGGGAGGGCCATCATTTTCCCGTTTTTGTATCGCCCCTCCACGTAGGACACGCCCAATCCTTCAGCGATTTCTGCTTGATACACGTACCCGTCGGGGCTGTCGACGGTGGTCTGCACCCCGACCACATCATCCCCCATGGGGAGGCTCAGGGGCTGCACCGCCACCCAGCGGAACCCTCCCTGAAGAGCGGTGTCGGAGAGCCCGGTGGCGGGCAAGGAGGCGGTGGCCATCTGGACTCCGGCGATGGAGTTCCACAGCGCAATGCGAGCGGGATGCAACGGACCGTCCCCGCCCAGATCGAAGGACCCCAGATCGGTGAGAGTCTTGGGATGGTCGGTGGTGAAACGATACCCCACCACATAGTTTCTGTAATCGCCGTAGGTGTAGGCCCCGACCAGGGACACCGCCGGTTCCGGAGCCACCGA
>CAYRTW010000435.1:0-2165 GCA_964426935.1 uncultured Rickettsiales bacterium
GAAGAGCCCCCACCCATCCTCCCTGCAGATCGACTCCCACCCGAAGGGAGCTGCCTCGCCCCGGAGTCAGCCGAAGCCCCACCCGGCCCAAAGCCCCGCTCCGCACGCTGTCCTCTCCATCCGCCATCAGAGCCGCCAGAACCCCCAGGAAGGGGCGCACCCTGGCCCCCGGCAGGGCCCACTGCAGCCCCAGTCCCCCACCGGGCAACAGGCTTGCCGTGTTCTCCTGCCAGGAGCCGATTCCCACCTGCACGGTGAATGCCATCTCCAATCCCAAAAGCAGGGCCACCTCCCCTTGAAAAAGGGCGGATCCGTACGTGAAAGGAGAAGAGCGGTAAGGGGCGTCCCTCATCAGGAAACCTCCCCCCACCCTCATTCCCACCCGATCGCCGGTGGGGGTCAGAGGAGGCCTGACCCGGATCAGCCCCTGGCCAGGGCGGAAGGAGAGAACGGCCCCATCTATGGGCACATAGATCTCGGAAGCACCCCATTTTTCGGCAGCGGCCTGGAGGAGGCGAGTCGCCGCCCACCCCGGGGGCCCGGTGAGAATCCCCTTTCCCAGGGCCAGGCCCGCCGCTCGGGCATCCGCCCATAGGACCTTGCCAGACAGAAGCACCAGGCCCACGGAGCGCTGCCCCCCCTCCGCCGTTTCCATCTGGAGCAGGTGGGTTCCCGGCCTGAGGCTGACCACCCCGGAGGCGGACTGCTTCTCGCCATCCACCCAGACGGCCCGAACGTCGGAAGGGGGAACCACCGTCAGTTCGGTGGAAGGAGCCTGGAGGGCCGCCTCTTTTCCCAGAAGGTAGATCTGCTGGGCGTCGGGGGGATAGGAGGGGTTCCAAGGCACGTCAGGCTTCAGGGCAGCGGCCCGGGAAAACCCGTCTATTGCGGCCTCTTTCTGTTCCCGATAGGCGGCCAGAAGGCCTGTGTAGAAGAAGACATCGTGGAGTTCTCGGGTCCCCAGGGTTTGCACCGCACAGGGGAGATCCTCCCTCAACGAACGAAGAGCCCCTTCGGCGGCGTCCAGATCCAGGCTATCCACCGCAGCCACCGCCTTCCCCAGACGGACGGCAAACGCGTCATGATCCAGACCCGGTCCCTGGCACTTGAAGGTCTCCACCTTGCCTTCCAGGAGGACATTTCCAGGGGCAAGGGAGAGGGCCTCACGGATCCCGTGGACCCGATCCAGCGGCACGGTAACTCCGGCGCGGATCCGAACCTCATCCCTAGCCCTTTCCACCAAACCGGGGGTCCCTCCCTCCCCAGGGAGCAGAAGAAGAGGAGAGGCGCCGGCGGCCCGAGCTGGCTGGGACAGCAGGAGACCCAAAAGGGCACACCACCCGACCCTCTGCAGGCCCGACGCGATGGGGCGATCCACGGGGCCCGAGTTCGGAGTACAGTTGCCAGACATCCTTGCATCCACGGGAATGGTCATCACATGCGAGCCCATTCATTCAGGTTGTATCTCATCTTCTGCCTTGCCTCGCTCGGCGCTTCCTGGGGAACGGCCTCCCCCTCCTTCGCGTTGACCCCCGGCACCCGTTCCATCACCACTGCTCCCTGCGTCCTTCTGGGCAACGAATCCGGGGACCGGGCCGGGGAGTCCATGGCCAACATTGGGGATGTGGACTCGGATGGAGTCGATGATCTGGCCATCAGTGCCCCCGGTGTCCTGAGCGGACTGGGAAGAGTGTACGTGATCTCTGGCTCCCTGGTGGCATCTTCCGGGTTCCTGTTCCTGGAGGATTCAGCCCTGGCCATTCTTACTGGCGAAGCGGTCTCTCCGGATCGGTTGGAAGAGGGGGAAGAGGCGGGAGCCCCGGGATTCGGCGGTCAGGTGGTCGCCCTGGGAGATACCGATGGAGACGGCCACCCGGATTTTGCAGTGGGGGCCCCGGGTTACGGGGAGGTCCATCAGCCCTACGGCCGGGTGTACTTGTTTCGCGGGGGAGCCGACCATCTGAATTCTGAAACCCGCCTCAGCGATGCCATGGTCGCCATCGAGGGGGGAGAAGCAGGGGCCCGGGCGGGAACGGTGCTGGCCTCGCTGGGGGATGTCAATGGCGATGGCAGGATGGACCTGGGAGTGGGAGCCCGGAGCGCCATTTCCACCGACCCGGGCAGCCTCGGGGTGTTCTTGGGCAGGAGTTCTGAGCAGTGGGCAG
>CAYRTW010000436.1:0-2131 GCA_964426935.1 uncultured Rickettsiales bacterium
CCCGGTGAGATTCGGGGGAACCCTGCGGAACTGGGGCCGGGAGGTGGCAACGGCTTTGGAGAGAAACGCCCTGGGGGAGGAGGAAGCCTGGCCGGCGTGGGAAAGGCTGGGGGCCCTGGTCAAGCGATTCCCCGGAGAGCCTCAGATCGTGGAGGCCTGGGTGGCCGCTTCCCTTCGCTGTGGGACCATCGGTGATACCATCGTCGAGCTTCATGCCATTCATCCCCCCGGCAAGGAGGACGCCGCCACCACCGCCACCCTGGTCAAGGCGTTGATGCGGGCCGCCTGCCGAGATTCGGAGGATCCCACCTCCCTGGCCGCTCCAGACCGCCCCGAGGTTCACGCTCTGGCGGCTGCCCGGGACTACCTGGCCTCCCTGGATGGGGATGAAGCGCGCCGCCCCGATGTCCGCGAGCTTCTTCAGGACGCTGAACGCGCTTATCAGGACTCCAAGGTGGCCTTGGCAGAGCTGGACGCGGAGCTGGCGGATCGCTTCTGGACCCTGGGGGATTATCCCACTGCCGTCGCCATCTTCTTCACCGCAGCCGGATTGAGGGTGGATCGCCACGCCGTTCATTTGCAGGTCTTTGGGATCCCTGGGGGCCCCGACGATCCCGCCCGGGAGAGGGGAGCGGTGGTACAGATCATTCCCGATCGCGCCCCCACCCTTTCAGAAGTCATCACCCTGTCGGGAAGGGTGGAAGCCGATCCCGCCTACAACCCCCGCCTGGCCTTCGTGGTCTCCCGCCAGCAGGAATCCAGGGACATCGTGGCCGCCATCTTCCGTCTGGTGGGGGCTGGCAAGACCCCGGTGATTCCCCTTCCCTGGAGCGACATCCACGCCGCCCTCGCCGAAGGTCGGGCTCCCCGCCTCCTCCAGCGCCATCTGCGCCGCTGGCTCTCCCGGGAGGACCAGTTCTCAGAAACCGCCCCCCTGGACGATCCCAGCGCCTTCTACGGCCATGAGTCCCTCCTCCAGCACCTTTCCCACCGCATGTCCTCCCCGGGCCAGCCCCTCTGCCTGGTGGGTCTGCGCCACACCGGCAAGACCTCCCTGTCCCTTCAGCTCACCCGGCGCCTGCGCTCCATGCCGGCGGCCCTGGTGGACCTCTCCCGCGCCGATGGGGACGGAGGAGTGCTGGGAGCCTGGAGAACCGCCCTTCGCCGCCTGGCCGACGACGCCCGCCGCAAGGGACTGGCCCCATCCGCCTCCCGGGGCGAACCGGCTCCCCTCCCCTACGTGGAGACCGCCGACGCCTTGGTGGATTCCTTCCACAAGCTGGCGGAGCAGTTGAGCCCTGGCGGCTCTCCCCTCTCCTTCGCCCTGCTCCTCGACAGCCTGGACGCCGCCCTCCCCGCCTGGAATCCCGACAGTGGTGAGCCTACCGAGGGCTGGGCGGGGTTGCCGGTGCTCCTTCAGGCCGTCCATCGTCTGGTCGCTGAAGGGCGATTGAGCCTGATGCTCCTGGCCCGCACCAACGCCATCTGCGTTGCCGAGACCATTGCCGACAAGAAGAACCCCTTCTTTGCCACTCTGGAGGATCTGTACCTCCCCCCCCTTCTTCCCGACGCTTGCGACGAGATGGTGCAGGGGATCGCCTCCGCCATGGGCATCGGCTTCGAGCCCACGGCCTTGCGGGCCATGATGGAATACAGCGGTGGCTACCCCTTCGTCGCTCGGCAACTGGGTTCTACCCTGGTCAGTCAGCACCCCAATCGTCCCGCCCTCCTGGGGGTGAGGGATGTGGAGAGGGCGGTGGAGACCTATCTCTCCTCCCGGGTGTATCGCCAGGAAATGCTCCAACTCCTCTCCGACCTGCCGGAAAATGCCCGGGCTGTCCTCAAGGCCGTGGCTCAGGATGGGGTTCTGGCCTCCACCCGGGAGGAAATCCTCACCCATCTCGCCGAGCGATGGAATCCCGATCAGGTGGAACAGGGATTGGGGGTTCTCCTCAGTTATCGCCTTCTCATTCCCGATGGCCCCGGGTTCACCATCTCCATCGGCCTTATTCGCCTGAGGCTGCAACGAACCCATCAGCGGGCCGCACAGGACAATCTACGCCTGGCCGCCACCGGAGGCTGAGCTTCTCCACCCTCCTCCCCATCATCACTCCTACACTTCCTCGTTGCA
>CAYRTW010000437.1:0-2101 GCA_964426935.1 uncultured Rickettsiales bacterium
CGCATCGCGGAAGTGATCAAGCAGTCCTTCGACGTGACCTACCACCCGGGTCACGTCTGGAAGGTGATGAGGCGCCTGGGCTGGTCGCTCCAACGTCCGACGACTCGCGCCCGAGAACGCGACGAGCCCGCCATCGCCCGTTGGAGCCGCGAGGATTGGCCGCGGCTGAAAAAGGGGGCGGAACGCTGATCTTTCTGGACGAATCGGGCTTCTCGGAGTGCCCGCCGGTTCGCCGGACGTGGGCTCCCAAGGGCGAGACGCCGGTGGTGGTGAGCCGCGGGCGCAGCTGGGAGCGGATGGCGGCCATCGGTGCCCTGGCCTACCGCAAGGGCGGCCGGTCGCGCCTCTTCCTGCGCCTGCATCGCGGCAACGTGCGCTCCGGGGAGATCGTGGGGTTCCTCAAGCACCTGCGCCGTCACGTTCGCGGCAAGGTCGTGCTCATCTGGGACGGTCTCAACGCCCACCGCAGCGTGATGACCAAGGCCCACATCGAGAAGCAGCGCGGCTGGCTGCGGGTCGTGCGGCTCCCGGCCTACGCCCCGGAGCTCAACCCTGTGGAAGGAATGTGGGCGTGGCTCAAGCAGCAGCGCCTGGCCAACGTCGCCGAGGATGGACTCGACGCCTTGGCAGGCCGCGTGCGAAACGGCGCCCGCGAAGGCCGCTCGAGGCCACGCCTCCTCGAGGGGTTCCTCGCGAAGGCGGGGCTCTCACTGTGAACGAGGCCTTGCCTTATTCGGCGAGGCTCTCTAGTTAGTTCCGACTTCATTGCCTCTGAGTACTGCTTTCATAAGGAGATGGAGCGGGCGCTGAAGCGTCACCAGGCAGGCGAGGCACGAGTCATACCGATCATCCTTCGCCCAGTTGACTGGAGCACCATGCCGTTCGGTCGACTGCAGGCCCTTCCCAAGGACGCAAAGGCCATCAGCCTTTGGAAGAACCAGGACGAGGCGCTGCTGAGCGTGTCTTCCGGAATACGGGACGCGATAAAGCACATTGCGCCAAAGTCGGGTGCTCAAGGGCCGGCAGGAGCAAGCGGGGAGTGGACGATCCGCATTCAGGGCAATCTGAGCGAGTTCTCGGATGCACGGATCAAGGAAGTCCTCGCAACTCTACGTAAGCTCTCGCATGACTTCACATTGAGCATCCGCAGGAAGAGGGAGGGTAGCGTGCTACTCACTTTCTCTGGCTCCTTGAAGGGGTTCCGCAAGATCCAGGCGATTGCGATTTCCGATCTGTCAATCGAGCTTCGCGCAAGGATCTTGGAGATTACGTGGGACTCTCCGACTGACGAGGAGTGCAACTCCTCGCATCCCGCTCCATCGATCGGAGGTCGAGGACGTGGGAAGCGCATCTATTGTGGCAATCTCTCATTTCAGGCGACCGAGGATGATGTTCGGACTTTGTTCTCGGCATATGGAGAGGTTACGGATGTTCACATCGTGATGGATCGGGAGACAGGTCGCGCGCGCGGATTCGGATTCGTCGAGATGGCTACTGGCGAGGCAGCAGAGCAGGCGATACGGGCGCTTGACGGAAAGAACGTTGCAGGCCGGCCGCTGAAGGTGAACGAGGCACAACCTCGCGAGGGACGCCATGACGGCCGGGGAGACTTCGGCCAGTCAGGCGGCGGGGTGGCACGCTAGCAGGACACTCCCTGTCTCTGCCCCGGTCCTGCGGATTGTCTCGGCCGGCGGCGGCCGACTGCCGGCGGACTGAAGCCAGTCGGCCCATCCGCACGGCAGGCGCGGAGGCCGCACTCCCGATCGACGCCCGTTCCACCCCCGATCGACGCCGGACCTCATGCCGCGGGCGCAACTCAATGTCACAACAGGAGTTGCATCGGCTTCCGTCGGACGCCGGAGGTATGTTCGGGGCGTCCAGCGGAGGTCTCCCCGTGGCTTGGCTACGCTCTCGCATCGAACGATCCACCGGCGTCACAACCTGGGCCATCGAGTGGCGGGAAGGCGGCCGGGAAGGCGTCGTCCGCTCCCGTTCGCTCGGTCCCGTGACCGAGAAGGAGGCCGAGTTCCAGCTCGCAGCCGAGCACGCGGGACGCGGTGGCCTCCGGCGTGGGGCGCCGGCGGTCACGACCCCGAAGAAG
>CAYRTW010000438.1:0-2101 GCA_964426935.1 uncultured Rickettsiales bacterium
AAGCATCATACCCTCCGTCCATCCAAACCTGTTGAAGGGCAACGTAACCCTGGATGGGGAAACGGATTGGAGGCACGACGAGGAGCTGCTGCTGCCCCACCCCATCCTCCTTCCCGAGTTGAACGAGTACCGCTCCCTTCTCACCGAGCTGGGGCTGCACCAGGGGTTTCCCCAGCTTTTTCGGGAAACCTTCTCCCCTCCCCAGGACCTGGACCCGGAGGCCATCTCTCTTTCCACCTGGAGCGGCGCCTCCTTTGACGAGTTGAGTCACGCCCTGGGTGTCTGCCGGGCCAAGGGGTATCGGGTGCGAGGAGGATCGGCCACCCAGCGAATCTGGCAAGACGGTCGGGTCATCGAAGCCCGCTTCTGGATCGGGTCAGGTGATCCGGAAGAGGAGGTGGAGACCGATGACCTCTCTTTTGTGGACCAGGAAGAGAGGACTCTTCCCCTCAAGGAAATCGGACCCGTCGCCTTTTCCGAAGGAGTCCGGATGGCCAGCACCCTCCATGCCGCAGGTCGGACCACGGAGAACGATGCCTGAAAATCAACGAGAGGCGGCGCTGACGGCCCGCTTGCGCGCCGGCGGGATTCTTCCCACCTCCACCGTCGTTCCCCCCGCCGAATCGGTCGATCCTCTGGCCGCCGCCTCCTTCCACCATCCCGCCCTGGGGGAACGGCCGGTGATCCGTCTGGTTCCCCTCCCCACCGCCAAGGGCGTGAACGCCGAAATGGAGGTCTTGGGGTTCAGCGCGGATGGGACTCCGGTTTCGGTGGGATGGCAGCGGCGGAGGCTCCTGGGATTCCCTGGACAGGTTCTTCTCACCGATCCGGATCATGCCCGTCATGCTATTGAAGTTACTCATGAATTTCGTAAAACCGCCCGCAAGGTCCGCTCCAAGCCCGGGGAAGCTCGGGAGGAGTTCACCGGCATCGCCACCCGCCTTTCCCGCTCGGTCCCCCATTTCCTCCCTTCTTTTTGGGAAGAAGCGGGTCGCCTCTACATCGACTCCGGCAACCTGAGTCTGGCCGCTTCCTGCTTCGAAAAAGCCCGGGGTGCCGAAAAAACCCATGCCTTGCCGGTCGATGAGGAGGCCCGCAGCGCCGCCCTCTTGGAGTTCGCCCTTTCGGGGGCTCTGGCGGTGAAGTCCCTCCAGTCCTACTCCCGTGACCTGGAGAAGGTTCGAGGAGCGAAGGAGGCCTGGCCCCTGTTTCGCGCTCTCTGCGTCCGCTGTCTCCTGGGGGGAATGGCGCCTTGGTCCTCCCTGGTTGCCGACATCCGCCGTCTTTCCCGTGCCAGCGGTGAGGATCCCGGCGACGCCGAAGAAGCATTCCTGGGGGAGGTCCTCCCCGCTCGGGGCCTGTCCCGCTCCCCTCCCTCGTTTTTTGCTGCCTGTCGCTCCAGCCTGATGCGCCTGGGAAGGAAGGACCTCTCCGCTCGCACCAACCTCCTGCGCTGCTCCCCCAAGGCCCTCACTGAAGAGGAGGATTTCCCGGAAACCTGGATGGGCATCCTGGAGGGGGCTGGGTGTCTGGAATCCTTGACCGCTCCTCCTGAATCGCCCCATCACATCCCGCTGCGAGGGGGGGTGGCTGCCTGGATTTCCCCCTTTCTGAATGGCTCCATGGCCGGCAGCCCGAGCTCCCTCTTCCCCTGGCTGAGAGCCCTGGCCCCCCGTCTTCGCGCCGAAGGCCATCCCCTTTGTTTCGAGGACGCCGAAGGATGGAACACCAGCATCGCCGTAGACCTCTGCGATCTCTGTCTGGAGCTTCAGATCCCCGTGGCCGCCCCCTCCGAAGACGCCGATCTGGACCTCTCTTCCTGGACCACTCCCCCTGAAACAAAGGGGGAGGCACGTCCTCGGGACCCCGTACACATCGCCGCCGATCCACGTTTCATGCCCCTGCTGGGGCAAGGGGTGATGGCCTCCATGGGGCGAGAGCCCTTCGACGCCCTGGCCCCGGCGATGACTTCCTTCCGGTTGGCGCGTCATCACTTCGCCTTGAACGCTGCCTTGGACCTGGATCGGGGGGGAATCCCCCTCCTCTCCCGCACCCTCTCCACCCTGGAAACAAAGGCGAGACGCTCCCTCTTTGAGGAGTT
>CAYRTW010000439.1:0-2096 GCA_964426935.1 uncultured Rickettsiales bacterium
GCGCCTCGCAGTCCTCGGCGTCAAGCGCCGGCTTGCGCCCCCGACGCTCCTTCCCCCGCCTCACTCCTCACCCCAACGGCGGGGAATTTCCTCTCCCTGGGGACCGGATGGGCTCTCCAGTGTATCCTCCCGCCCGCCATGCACATCGGCGTCATCACCAACGTCCGCTCCCGCTGGAATCGCAACCATCCCCAGGTCTTGGGCTCCCTTCGACAGATCCTCGGAGGCCGGGGCGTCCTGGCGGCCACCGAGGATCCGTCCGAGCTTCCGGCGGTGGCCCAGAGCTTTCGCGACGCCGGGGTGGAAATCCTGGCCCTGAATGGCGGAGACGGCACCAACCACGTCACCCTCACCGCCTTCCTGAGGGAGTGGGGAGACGCACCCCTGCCGGCCATCGCCTTTCTCCGGGGAGGCACCATGAACACGGTGGCCCGGGGCTGTGGGGTCACCTCGGGAAGGCCCGAAACCCTGCTCCAGCGGCTGGTCCAAGGGGTGGGCAGTGGCGGTGAACTCCCCTTTCTGCACCGCCATCTGCTGCGGGTGAATGAGCACTACGGGTTCATCTTTGGCAACGGCCTCATCGCCAACTACCTTCGCTACTACTACGAAGGGGGAGACGCCTCTCCGATCAAGGCAGCCAAGGTCCTCGCCCAGGCGGTAGGTTCGGTGCTGGTGGGAGGAGAGATGAGCAAGGACCTGTTCGCCCCAGTGCCCTGCCGGGTCACCCTGGACGGAGTTCCCTGGCCCAAGGAATCCTTCGCCGCGATAGGGGTGGGCACCGTCCCCGAGGTTGGCCTGGGCTTCACCCCCTTCTTCCACGTCCTGAACCAGGAAGGAGTCTTCCACGCCCTGGGAATCGCCTGCTCCCCCATGGCCTTCGTAGCCGACATGCCCAAGGTCTTCCAAGGAAAACCCACCCTCTCCGAAGACATCCTCTCCATGGCCGGCAAGAAAATGGTGATTCACCAGCAAGAGGGGCAGTCCTTCATGATCGATGGGGACGTGTATGCGGGAGGGGAGGTGGTGGAAGTGGAGGTGGGACCGAGGGTGCGGGTTTTTCAGGGGTGAGGGGTGGACCAGCCGAAGGCGTCACGAAACGATAGGATTCCGATTTAAACTCCGTCGAGATATCAGATATCAGAATGACGATTCCCCCTCACCTCGCTGAAATTCTCGATCAGACTCTTTGCATTCTGTCTGCGAGGCCAACATCGATTGCCCGCAAGGTTCGTCTCCTTGCCGGGGATGAAGACCTGGATGTCAGCGATGAAGACCTGGATCTCCTCCAATCGGAGCTGATTTCAGAAGACGCGAACAACCTCTTTCGTTTTGAGTTCCACCGTCGCATCTCGCTCTGGGATCATGTTGTGGATGCCTCCTGGACGGGAGGGACGAAGCCCCATACCCTGGAGCGTCGAGCCCGAGTGCATGAACTCCTGGGTTGGAGCCCCAGGCATGTGGAGCGCTGTAACTGGCTGTTTCCAGGCTTCGTCTTGCGGAATCCAATAATCATCACGGTAATGCACGATCTCTTGAGCCACAATCACTGACACGACGAAACTCGAAGCACTGGCAACCTCCACTGGCTGGTCTGCTCAACCTGCCCGGAACACCGAGTCAGATGGCCAAGGAGAGCCTGTTTCATGTGGAGTAACCGTTCAAGTAGTCCCCGTTGGTCCTGAATTCATATCAACCATCTGTAGGGCCTCGATTCATCTGAAGTTCCAGCCTCCCCCAACCCCTTCTCCCCCCGATCTCCCAGAGAACTTTCTGGTCGTCATGGGTACACTTTCTGGAGCAGAAAAACCGGGGAAGTGTCTTAGGAGCCCTGGGGGGATCCTTCGTGTCCTTCGCGTCCTTCGTGTCCTTCGTGGTGAAAAGAAAAACCACATCCCATCCACCCGGTCTGATTCCGAGGATCACACAGAATGCGTAGCGCAGCGAGCGAACGGCCGCAGCGCCGAAGCCGCAGCACCATGGTGAGGATTTTGGGGGGGACCCGCGACGCAGCGATCCGGCCGTGCAGCAGCATTTCGTGTGATACTAATCCGGTTGGCGAATAGTTGACAACCTGTGTTCTGTGTGAGAATTTGCTG
>CAYRTW010000440.1:0-2058 GCA_964426935.1 uncultured Rickettsiales bacterium
CTAGCCTGGATTCCCACGCCAGGGAAGTGACCTAACACTCAACAGGTTGGGCTCAGCCAAAGACGAAGCGCAGCCGACGGTTACCCCACCACGGCACGGCCACGTCGGTCTGCGGGAAGCCGGCGCTGACCAGCAGGGGATTGTGCGCCCGTTTGCCGAACTGCACGATCACCGTCTCCGCACTCACGTGCACTTGGGCCGAGGCCTCGACGAAGTCGCGAAACAGGTGCCGCGATTCGGCCGTGGCATACAGCCCGCCCAGCCGGGCTCCGAGCATCCGGTACAGGCTGCTGCCCATCAGCGTCAGTTGCAGGTCGCAATTGACCTTGAGCGCCACCGCGGAGGAGAGCGCA
The DNA here is from genome assembly GCA_964426935.1 of uncultured Rickettsiales bacterium. GTDB lineage: Bacteria > Myxococcota_A > UBA796 > UBA9615 > JAKLKC01 > CAYRTW01. Next base: position 354 of record CAYRTW010000440.1, read on the forward strand.
TCCATGTGGAAGAAGTCCACCCCATCGGCGATCGAGTTCTCGATGAGCATCCGCCGGGCGTAATGCTCGATCAAGTCCGCTGCCCCGCGGTGGAGTTGGTTGGTCAACAGCAACGTCGGTTCCTCGTGTCCCAGATCGGTGACGGCGACCTGGCGCACGTCGCCCCGGTAGCCGGGCAGGGGGAGGCGCTGATCGATGATCCGCGGCGTGCGATAGGCCCGTGACACACCGCTCAGTTCGATCCGTCGCCAAGCCGAGGCCGGGGCGGCATCCAGTTGCGCCAGGAGTTTGGGGCTGCGCCGCCGCAGGGTGATGAACCGGATCCCTTGCCGGTTGAGCGCGTCCAGGTTGGCATAGGTGGTCAGCTTGGAGTCGAAGATCAGTTCCTGCGGTCGCCGCCCGGTGCGTTGCTTCCAGAAGGCGACAAACCGCAGGATTTCGTCGTGCTGGTCGGCTTTGCCCACCTCGGCGTTGGCGTAGCAGAAGACCCGCCGCTCCGCGTCCTGGGCCAGGAAGGCCAGCACCCCCTTCTGCCGGCGGCTGCGCTTGGAGACGTAATGCTTCTCGATCAAGGCCGCCTCGCCGTGGAAGGGGATGGTGTGGAAGTCCAGATGAAAGGAGACCCCGCGCTCCAGGCCCAGGCGGCTCATCGCGTCGAACCAGTGTTGCATCAGCCGCGGATAGGTGGCCGGGGCGATGCGGCAACTGTACTCGGTGAGCAGCGAGCGCTTCGGGATGGCGTTGAGGCCGGCGAACAACGCCAAGCCCTCGTCGAACACCGCCGCCATCACGTGGCTGTGGCGCGCGCTGCCAAAGAGCTTGAGACCCAGCAGGGAGCGCAAGGCACCGCTGGCGGGGATCATCGTCGTCCCCGGCAGCCCCACCGCCTGGACCACCCGTTCGAAGCCCAACTCCACCAGCATCGGGACGAACAGAAACAGGCCGCCAAACTGAGTGCGCAGGGTGCGCGGGCTCCAGTCCAGGTGGCGGACGTCGGCCACCGGCGCCACCGTGGGATGCGGGCCCGGCGGGCGTTCCTCATCGCGCCGCCGGGGCAGCTTGGCGAAGCCCGCCGCGCGCAGGATGCTCCAGACCGCTGGGGCGCTGAGCGTTTCCTGCTGTTGGCGCAGAGCCCGCACGATGTCGTAGATGGAGAAGTTCTGTTTGCGCAGGGCGAGGACCTGGGCGTGAAGGCGGGTGGTTTTGGGCGGGGCGGGTGCGGGGGCCGAACGTCGGGCGGCGTCGCGGTCGGGGAGGAAAAAGGGGCGCTGGCGTTGCTGGCGGAACTGACAGCAGAGTACCCGGAAGCTGCCCGGGGAATAGCCGAAACGGCCGGCGGCCTGGGCGGAGGGGAGCTTGTCCACGAAGAAGGCACGCAGAGCTTCGTACTGGCGGTGGGCGGCACTGGTGGGAACGAGGAAGGCAGCTTCCTCAGGCGTTAGTTTACGTGGTTTACTGTTTAACGTACGTCCACTATGTGACTATCGGACGTGCTGTCAAGCAGTTCTGAACGAAACAGCTAAAATGTGTGCAGAATTGGGATTCTGAAACCTCGCCGGAGAAGGAGATTAACGATTAACGCGGTGGCGCATGGTGCATGAGTTAAGTGCGTGGACTAACGGCGCGGACCCGAAATGCCCAACTGGCGGGTAGGCCTTGGCGGTCCGCCATTAGGTCACTTCCCTGGCGTGGGAATCCAGGCTAG
>CAYRTW010000441.1:0-2053 GCA_964426935.1 uncultured Rickettsiales bacterium
GCGTCGGACGTGGCCAACGCCATCCTCGACGGGACCGACGCGGTGATGCTGTCGGGGGAGACCGCCACCGGCAGGTACCCGGTGGAAGCGGTGGCCATGATGGACCGCATCGCCCGGGAGGTGGAGAGGGGGACCGAGCACCTGCCCTCTGCGGCCTTCGACGACCTCGACTCCCTTCCGGGCCCCACCGCCGCCATTGCCCGGGCCGCCTGCCTCACCGCCCGGGACCCCCGCTATCGGGCCATCGTGGTGTTGACCGACAAGGGCTCGGCCGCCCGCATGGTGTCCGCCTTCGGCCCCCGCTGCGATGTCCTCGCCTTGACCCCTTCCCGGGAGACGTGGCAGCGCCTGTCCCTGGTGCGAGGAGTGCGCCCCGTCCTTCTTCCCTTCGTGGGCACCACCGAGGCCATCCTCCTGGCTGGGGAAGAAGCCCTGCTGGAGAGGGGGTGGGTGTCGTTGGGGGATGAGGTGATCCTGGTCTCCGGCCAGATGGACCGGCGAGGGGTCACCCACCTCCTCAAGCTGTTTGCGGTGGGAGGGGGCGCCGAGGACGACCCCTTTCCCGACGGGGAGGAGCTTCCCAAGGTGATGGCATGACATCGGTCATGGCGGAAGGCTTGGGACGGACGGAAACTACCCCTGGCCGCGGGTGAGGCCAGGGTCCCGGCCTCCCCTCCCCCTGGAGTCCCCATGCACCTTTCTCCCCAGTCCCCCCTTCGCGAGCTGGCCATCCACCTGCCCGGCGCTACCCGGGTGTTTGACGCCCGCCACTTCGATTACTGCTGCCAAGGGGCTCGCTCCCTGGAAGCCGCCTGCGTGGACGCGGGAATCCCGATCTCTGACGTCCTCTCCGAGTTGGAGAGGGAGTCCCGACGGAGCCAAGAGCAAGAGTCCGCCTCGCCCCTCTCCTCCCTGTCCTTGGAGTCCCTGATCTCCCACATCCTCGACCGCCACCACGTCTTCGAGAGGGAAGAGATGGAGCGCATCTCAGCAATGATGGCCAAGGTCCTGGACCGCCACGGCTCCACCCATCCCCGCATCCGCCTTCTCTCCCGGGTGGTCACCGAGTTGTTCCACGAACTGCGTCCTCACTTCTTCCGAGAGGAAGCCATCCTGTTCCCCCACATCATCGCCATGGAGCAGGCTCGCCGTGCTGGCCGCCCCTGTCCTCCCGTTCCCTTTGGCACCGTCCACAACCCCATCCGGGTGATGAGCGGGGAGCACGAGGCTGCCGGGGAACACCTGGCGCGAATCCGATCCTTGACGGATGAGTTCACCCCTCCTGAAGATGCCTGCACCACCTTTCGGGCCCTCTACCAGGCCCTTCAAGAGTTCCAGACCGACCTCATTCGCCACGTCCACCTGGAGAACAACCTCCTCTTCCCCAAGGCCCTTGACCTGGAGGACTCCTTCGCCCTTCAGGATGCCCGACCTTCCCAACCATGAACCTCCCCCTCCGCTGGCTCACCACCCCACCTCCCCGGGATCCCGCTGACTGGCTCCTTCAATGTCATTCCCGCATCCGCACCTTCTGGGATACCGCGGCGGTTCTGGCCTCCACCTCTTCCCTGCCCGATGAGCAGGTCTCCTCGGCGGCGGGGGCGGTACATCGCTACTTCACCACTGCCTTTTTCCTCCACGCCGAAGACGAAGATCGGGACGTGTTTCCGGCCCTGTTGAACGTCCATCCCCCCCTGGAGGTGACCGCCTCCCTCTCGGCACTGGAGGGGGATCACCCCCGATTCGCAGCCCTGGTGTCTCACCTCGCCCCCGCCTGGGAGACCCTGCAGCGGACACCTTCTCGGCGGGCGCAGGTGCGTCCCGAGCTCAGCGAGGCCACCACCTCCCTGGCGGCGCTCTTGAGCACCCACCTGGCCACCGAAGAAGAGGTGATCCTCCCCGCCTTCCAAACTCTCGTGCCTGTGGAGGTACAAAACGCCGTCTTGGACAGGATGAAGGAGAGGCGGAGGCGCTGAGGGGGTGGAAGACACGCCCTCTCGGTTTCAGGGACTCGGCTTTCGGGGTTGGGGGTAGGATCCGGTCACCTTCACTC
>CAYRTW010000442.1:0-2020 GCA_964426935.1 uncultured Rickettsiales bacterium
AGAGGCGGATGCTCCAGGTCTTCGACGAATTCAAACTGGAGCAGGTGAAGGCTCGACAGGTGGGAGATGATGTGACCCTGGTGGTTCGTCCACCCCGCGTTGCTCTGCCCCGCACCGGGCTTCTTCTTCCCGAAGTCCGGTGATTCAAAAACCGGCTCTCTTGAGTTGATTCTCATTCAGATTCGCGGGCTTCCGTGACCCAACGTCTACCCGTCTCCCTTCTATTGGCGGCCCTCCTGGCCACCCTGCTCCTGTTGCGGTGTCTGGCCTTTGGCGAAGTGCCCATCCTGGGAGACCTCTTCTATTACTTCCTGCCGTTTCGGGCTTCTTTTGCGAGCGCAGGGCCGTGGCCTCTGTGGGATTCCTCTGTTCTTTCAGGAACTTCCTTTGTCACCAACCCTCAGTCGGCTCTGTTCTGGCCCCCCACCTGGTTGTTCTTCGTCCTGCCACTTCCCCTGGCCTTCACCCTCCAGCCGTGGATCTCCCTGGTGTTGGGGGGAGCCTTGATGGATGGCGTGTTGCGCCTTTCGGGGCGCTCCCCGACGGCCCGGGTCCTGGGCTCGGTCGCCTTTGCCTTGGGAGGGGCGATGGTCTCCCTGGTGACCAAGCCCGACAAGATGCCTGCCTACGCCCTTCTTTCCGGGTTGGCCTGGGCCTGTCTCTCGATTGGACGAGGAAATCCCCGTGCTTTCATGGGGTTGGCCCTTTGCGGAGCGGGGATGATTCTGTCGGGCGGAGTGGAGATTGCCGTCCTGGCGGTACCGGTGGGCCTGTTCTGTCTTTGGTTGGGGGGGACGGAGGGAACGTCTGGCCGGGGAGTTGCGGCCCGGTTTTCGTCCCTGGCCATGGGTGGCCTGCTAGGAATCGGGCTTTCTGCGGCGGCCTGGATCCCCTTCCTGGAGTGGCTTCCTTATACAGATCGGAGTCAGGGGCTCTCCCACAAGGATTTGTTGGAAAGGGCTCTTCACCTGGTGGACGCCCTCTGCGTGGTGCTTCCCAACCCTTTTTTGAACCCCTTGACCCATGAATATTCGCCAGGAGGAGGCCCTGCTCGAAAAATCTTCTTGGATTCTCTGTATTTAGGAATATTTCCAATGGCACTGGCCGTCATGGCCCCGGTCTGGTCCAAGACCCCCATGGGCAGGGCGCGGGTCTGGGGACTCTGGGGGATGGCCCTCCTGTTTGCCCTTCTGGCTCTGGGAGGAACCACTCCTCTCTATGATCTCCTCCTGAGCCTCCCCGGAATGAACGCGATTCGCTACCCCTCAAAATGGTGGTTGGGATCGGCCTTCTTCCTTTGCTGGCTCCTGGCGGAGGGATGGGACGGGGCTGAGCAGGCGCCGGTGGCGAGCCGATGGCTGGGGGGTCTCCTGGCCGCAGTGGCGATTGTTACAGTGGGGATGGACCTGGGGGTGGAGTCGGGGAACCTTTCGGGGGTCTTTCTCCAGTTGGCCCCGGCCCTCCGTGCCGCTCTGCCCTTTGCCCTCTTGCCGGTTGGAGTGCTTCATCTGGGAGGCCGAGGCCGGATTTCTCTTCCTCTGGCAAGGGGGATGGTGGTGATGGTGGTGGGGGTGGACCTCCTGCTCAGGGCCATGCCCCAGGTTCCCACCGCCGATCCCGCCGTCCTCTTTGCCAGAACGCCCCTGGCTTCAGGGATTTCCTCTGAAAAATCCTCAATAACTCCACGAATTTATGAAGATTCCCTCCATACACGGAACCAACTCCCCAAAGGGGCGACCACCGTTGCAGAGCAGTATGATCGCCTCCTCGCCGTGGAATACCCCAACCTGGGAGTCCTGCACGGCCTCCGCTATGTTGATGGCTCTCGGGAGTTGCGGGCCCGTCGTCAGGCAGAGTTTCTGGGGTTTGCGGCCCGCCAGCCGATTCCTGCCCGAGCTCGACTCCTCCGGGTTCTGGGGGTGAGGGCCATCACGTTCTATCTGAGGGGAGATGGGGATTCTTGGGCGGGGGTGCCGGGGGTGGGAGAAGTTCAAGGGGTGCCTCTGGATCGGGCAGCGTG
>CAYRTW010000443.1:0-2015 GCA_964426935.1 uncultured Rickettsiales bacterium
GGGCCTGGCAACGGGTCAACCTATGGGCGGGCGCCTGGGGGGGGCGTTGCGCGGGGTGGGGCTGGTTTTATACGGTCCTGGGGCGTGGGGGGCAATCGGGGAAGGGGAGGGATTTCCTCCGTCCCGGGGGGCCCTCTTGCCACGGTGCCCCGAGGTTGCTACAACCGGCCGCCCTGGTCTCGTAGCTCAGGGGATAGAGCACCCGCCTCCTAAGCGGGGGGCCGCGGGTTCGATTCCCGCCGAGACCACCACACTCTCTTTGACCCACTCCGGGTTCAACCTCCTCCAAGTGCCTGAGCTTCCTTCTCTTTCCCTTCCCATTACCAAGGCCCGTCCCCTGGTCCGGGGCGATGTGGTGCGCCTGGTGGCCCCGTCGGCCGCCTTTGATCGGAACCGATTTTCTGAAGGAGTGGCCTGGTATGAGTCGTTGGGGTACCGGGTGGTGTTCCGTCAGGATGTGTTTCAGAGGAGCCACTATCTGGCCGGTTCGGTAGCTCGACGGGTGGAGGAGCTACACCAGGCCTTCGCCGATGAAGAGACCGCCGCCATCGTGGCCATCCGGGGAGGGTATGGCTGTCAGGCTCTGCTGCCTCATTTGGATTGGGAATTGCTTCGGGCCCATCCCAAGATCCTGCTCGGCTGCTCAGACCTGACCTCCCTTCTCAACGCGGCGGTGGCTCGGGCGGGGGTCCCCACTCTCCATGGACCGATGGCGGCGGGAATGCCGGGAAGGGTGGATGAGGCCTCCCGAAGTCGCCTCCTGGAAGCGCTGACCTGGGCGGGGAAACCTCCTCCCCTCCAGGCCCGAGGGGATGCCTACTGGCACTGCATGAGCCCTGGGGTGGCCCGAGGGCGTTCGGTGGGGGGCAGCCTGAGCCTTCTGGCCTCCTCCTGTGGAACCCCCTGGCAGGTGGAGGGGAAGGGAGCGGTGATCTTCCTGGAGGACGTGGGAGAAAAGGCCTACCGAGTGGATCGAATGCTTCTTCAGCTTCGGGATGCGGGCCTGTTCGATGGGGCAGTGGCCCTGTGTTTTGGGGAGTTTGTGGATTGCTCCGTTGGAGAAGGAGCCGGCTACGGCCTCAGGGACGTGGTGGATCGCTGCGTGCGCGATCTCCCCCTTCCCATTTTGTGGGACCTCCCCTTCGGGCACGGCTCCACCCATCACTGTTTTCCGTTGGGGGTGGAAGTCGAGGTGGATGGAGGACAGGGGCGGGTTTCCTTCCGAGAATCCTGGCTGGAGGAGCCCGGAGCGGTGAATCGGGGATGAGAAGCGCGGCGAGGGGCGCGGATTCCCTGTCCTGGCTCCTCGCCGAAGGAGTCAGGGACGGGGTTTTTCCCGCCGCAGTGGGCGGAATTTCTGGGGACGATGGAGAGAACGCGTTGGAGGCGGCGGGAGAGGCGGGAACCGACAGCCTGTTTGACATCGCTTCCTTGACCAAGCTGTTCACCACCACGGCGGTGGCCCTGTTGTGGCGCCGGGGGCGTCTCTCCCTGACCGATGAGCTTCGACCGGGAATCACCATCGAACAGGCCCTCCGTCACCGCACCGGTCTCCCCGCCTGGAGGCCCTTCTTCGAGGAGATTCGCCTCGCCGCCTCTCAAGGAAAGGGACCGGCGCCGGGAAGCCCCTTTTGGCGCTCCGCTCTCCTCGGCCAGGTGCACCGCGAGCCGCTCATGGCCCCACCCGGAGCGCGTCAGGAGTACTCGGATCTTGGTTTTCTGCTGCTGGGAGAGAGGGTGGAGGAGGTGGCTGGGGAAGGCCTGGATTCCTTCTGCACCCGGGAACTTTTCGCTCCCCTGGGGATGGATCGCACCCTCTTCCGGCCCGGAGCCGGGAAGGCTGGGATCATGCCCACTGAGGAGTGCCCCTGGCGAGGCAGGAGGCTGGAGGGAGAGGTTCACGACGACAACGCCTGGTCCATGGGAGGGGTGGCTGGCCATGCGGGAGCGTTCTCCACCGCCTCTGACCTGCTGCGCTTCGGGGAGGAGTGGAGGAGGGGTGGGCTGGGGAGGTC
>CAYRTW010000444.1:0-1996 GCA_964426935.1 uncultured Rickettsiales bacterium
ATCCGGGAAAACTCCCGCAGGTTGCCGGTCACCAGGATGCCGCCGTGAGCGACAGCGGTTCCTGCGATCAACGTATCCAGCGGCCCAATGGGTGTCCCCGCCTCCTCAAGTGCGGCTCGGATGCCGGCTGAAGCGCGGGCCTCGCGAGGTCCGAAGGGCAGGACCCGGACCACCTCCAGAAGCCGCTGGAGTTGCTGTCGGCGTCGGGTCGCTTCGGGTGACTTCTCAACTCCGACCCAAAGTTCATAGGCCACCACAGATGGGAGAGCGACGTCCGCAGGCGGGGTCCGGAGGAGTCTCTCGGCGATTCCACCCACTCCCCTGAAGAAGAATACGACGGTGTTGGTGTCCAGGATGTACATCAGAGCCCCTCGCGCTCCGTGTCGCTGGGGTGACCCTGGCGGAGATCCTCGGCCAAGGGGAAGTCGGGCCAGCACCCGGCCAGGGTAGCGATGTCCTGGGGCCACTCGGTCCCGGCCCGCTGCCGGATGAGGTCGCTGATCCACCGGCTGACCGATACACCCGCAGCTGCGGCGGCGGCCCGGGCCGATCGGGAGGACTCGTCATCGAGATAGATGGTGAGCTGAGACATGCCTGCTTTCTCCTATCCATTATGATTGAAAGTATAGGTGTCGTCATCGATGGGCGCCAGATGCGAGGTAAAGGGCCGACTGCATGGGATGCACCGCTCAACCGCCTGGGCGTTGCCTGCCCCGAGCCTTGCTTACCGGGCTCGGCAGTCATCCGATTTGCCAGAGTGTCAAAGGCCATACAGGACTGTTTCGGGGGAACCAGGCACGTCCGGAATTTTTGGCTGGAACGGGCTTCCGAGGGTGAGATAGGGGCCTTTGCAACCCAGGAAGGCCTGGTAATTGCCACAAAGTAGGGATGGAAGAGGTGGGGACCTGAGAAGGAAGGCAAGGGGGAGAGCCTGATGAGAGAGCCTGATGAGAGTTCCCAAAGCGGGGCGCTGGGGCGATTCTGGCCCTGCGGGGATAGGGACCAACCGGGCAAGATTCAAGATCTGAGGGTGAAAGCAATTGACATGATCAACCCCATTAGCGAACCCTCTCCCCATGAGTCAGGTCAACGTCTACGCCGCCAAGACCCACCTCTCCCAGCTCATTGAGAGGGCCCCGGCCGGGGAAGAGGTCATCATCGCCCGGGATGGGGATCCGGTGGTGCGATTGGTTTCCATGGCGCCGCCACTTCCCCAGCCGTGGGGACAGGACCGGGGCCTCATCCACATCGCTGACGATTTTGATGACCCCCTGCCCGCGCCAATGGCCACAGCGTTTGAGGATCCCTCGCTGTTTCCTCCATTCAGCGAGTGAAGGTCCTTCATTGGCGATGACCGTCGACCACGCCGCCGACGCCGCCCACGTCTCCGTGTTGCCTGGCCTCCACTCTGAACCCTTCGAACGCCTTCATTGCTCAAGGCCGGCCTGACCGAGGGTTTTCACCTTTCGTAAGGGTGTGATTTATCGCGCCCAAGAGAGTGGTTTTTACCCATCGCGGAGGTCATGAATGCCAACCCTGCGTTGGCTCAAGAGAATACGGGAATCCCGCCTCCCCCCCTCCGTCCCCGACCCTGCTACCATCCCTCCGCCCCTTGCCTGGAGTTGCCGTGGCCTCCCCTGAAGCGTCCGCGTCCCTTGCCGCCCCTCCCATCGCCCCTCCGGGAACCCCCCAGCTCACCCTTCGCGCCGCCCTGACCGGCATGGTGCTCGGTGGGGTCCTCTCCCTCTCCAACCTCTACTCCGCCTTGAAAATCGGTACCTCCTTCGGGGTGGCCATCACGGCGGGAATCCTCGCCTTTGGGGTGTTCACCGCCTTTCGGGCCCTGTTCCCCAAGTGGGCGGGGAACGAGTTCGGGGTCCTGGAGAACAACGCCATGCAGTCGGTGGCCTCGGCGGCGGGGTACATGACCGGGGGAGGCACGGTGGCGGCCATCCCCGCCCTGATGATGCTCACCGGCGAGCCCCTCCCCATCTGG
>CAYRTW010000445.1:0-1975 GCA_964426935.1 uncultured Rickettsiales bacterium
CGAGAATCTGGCTGATGACAAACCCCTCCCAGCTTGCCCCCATCCACGGCTGGTCCACCAGGTCTTGGGCCTGGGAAAGACCCAGAAGAGCGTGAAGGAGCCCGGTATCTCGCCAGTAGCATCGAGGTGACTTCACCAGCCTCTTGCCCAGGTTGGCAAAACAGGGGGGAGGCGGCGAATCAGGAAGGCCCCCTCCAAGTAGTCGGCGTAACTGTTGATGGTGTGGTAGGACAAACCCAGGCTCTGCCCCAGTCGTAGCGACCTCCTTCACTTCTCGCCGGAGTGGTCTTCCCTACCTGGCGAGGGCCCACCAGGACCACAGATGGGAAGGTTGTGAAGCGTTGGGAGACGAGGCGGGCCGGGCTGCGGGGAAACATATCTCCATATTAGAAACGGAATTCTAATATGTAATTTTGAATTATTCAGAATAGAAATACGATTCTAATCTGCTGGAAAACCTCGTCCCCCGGGCATGTACGTCCCTGCTCGGGGTCGTCCCACGTCGCTCTCCGATGGACCTCTCACCTCACTGCTCCCGAGTAATCCTCCGTCTCCGCCCGCCGCGCTCCCACCGCCATGTTCTCCGGCCCTCCGTGGAAGTGGCCGGTGAGGAGGTCGATCTTGAGGCCGCCTCGGAGAATGGGCAGGAACTCGGGCCTCCACAGTTGGGTCAGGAACTCGGATGAATCCCGAGGGCCCAGGCCCAGGACCCCGTGGGCGAAGTGGACCAGCAGGGCCCACTGATAGGTGAGGCGAAGGGGTTGGCCGTCCTTGCCCCTGGCATTGATGCGAAAGCGCTCGTCGGGATGGTCCTCTTCGGGGGGCAGCAGGGAAAGAACCACCTGGGTTACCTGCCTCTCCCCATCTACGGTGACCAGCAGCCAGGACTCGCCATTGGTGTACAAGCGGTCCTTCTCCACCATCTTGCGAAGCTTGAATTCCCCCATGACGAACAGGGGAAGGGCCTCCATCTCTTCCAAGGAGCGGCCGAAGATGGAGGTTGCCTCTCTTTTTTCGGCGTAGGGTCCCGCATTGGTGATGGGTTCCCGAGAGGCGGGGGGGGTGCGAGGCTGTTCCTGACGGTGTTTGACCACGGCTTTACGGCGGCGCGATACGGGCATGGCGAATCATCCTGTTTGCTGGATATTTCAAGGTGGAGAGAATTTCATGCTACAGCCCCGGTGCGGGGTCAGGCTCAAGAACATCGGCGGTTGCACCCTTCTCCGCAGCGCCGGCTCTGGCCCGTGAGAGGGCGGGAATCGAACCCGGTTCGGGGGTGGCGGCCCAGAGCGGTGTGAGTGCGGGTGATAGCCTGATCCAACTCGTTTCGATCCGAAGTGATGAATTCGTAACACAGATAATGGGGCTTCAGCAGCTCCACCAGACCCCTCACCGAGGGATGATCGAAGGGGAGATGGCGATCGGTGTGAAAGGCATGGTCCCGGGCCATGCTCTGGCGAGCCTGGAAATCAGGTTCGGCCCTCATGGCGGCAACGGTCTCAGAAAAATCTCCCCGCAGATAGGCTCCTGAATCGGAGCGGTGAAGGTGAACCTCGCAAATCCTTTCACCGAGTGGACCCAGGGCGTGGGCCAGGCGGCTTAGCCAGGTCACCTGCTCGGCTTCCTCGTCCAGGGTCGGGTTGCCATGGAGGAGATGACCGGTGTCCAGGACCAGGGCGCAGGAGATTCCCGTCAACTGCCCCAGGAGCCGATGGGCCGTGGTGGCGTCCTCCAAGCGCAGCCCCGGGTACCATAAATTTTCCAGGTGAAAACAGAAAGGATATCCTTGCCCTGATGTGGCTGCATCCAGGAACTCTGCTGAGGCATCGATCACGTCGGCATCGGTGTAGTCAAATTCTCGGGTAAATGCGTGCTCGGCCTCGACGTGACTGACGTGATACACCACATATTCCGGTTCCAGGAGGGCCGCGCGATCAAGGACCTTGCGGAAGGAATCGATCATCGCCTGGCGGGT
>CAYRTW010000446.1:0-1963 GCA_964426935.1 uncultured Rickettsiales bacterium
GCTACCCCCAGCCCTGCCTGAAGCTTCTGCTGGGGGAATCGAGTCTGCAACTCGGTGAATGCCTGGAGAGCCCCCTCCAGATCCCCCTGCTGCTCCCGCAGTGAGGCCAACCGCGTCCACCCGGAAATCGCCTCGTCGGCCACGGTCGAGCCCGAGAGTTCCTGAGCAATAACAAGAGCTTCCTCAGGGCGAGACAAGTCCATGAGGCCATCCACTCGGGCCTGCTGGGCCTCCAGATACACCTCCGGCGCCGTCCCCCGGGCTCCCTTGGCCACCTGGGCGTAGGCCGCCAGCGCCCCCTCGCGGTCCCCGCTCTCCCACAGGATGCGGGCCGACTCCAGGGCGATTCGAGGATCGGTGGAGGACGCGCCGAATTCCTTGAGGAGGGCCTGGGCCCCTTCAGAATCCCCGGTCATCTGGAGGGCCCCCGCCACTTGAAGGGCCAGCTCCGGCTCTTTTTCGGGGAGGGAGCGGAGGACCAGGAGGGCATCGGCGACGTGCCCTTTGGCCTCCACCCTCTTTCCCAGTGATACCTCGGCATCGGCGGCGATGAGCAGTCCTCTCAGCCGAATCAGGGGATCGCCCTTGTTCCCCGAGAGGCGCAGGCCAAAGTCCCTCTTTCCGGAAAGATCGCCGATGCGCCCCAAAAACTCGGCGTAGGTGGACGACGCATCGACCTCGGGGTTCAGCTCCGCCAGATCCGCCGCCTGCTGAAAGGAGAGCCGCGCCGCATCCTGCTGCCCCAGCCTCTCCTGGGCCGACGCCAGAGCCAAAAGCACCCCCACCCGATCCGCCGAGTCGGGGCGGAGCTTCCCCAGGGCGATGCGGTACAAGGCCAGGGCCTCTTCCCCCTGACCCTTCTCCAGCAAGGCCGCTGCCTCATCACAAAGGGCATCCACCGGGCGATTCTGGGGAGAGAGAAGGAGCCAGGCCAGCCCCAAAAGCCCTCCCAACGCCACGGCCGTCAGCACTCCACGACCGGGCAGGGTGCGGGTCAGCCACTCCCCCAGCCGACGCAGGGCCGGAATGGAAACCAGGGCCCCCCTGCTCTTCAGGTTTTCTTGAACTTCCAGTGAAAGCCCACGGATTCCACGCAGTTGGGCTCCCTCCAGCACCGCTCCTGTCCAGGTGACCGATCGGATCTCGGTTCCCATCAGGCGGGCTCGGGAGAGATCGGTGGAAGAGAGATCCACCTCCTCCAGGCTGGCGTGGGAAAAATCCGCCTCTTCCAGTTCTCCACCGGAGAGGCTCCCTTGACGCAGGACGGCGCTGCGGAGTTTCAGCCCCTTGGCCTGCACTCCCTGAGCCCGAAACTCTTCCAAGCGGGCCATTTCCAGGTCCGCAGAAGAGAGGTCGGCGGAGGAAAGGTCCACGTCGGAAAGCTCCACCTCCCCAAGACGTGCCCCCCGCAGGCTGGCGGCAGCAAAGGACAGGCCCCTCGCCCGCACCCGGTCCAGGATGGCCTCCTCCAGATGAGCCCGGATGAACAGGGTTTCTTCCAGGGTGACTCCGGTGAAGTCCACCCCCTTGAGCCAGGCTTCCGTGCAATCCGCCCCCGACAGATCCGCCCTCTCCAGTCGGGACTCCTGCATCCTCGCTCCCCTCAGCCGGGTCCCTTTGAGACTCGCTCCCCGCAGGTCCGCGCCGGTCAGATCGGCTTCGTCGAGGATGCACCCGTCCAAGACGGCCTTCTGAAGCTTCGCCCCGGCAAGATTGGCCCGGGAGAGATCCATCCCCGACAGATTCGCCTTGCGAAGATCCGCGCCGGGAAGAGAGGCCTCCCGAGCATGTCCGTCCCGGGCAACCAGGGCTCTCAGGAGGGCATCATCCACCAAGGGCCTCGCAAGAGACACGGCCCTCAAGCAGAGACAAGGGGCCCAGCGAGAGGCTTGAGAAACCAGGTGAAATCAAAGGGGATTGGGACACGATGCCAAAGTCTAGAAGAGGGTATAGACAAACGGGA
>CAYRTW010000447.1:0-1951 GCA_964426935.1 uncultured Rickettsiales bacterium
CTCGATTACCAAAACAGTCCAGAATTCCTAAAGGGCCTCAGCCCCCGAAACGATTTCCACCAGTTCCCGGGTGATGGCCGCCTGGCGGGCCCGGTTGTACTGAAGGGTCAGCTTGTCAAGAACCTCCCGCGCGTTGCGGGTGGCATTGTCCATGGCCGACATTCGCGCCCCATGCTCCCCAGCCTGGTGCTCCAGGAAAGCCTGAAAGAGGCGAGTATCCAGATAGCGGGGAAGGAGGGCATCGATGATGGCTCGCTGGTCCGGCTCGTATACGTAATCCACCAGCGCTTCCGGCTCGGTCACTTCAGATTGCGCTTCGGCGGTGAAGGGAAAGAGCCTCTCGATCACTGGCTTTTGGGTCATGGCGGAGACAAACACGTTGTAGGCCAGGTAGACCTCGTCCACTTCCCCTGCCAAAAACCGGGTGGTGATTTCCCGGCCCAGGGATTGGGCATACTCATAGAAGCGCTTCGCCTCCATGTCGGTCTCTACCCGGTCCACGGTCACCGACCGGCGCTTGAAAAAGTCCCTCCCCTTCTTGCCATACACCAGGACCCGAACGTCCTGGACTTCTTTCCGTAGATCTTTCTTCTCCCACGCGAAGGTCTCAACCCGTCGAAGCAGACCTCCGTTGAAGGAACCACACAGACCTCGGTCCGTGGTGATGACCACCACCGCGATGTTCTTCACCTCATCTCGCCCCTGAAGGAGGGGATGCTCCCGATCCTCCATGCGAGCCAGAAGGCTATGGAACATGTCCGTCAGGGTGCGGGCATAGGGGCGGGCCGCCTGAACGGAGTCGGTGGCGCGCTTCATCTTCGCCGCCGACACCATCTTCATGGCCTTGGTGATCTGCTGGGTGTTCTTGACGGACTGAATCCGCTTGCGGATGGCCTTGAGGGACGGCATCGCAGGTCCTCGGGGTTGGAGCCGGAATCAGGCGTCAGGGGGTGAAGGTGGTGGCGAACTGCTTCAGGGCTTCCACCAGTTTTGCTTCAACCGAATCAAGCTTGCCGGTGCGGGAAATCCCCTCCCCCACTTCGGGGTAGCGGGCATCCATGAATGCCAGGAACTCGTTTTCGTATTTCCGGACCGCCGAGACAGGATAGGTGTCCAGATAGCCCTTGGTGCCGGCGTACAGGGACATCACCTGCTTCTCCACCGACAGGGGTGAATATTGGGGCTGCTTGAGCAGCTCCACCAGGCGAGCGCCTCGATTGAGCTGGGCCTGAGTGGCCTTGTCCAGGTCAGACCCGAACTGAGCAAAGGCGGCCATGGCGCGATATTGGGCCAGGGTGAGGCGCAAGGTACCGGCCACTGCCTTCATCGCCTTGATCTGGGCGTTGCCCCCCACGCGGGAAACCGAGATGCCCACGTTGATGGCCGGCCGAACGCCGGAGAAGAAGAGGTCGGTGTCAAGGAAGATCTGACCGTCGGTAATGGAAATGACGTTGGTGGGAATGTAGGCCGACACGTCGCCAGCCTGGGTCTCGATGATGGGAAGGGCGGTGAGAGAACCCGCGCCCGCCGCGTCGCTCATCTTGGCAGCCCTCTCCAGGAGGCGGCTGTGCAGGTAGAAGACGTCGCCGGGATATGCCTCTCGGCCGGGGGGGCGGCGAAGCAGCAGGGAGAGTTGGCGGTAGGCAACCGCCTGCTTGGACAGGTCGTCATAGATGACCAGGGCATGCATCCCGTTGTCCCGGAAGTACTCACCGACCGTGGCTCCGGCGTAGGGAGCAATAAACTGGAGAGGGGCTGGAGACGACGCCGACGCCACCACCACGCAGGTGTACTCCATGGCTCCGTACTTACGGAGGCGCTCGACCACCTGGGCCACCGTGGACTGCTTCTGGCCGATGGCCACATAGATGCAGTACATGTTCTGGCCGCGCTGGTTGATGATGGCGTCTATGGCCACTGCGGTCTTGCCGGTCTGGCGGTCGCCGATGAT
>CAYRTW010000448.1:0-1949 GCA_964426935.1 uncultured Rickettsiales bacterium
CTTCATTCGGGGATGTGGGGAGGGCCCATTCCCGATCCGGTGATGGCCTTGTGCCGGGTCCTGGGCTCTCTGACCCATCCCGATGGCACCATCAACATCCACGGAATCCAAGAGGGGATTCGCCCGGCAACCCCCGCCGAAGAGAGGGACATCCGAGCCCTTCCCTTTGACAAGGCCGAATTTCGGGAGCAGGCGGGGCTTCTTCCTGGGGCCGAACTGGTGGGAGAAGCGGGGCTGTCGGTATACGAGCGCAATTGGCTGCGGCCCTCCATTGCCATCACCGCCCTGGAGGCCAGCCCCGTCCACGGCTCCACCAATCAGATTGTGGAAGCCGCCCGGGCCCGGGTGGGCATCCGCCTCGTTCCCGATCAAGATCCTGCTCGGGCCGAAGCTCTGCTGACCGCCGCCCTGACCGACCGGGCTCCATGGGGGGTGGAGGTCAAGATCACCTCCCACGGTGGCTCTCCTGCATGGATGACCGTGCCGGAGGGACCCGCCTTCGAGGCGGCAAGGCGTGCCATGGAAGCGGGGTTCGGACAACCGGCGGCGTTCATCGGCTGCGGAGGCACCATCGGCTTCGTCCAGCCTTTCGTGGATGTCCTGGGGGGAGTCCCCGCCCTGCTTTTGGGCTTGGAGGATCCCACCTGCGGTGCCCACGCCGAAAACGAGTCCCTGCACATCGGGGACTTTCGCAAGGCCATTCGCTCGGCAATTCACCTCTATCAAGAGCTGGCGGAGGCGCTGAAGAAATAGCCTGAGACGCGGTTCCCCCCTCCTCTCTCCTTTCATCCACCGCGGTTACACCAGGGCGGGTTCCCCCGCTGCGGGTTGGTACTCTTCCGACAAGAGGCTGGCCAGCCTGCCGTGAACCTGGGCAAGCACGTCCTCCCGAGAAGCACCCCCCGCCTTCAGGAGATTCACGTCCACAAGGGGCCCAGCGCGCAGGAGGACCTTCGCTCTTCTCATCTTCTCGTCCTCCATCGGCTGTATCTGATCGGTACCCATCAGTGCCAGGGGAAGAACCTGGGTGCCGGGAGAATCCAGGTAGCGGGCGGTGGGGGAGAGAAAGGGGCCCAAGCGATGGGTGCGGGAGCGAGCCCCCTCGGGGTAGAGGAGCAGGATCCTCCCCGTCCCTACCAGAGCCCGGGCCTGGCGAAGGGATTGGACCGCCAGCCTCCCCACTTCCGCCGGGGTCAACCCCGCCTGATTGTGAGAGAGGCGACTGCTCTGTGGGACCTTCAGGGTATGAAGCCCAAGGGTGGCAAGACGGCGAAACGTGTCATCATAGACCTTGGGGCCGGCAGCGGCGGTGATTCTGTCCCCCACATCTCCCAGTCCTGCCTTCTCCATCAATGCCCAGGTGGCGGTGGTGTCCACGTAGGCCAGGTGATTCCCTACCGCCACTACGGCCTCTCCCGCTCCCGCCCTCTCTCCCGCTTCCCGAATGAATTCAACTCCCTCCACTCGGCTTCCTTCCTCCAGAAGCAGGTCAAGGAACTCTCGGGAAAGGACCCGGGCCACCGGGTGCGCGTCGTAAGCCCGGTACTCCGCCCCCAGCTCCATGAAGGCGGGAATCATGGACTCCCAGTCCTCCCTGGAAACGCCCTGGCAGACCCTGGCCAGTTGGGCCCCTGCCTGAGTCATCCCTTCCTCCCCCAGACTCAGCCTCCCCAAAAGGAGGTGAGGAATCAGCAGGGGCAGAGAATCGGGAGAAAAATCCAAGGAAGCAGGGCTCATGACCTCCCTTGTCTCCTACCAGCGGCTGTCAATTCTTGAAATAAAATCATAGGGATAACCTGGAGAAAAGGCGGATGCCCCATCCAGACGAGTCAGGGCTTCAGCAGGAAGATGCAGCTCCCCCGCCTTGAGGTTGGACTCCAGTTGGGACACGGATCGGGCCCCAAAGATCACCGAGGTCACCATGGGCTTGCTCATCACCCAGGCCAGGG
>CAYRTW010000449.1:0-1937 GCA_964426935.1 uncultured Rickettsiales bacterium
AGAGCGTCCCGTCCTTTAAGTGGGCGACAAAGCCCGTCCCCGCGTTGTTGATCTCCCCCCCGGCCATCAGCACCGACGTCCCGTCACTCCATCCGCTGGCCAGCATCCCCTGCTCTAAGCTGTCCACCATCAGCTCCCAGACCCCGTCCGCGCTCGCGCCGGAGTCACCGGCGGCGCTGTCGCCGCTGTCGGAGGGGGAGTCGGGCTCGCTGGTGTCGATGGGGATGTCGTGGTTGCTGCCTCCCGCTCCGCCAAAGCCAGGGTCTTCCTCGCCCGAACAACCTGAGAACGCCAGCCAGAGGATCAATACCATCTTCAGTCTCCAGGAGGGCCTTATTGTACTGGAGATCGCCCCTGCGCGCGCTTTGTCCTGCGCCGAGCCTGCTGGGGGGCGCCTCCCCGAGATAGATTCCCCGCCGTGAAGCTCGCACTTTTTTCACTTTGGATCGGCTGCCGTGTCGCCGGAGCGGATCGACCGGCGGGACCGCTGGTGGATCCATCGCTCTGGACGCTCACTGCGGAGGCTGACGACCCCTTCTCCGACCGCCCGGCCTCCTTCACCTGCGCCGACGACGCCTGGGGAGCGGAGCTGATCGGCCCGGAGATGTCGCTCCACCTCGACACCGAGGACTGCGCCTACCTGACCGTGCAGCAGCCCTCCCTGATGGAGATCCGGGAGGGAGATCTCCTCTTCCTGCGCCTCTGGCACTACGAACTCACCTCCTCCGACGGCGGCGAGGGCCACGCGGCGCTGATGACCGGGGCCGGGCTCTTGTGGGAGGAGTACATCCCCATCCCCGCCGAGAGCGGCATGTCCGCCCCGGAGTGGGAGGCCGATGTAAACCTCCCGGAAGGCGAAATCATCTGGTTCCACCTCCACAACCACGGGTCCAACTCCTGGAACCTGATCGAAGTCAGCGATACTCCGGTCGAATCCTTGTAAAAGCCTCTTGTGAGGGGGGCCTTCTCCGTGCTAACCACGCCCCCCTATGAACGTGTTTCACCTCCTCTTGCTCGCCTGCGCTGCCAAAGACGCCGACTCCAGCGGCGGAGGCTCCCCCTCCGGCGAGGTCGGGGAGGGGGTGCTGGCGCTCACCTTCGCCATCGACCCCGACTACCAGAAGGCGATGGATGAAGAGGCTGTAGGACGCTTCTGGGGAAGTTTTTGGGACGCCGACGAGGTCTCCAGCTTCGGCCCGGAGGAGGGCGCAGTGGACCTCGGCGGGATCTATGTCGAGGAGGTCGATCTGCGCGCGGGCCCCAGCGCCGCGCTCTTTCTCAGCGAACCCCTCCCGGCGATTGACGTCGTGGTGCTCGGGTTCTTGGACTCCGACGCCAACGCCGACCCCAAAGCCCCCGACCCCGACGACGCCGACCCGGTGACCGTCCCCGGCGACAACCGCTTTACGGTCGTCAAGGACGCGGAGACGACCGTCGAGGTCTACTTCGGACTGCTCAACCCCTGACCCCGCGAGGATCCCCCCCATGAACGCCCTGCTGTTCGCCCTCTCTTTCGCAGCCTGTAACGGTTCGGACCCCGCGGACAGCGGCTCGGACGCGGTGGATATGCGGATGGACTTCCCCGCCCCGCCGGACGGGGGGATGCAGATCCTCGCGCCGGAGCTCACCATCGAGCCCTACACCGAGAAGCTCTGGTGCTACTTCGACACCTACACCGGCGACGACGTGGCCATCACCACGGTCGACACCTACCAGAGCACCTACGGCCACCACGTCCAGCTGATGTCCACCAACAACGACCCGGAGGAGTGGCCGGACGGCACCCTCTTTGACTGCACCGACCGCAACTCGCTCCCCATGACCGACATGGACCCCATCTACATCGCCGTGCCCATCTCGGAGGGCCGCACCGGGCTGACCCTGCCCGAGGGGATGGGGGTGGAGATGGAGAGCGGCACCCGCATCATCATCCAATC
>CAYRTW010000450.1:0-1907 GCA_964426935.1 uncultured Rickettsiales bacterium
ACCCCGGCGTAGCGGTCCACCACCAGCCCGGGCATCCCATCCCCCTCGCCGTGCAGCAGGCGAAAGCCGGTGACCTGGGAGGAAACCGACCTCTCCCGCCAGCTTCGGGCCCGAGCCACCCGGGCGGCAATGGCCTTGGAAAAGGGGGGAGCATCGGCGTCCCGGCTCCACACCCGGATGGGGATGGAAGAGGCCGGATCCACCAGGGCCCGGGCCAGGAAGGCCCCGCCCGCCCACAACTCCACGTCGTCCCCGGGGGCCAGGCCATGATCCTTGGCCAGTTGATCCCGGTAGACCCAAGGGTGCCCCCTCTGCACCGCCTCTCCGGTCTGACGGTCCAGGGCGAGGCGGGGGCGACGAGGAGAGGAGGGAGGCATAGGGGCCTTGGAAGGGGGGGGGCCAGACGCAATGGGTTGGGATCTATACCCCGTTTGTGTGGTCGGCTGTCCCCTCTGGATGACTCGTGGGCCAGAGATAAGGTCCGGCACCTGTCCGTTCAGCTCCAAAAGAGTCCTGGCTCCACCCATCAAAGCCCACCCATCTCTCCGTTCCCTCCGTTTCTCCGCTCCTCCGTTTCAAAAACACAGCCATGGTGCGAGCCTCCCGGGAGAAAACCCGAAATCCCACCATGAAAGGGGACCTCCCCCACCCCCTCACCACCCCAATCCCCCGTAGATCAAGAACACATAGCCGGTGGACCCGTCGTAGTAGGGAGCGCCGATGCCGATGTCGTCGATACCGTCGCCGTTGAGGTCGAAGTTGCCGACGACCGAGAGTCCCAGGCCTCCGGCCCCGCCTTCGGCGGCGGTGGCGCCACGAATCCCCGCAGTGATCTCATGAACATTTATTTCCCCATATACAGGGCCATGAACCAAGGCTACGAGGGCGATCATTCCGTCGTCAGCAACAAAGCCTGGTATGCTGACCCAGAAGTCATCAAATCCGTCGTCATTCGCATCCCCGGCGGGGGTAACAGAATACCCGATCATTGCATAGTCACCGCCATGGGTAAATCTGGCATCTGCATCTGACAAAGAATGTTCACCGGAAACCGGGCCATACAAGAGGTACGCTACTTCCTCTCCACTGTTTTCTGGCGCTCCTACCAGGATATCGTCGTATCCATCTCCGTTGACATCTCCTGCTCCGGCGCAGGATTTTCCAGCCTGGCCGGATGTCACCTCTCCCACCCACTTGGAGTCGGCTTCGGAGGCGGAGTACTCCCCTGCAAGGGGACCAAAGAAGGTATAAATGGCACCCACATAGTCGGAGTATTGTCCTTCCACGACGCTCCCATCATAAGCGATATCGCTCACAATGACGTTCAGTCATCCATCCCCATTGAGGTTTCCCGCGTTCTGAATGCTTGCGCCAAACGCCCCAGTGGCCTGTTCACCAATGATGTGGGCGCTCGCATCCGAAGGGGTCAGGGTTCCTGTGAGAGGTCCAGAACAGGTGTGCTGTCATCATCCGAAACAGGGGTGGTGTCATCATCTGTGCCCGTCGTATCATCATCCCCAACAATGTTTGTATCGTCATCATCGGAAGGGCTCTGATGACAGGCCCCCACGATAAACAACAGGATCATCCAGGCCGGGCAGAGAACCTTTGAAAGAATCCTCATGAAGCCTCGCCAACAATGAATGCCGAAAATGGAGCCTCTTCTGAATTCAGATGAGCCTCCACCTCCCCGGTGTCGAGGTTTTCCTACAGCAACTCGAATCCGGCAGGAAGGAGATGAAGGAGGGGCTCTTGGGTGTTTCCCACTGGGAGATCCACATAGGCATCTCCGGAGTCGGTATACAAATAATCCAATCGTTGCGAGGGGCCGAACTGGAGCACGGTCGCTCCTTGGTACCCGGTGACAGCGGGAGCGGGAGTGGACACAGGAAGTCCCAAGGCAGCGT
>CAYRTW010000451.1:0-1900 GCA_964426935.1 uncultured Rickettsiales bacterium
GCCGGAACGAAGGCTTTCGCGAACTCGACGAGGCATTCTTCCTCGGCGCGGACGATACTGAAACCGAGTACTTCGGCATTCACGATGGGATAGAATGCGCCTGTCCAGACGACATCGAAAGGCACCTTTCCCCAGCCCGCCACTTCAACCACGAGATCCCTGTGCGCGATAAAGGACGGCGTCTGCGCCAGGTGCCATCGGCAGCGTCGGGCTTGCGAGGCTGGAATTTCTTGATCTTCTTTTTGACCTCGTAGTTCCAGGAGACATCGGTGACCAGATCCCGAATGCTGGGGAAGGTGTGCATCGGCGCCACGGTCACTGGCCGGGTCAGGTCCAGGGTGTTCAGCCGGGTCATGCACATCAGCTTGGGCATGCCGTTGATCTCGGCAGAACAGGAACCACACTTGCCCGCCTTGCAGTTCCATCGCACGGCCAGATCGTTGGCGGATTCCGCCTGGACCTGGTGCACCGCGTCCAGCACCACCATGCCCTCTGAGACCTCGGTGGGATAGTCCTTGAACTCCCCGCCCTTGGCATCGCCGCGCCAGACTCTGAACGTCGCCTTCGACATTACTTGGCTTCCTCTTCGATGATCTGCTTCAGGTCTTCGCGCAACGCCAGGATGGGCTCGCGTATGATCTGCATCTCACCGTCTGGACCCTTCCGGCAGATCAGGTTGAAGCTCCCAAACGTCTTGTCCTTTTCCGGGTAATCGTCCCGGAAATGGCCTCCCCGGCTTTCCTTGCGCTCAATGGCGCAGCGAGTGATGGCCTCGGAGACCAGGAGCAGGTTTGGCACATCCAAGGCAGTGTGCCAGCCGGGATTGAATTCCCGGTTGCCCCCCACTCCCACCTTGGCCCCCCTCTCCTTGAGCCTGGTCAGCCCCTCCAGAGCCTCCAACATCTCGCTCTCCTGGCGCACGATGCCGACGTTGGCCTGCATCATATCCTGCAAGGCGTACTGGACCTGATAGGCACCTTCGCCGCTGGTTCCCCTCTCAAACGGAGCCATGGCCGCCCTGGCCGCTGCGTCGATCTGAGCAGGGTCGATGGAGCCCGCCTTGTTCTCCTTGGCGAACCTGGCCGCGTACTCGCCAGCGCGCTTGCCGAAGACGATGAGGTCCGACAGGGAGTTGCCCCCCAGGCGGTTGGCCCCGTGCAGCCCCGCTGCACACTCTCCCGCAGCAAACAGCCCCGGCACCGTCGACATCTGGGTGTCGGCGTCCACCCGAATGCCCCCCATGGTGTAGTGGGTGGTGGGGCCCACCTCCATGGGAGTGGTGGTGATGTCCAGATCCGCCAGTTGCTTGAACTGATGGTACATGCTGGGCAGCTTTTTCTTGATGTGCTCGGGGGCGTTGGGGATTTTCTCCTTGATCCAGGCGATATCCAGGAAGGCTCCTCCGTGGGGGCTTCCCCGCCCGGCCTTGACCTCCCGATTGATGCAACGGGCGACGTGGTCCCGGGTCAGCAATTCTGGGGGGCGACGGGCGTTCTTGTCACCGGTGACGTAACGCCAGCCCTCCTCAGGATTGTCGGCGGTTTGGGGTTTGTAGTTGTCGGGGATGCCATCGAACATGAACCGCTTGCCTTCGCTGTTGCGAAGCACTCCCCCCTCGCCTCGCACTCCCTCGGTGACCAGGATGCCCCGCACCGACGGGGGCCACACCATGCCGGTGGGGTGGAACTGGACAAACTCCATGTCCAACAGGTCGGCACCAGCGTGATAGGCCAGAGCCTGACCATCGCCGGTGTACTCCCAACTGTTGGAGGTGACCTTGTAGGCGCGGCCAAGGCCGCCGGTGGCAAAAACGAAGGCACGGGCCTTGAAGACCCGCATGTAGCCCCTCTCCCTGTCGTATCCCAAGGCGCCCACCACCCGATCCCCATCCTTGAGCAGG
>CAYRTW010000452.1:0-1880 GCA_964426935.1 uncultured Rickettsiales bacterium
TCACCGGCTCCTGCTTCTGGAAGATGCAGGCCTTCATGCAGTCGTTGCAGATGCGATGACCGGTGCCGGGGGCCATGGGATTGTCCAGGCAGATCATCGCCACCGCTCCCACCGCGTGACCGTTCCGCCGAAGCTGGTGCGCCTCGGAGATGCGCTCGTCCAGAGGGCAGCCGGCCAGAGGAATGCCCAGGGGGTTGGGACGATGGGTGGGAAGGGCGCCGGGCTGGGGAGGCTCCACGAAGCCGTTGGAGCAGGAATCCTTGCTGCGGGCGTGGCAATACAGGCAATAGTGGACCTCGGCAGTCAGCTCGCGCCGCCCCCACCGGGAGTCGGTGAGGGCGAAGCCGGTGCGGGGTCTTCGCAGATGAGGGGGACCCTCCAGGAGCTCGGGAAGCTGGGGCACCGGGCGTCGCAATTCCACCAGGGCGTGGTAATCCAGGTCCCGGGGATGGGTGAGGGAGGCCCAACCGCCTTCATGGTGGGAGCCAACCCGGTGGGCACGGGCCAGGATTCCCCTCTCCAGCAGGGTCAGGCACCCGGTCACCAGATCCAGGCATTGGTCGTCGCTGGCGGCATCGAAGGGGGTGTGAAAGGGGAGGAGAGAGGGCTCTTGCTGCAATTGCACATGGAGGGAGGCCAGATCTTCCCTCACCCCCGGAGGCACCGGCTGGGGATCCCGGCGACCCCGAGCCTTTTCCAAGGCCTTTTCGGCGCGGAGCAACCTTCCCACCACCCTTCCGGTGGCGACCTCTTCGTCCCATGCTGCATCTGCACATCCGCCGAGGGCTGGACCCGGATCGGCGATCCGAGCCAGACGGGAGAGGAATTCCTCGGCCTGAGGAGAATCGGCGAGGGACTTCCCCCCTCTTTTCCACACCCTCTTGCTGATAAATTCCTTGAGTCCCGCCACCGGCTCCCAGGACAGGATGCCTTTCACTTGATCGGATACTTCTTGTTCAATTCCGAAGAGTTGACTGATGAAAACCTCCACCTTTGGAGCCATCTCCAGCAGAAGCTCGGACTCCTCTGGCCCCTTCATGGACTCGGGATCGGCGGCGTAGGCGTCGTATCTTCGGGCCAGATCCCCATCGGCGGCCGCCACCCCAGCCAGAAACATCCGGTGCAGATCGGCGAGACGAGAGGCGTCGTGGAGATCGGGCCAGGAAAACCCTTTGATCCCCAAAACCAGGGTCGGAGACAAAGAGGACGGGGGAGGTGGAGAGGAAACCATGGGGAAGGCGCTCACGGGTTCGGTCCGCCATCCCCCGGCGGCGGCACGGGGGCATTGTACTCGTACTGGGGAAGAGGAAGGGTGAGTCCGCCGACTTGGAGGAGGTGGGAGTGGGAAGGCTGGGAGGGATTTGATGAAGAGACAGGACCCGAATCTTTCTGATGGAGCTGGATGGGTGCATCCTGAGGGCGCGAGGCGCTGGATGCAGGTCCAGAGCGGGTCCCCCTTCCTCTCTGGATGGAGATGAGGGGCGTGCAGACGCGGAAAGCGAGGACGAATCATGCGAATCGGTGCCATTCCCGAAAATCCATTGGAGTGGATGGCGGACGCCTTGGGACTTCTTCCCACTCCCATCGTCAACGTGTGCTGGGGAATGGTGCAGGGACAGGTGATCGTTACTGCCCTGCGCCTCGGGGTGTTCGATGCCCTGGCAGCGGGGGCGACCACGGCTCAGGAAGTGGCCACTGCCATTGATGGGCATGTTGCGCCCACCGAAAAACTATTGCGGGGGCTGAACGGGTTCGGCCTCCTCAAGCGCCGTGGCGGTAAATACACCCTGCGGCCGGGGGCGGCCCGATGGTTGGTGCGCTCCTCCCCCCATAGCGTGGTGGACGCGGTGGCCTTCGGAGAGGACGTGGCCCACCTCATG
>CAYRTW010000453.1:0-1868 GCA_964426935.1 uncultured Rickettsiales bacterium
CGCCAGAGATCCGGCGTCGGCCGCAGCCCGGGCTGCGGCGAACACCGACAGACGAGCGGCGCCCGAGTCCAGACGATACGCCGGTGAGGAGGGGGGCGAGGTCTCCAGGAGACCATCGGGAGGGGACTCGTTCGAAGATCGGGATTCAACCGGGTGGCCCTCTCCGTTTTCTCCAGGAACCCCAGGAGTACCGGGCCGGGGTGGTTGTGCCGAGACAGATGAGATCCCTGCCGAAGAAGGGAGCCCATTTCCATTCTGGGGAAGGAGAGATGAAGAGGGAACCGGTGAAGCACCGGAAGCGCCGTTGACCGGAGGTGGGGGCAGAGAAGAGGACGGAGGAACCCGGGGGGGGACGGGTCTGCTGCGGAGAGGAGAAGGGGATGCAGGCCCCTCGTTTTTCGTGGTCTCCCCTCCCGGAAGGACGGTGGTGGCCAGGGCGGTGGGGCGGGAGGAGCCCCGCGCCGAAGAAACGATGGAGTAGACCCCGGATGAGGCAGGAGCGGGCCTGGGGGGGGGCATGGGCTCCTGGGGAGAAGGAGCGGGAAGAGGTGTCACGGGGGCTGGGGGGGACACCCCGGTGGGCGAGGGAGGGACCGCAGCCCCTCGCGCCGGGTTGGGGCGGGCGGCCGATCCCACCCGGGTGAGGGGGCGGGCTTGCACGAAGTGAAATCCCGAGGGATCCCAGCACCATTCGGCATCGACCGGCCGGCGGAACACCTGCTCTACCCTCTTGAGATGAGAGCGCAGGACCTCCAACTGCCCGGGGAGCAGCAGGGTGGGCCCTGACGTGTCCATTGAAATCGGACCGACCCGGGGGAGGACCCATCGCTCGGGAATGATCTCCCCGGAGGCCAGGTGACTTCCCAGTCCGGCGGTGGCCTCGACCATCATCGCCGAGGTGTCGCCGGTGGTGGGATCGGCGGTGAAGGCCACCCCCGAAACCCGAGCCGTGACCATTCGCTGGACGACCACCGCCATGGACGGCTCGCCGGTGACGTTTCGCCTCTTCCGATAGACCAGGGCCCGGGCGCTGAACAGGGAGGACCAGCTTCGCCGCATCGCCCTGAGGAGGGCCAGTTCCCCCTCCACGTTGAGGGTGGTCTCATACTGCCCGGCGAAAGAAGTGTTGACACCATCCTCCCCAATGCCACTGGAGCGCACCGCCACCTGACCCCCTCCCATGTCCCGATACCCCTGCAGCAGGGCGTCTCGGACCGAGGGGGGAATGGCCAGCTTCTCTGCAAAGGCTCGGGCAGCGACGGCAGCCCTTCCCAGGCTGGCAGGGGTTCCGTCCTGGACGGGACTGAGGGCCGCCGCCAGACCTTCTCGTGTGCCAGGGAGATCCAGCAGGGACGTCCAGGCCTCGGCGGGCAGGCAGAACCCCTTGGGCACGGGGATTCCCTGAAGCGACATCCGGGACAACGAAGCCGCCTTGCCGCCACAGCGAGCGACAGGAAGGGGCGGTTCGACGTCCAGCCAGAGCAGCAAGATTTCCTCCGTAGAAGAGCCCGCGGCACGATACACGACCGAACCCCCCTGCGCCATAGACGAGGGGAACTGTGGTCGGGCCCCCTCATCGGGGCGGATGGAGGGCTCTCAGGAGAGGGCCGGCAACGCCGCGATCCGCCCGTGCAGAAGCATCGCGACCGACTCCCTCAGGGGTCCCGACGGCACAGGATGAACCAGGCGCTCATTTCCTTGCCGCTGCGGGATGCCCTGCCGATGGTGACGTGGCGGGAAACCCCCCTCAGCACATCCTGGGTCTGGTTGTAAACGAAAAAGCTCAGCCGAGCGCTGTTGGAAAGGATGGCCGGCCACCCCTCGGGATGACGGGGAGGGACCACCAGGTAGTCCACCAGGAGCTGTCC
>CAYRTW010000454.1:0-1850 GCA_964426935.1 uncultured Rickettsiales bacterium
AGATCGTGATCCAGATCCACCACCACTGGATACTCCATCAGGGTGCCCGAGGCGTGACCCTCATCGTCAAGGAGGATGGCTCCATCGAAGCCCTGATACACGTACAGGTCATGCTCGTCGGCGTAGACCACCTCATCCACTCCGTCGCCGTTGAAATCGAACACCGAGGAGCCGGTGATGGAAGAGGAGTCGTCCTCGGTGGGATCCCACCATAGAAGCGAGCCATCGGTGTTGAGTACGGTGTAGGCCCCCAGCCCGGCGACGCCGATCTCAGGGAGGCCGTCTCCATCGTAGTCTGCCACCGTGGGCGGACCGCCAGTGCCGCCTCCCTGAATCGACACCGGGCCCCAGAGCAGGGAGCCGGTGGGACCGTCCTGAAGGCGAATGGTGCCTCCCGACACCACTACGATTTCCGGATCTCCGTCGGCGTCGAAGTCAGCCACTGCGGGGGCTCCATCGGCGAGACCGTTGGTCCACAGGGCAGAGCCATCTTTGCGATAGGCCGCGTTGCCAGCCACCACCTCCAAAAGCCCATCTCCATCCAGATCGACCGCAAAACTGTACGGGGAGCCCGAGTAGATCATCCCGCCCCCATAGGCCCCCTGCCCGACCACTGCTCCGTCCCCAGAGAAGATGGTGGCCCCCACGACGATCTCAGCGTGACCATCGGCGTCCATGTCAGCCAGGGAGGGAGCCGCATAGGTGAACCCCAAGCCCAAGGCGGTCACCCATTTCAGGGCTCCGTTGCGGTCGGTGCAGAAGACCTCTCCCCCTTGGGTGATGCCCACGATCTCCACCAGATGATCCCCATCCAGATCCCCCAGGGCCACCTGGGAGCCCGGGTGGGTGGGCAGGCTGTCGGGATTGGTGGCCCACAGATCACTTCCATCACCCCCGTCCACGGCGCGCAACACCCCGTAGGAGCCGTAATTCGACCCTACGTAGGTGTGAAATACAACGTCAGGAACGTCATTTTCGTTTACAAGTCCGTCGCCGTTGTCGTCGGTGAGGTTGGCAACAGCGGGGGTCATCATCACCTGGTTGGAGTCGGGGCTGAAGGTGGAGGAGCCACTCCACTGCCACTCAATGACCTGCTGCGGATCGAAGGGTTCGTAGGGCCGAACCACCTCACAATCGGGGTTGATGGAGATGGAATAGGGCTCCCCCTCTTCACCGCAGGGGTCGATGGTGGGGTGGGAGGAGTCGTCGTCTCCGAGGAAGGGATTGTCGGGATCGGAAAAGCCAGAGGCACACCCCCCCAGGCCCCAGAGGGCCACCACCAGCCAGCCACGAGGACGGAGGAGAGGGCGCGTCATGGGAGGAGCATAACATGGGAGGGGTTGCCCCTTCAGAAACCCTGACGTAGGGTCCCCGTGTGCAGGACCCATGATGGAAGTGAGAGAGACATGCGGATCGCCGTCTTCAGCGATATTCACAAGGGGTATGGAAAGGGGAATGATGATTTCTCCGGTCCGGATCGGGCTCACGCCAAGAGATACGTGGAGTTCCTGGATTTCCTGGTGAAACAGGAGAGGGCGGAGCGTCTGGTCGCCAATGGGGATTGCGAGGAATTGTGGCAAGGGCAGAGCCTTCTCCTCCAGCCCTTCAATCGGATGCGAGGGATTCGCCAGGAGTATCGACGCATCCGCAAATACAATAAAGATACCTACGCGGCCGAAAAACGAGCCAACGTATTGAAGATACTTGGGAATCACGATCTGAAGGTGCCGGAGAAGAGGCCTCGCCAACAGATCATCGAGGGGGATGGGGTGCGGATCTTGCTGGAGCACGGGGATCTGGCCGATCCCCTGAATGCCGGGGATTCGGTCTCGGCACGTTGGGGAGCCTGG
>CAYRTW010000455.1:0-1841 GCA_964426935.1 uncultured Rickettsiales bacterium
ATGCGACAGGCGCTTCGGCCGGATCTTCCGGAAGGACCGGGACGGGCCTGACAGAAGGCTTTGGGTCCCTCCGCTGTCTGTCCCTGCTGCGGCTTCGGCGCTGCGGCCGTTCGCTCGCTGCGCTACGCATTCTGGGTGATCCTCTCCGTGCTGTTTGCAAAGGTGAGAGTGATGCCTTCCGATGAAGGCCTCTCGCTCCTCGGTCGGAAGGCGCATGGCCAACGTCCCGTCAGGGGTCAAAAAGCTGAACATGTGACCGTTCACTGAGGTGTAGGGCAGGGTGGCCCCCTTCCTCTCCACTCCCTCCAGGGTGGCGATCAACCTGTCGTACAGCTCCAAGGCACGGGCGGGAGGGGTCCCTGCTTCTTTCGCCATGGGGTCCTCTTTGATGGATGTTACGCCTGCTTCTTCGTCTCAAAACAACAGAGGTGGAAAGCGGTCGAAATAGCGCACCCTCTCGATTCTCTTCCTGGCCTCGGTCAGCAGGGCCCCAGCATCCAACCGCTGGAAGAGACAGGAGGCATCGGGGCCGAAGGTGAGAAACCCACCTGAAGGAGAAAACGCCGCCATCGCCGGCTGGGTATCCGGCACGCGAAAAATCGCCAAGGGGTTTCCCTGGGTGTCCCACAACCGAACGGTGGCATCCCATCCGAAGGTGAGGAGGCGTTGGCCATCGGCCGAAAACCGCGCCCCGGCAATGGCTCCTTCATGCCCTCGGAACGCCACATCCACCGTTCCCGAAGGGGACAGGCTCCAGGCGTCTCTCCCTCCCGAGGCCAGCAGCTTGTTCCCATCGGAGCTGGTGGTCAGCAACCGAGAGGGGCCCTGGGCCCGGATGGGGGTGCCCAGGGGCTGACATCGATTGTCCCAGGTACGGACGGTGCCATCCAGGGAAGAGGTGAACCACAGGGAACCGTTGGGAGAGGGGAGCACTTCGTGCAGGCGCCCGGTGTGGCCTCGGCAGGTGCCGGATTCCTCTCCTTGACGATTCAGCAGGACCACCTCACCGGCAACGGTGCCTGCCGCCACAACGTCCCCCTGGGGATGAAATGCGAGCCTGACCACCGGTGAAGCGACCTGGCTCTTCCAGACAAAATCCCCATTTTCGTCATGGAGTTGGACGATCCCATCCCGACTGGCGCTGGCCAGACGCCTTCCATCGGCGGAAAAGACCAGGGAGGTCACCGGAGCCAGATGCCCGGTGATTTCCCGGAGGAGGGCTCCCTGAGAGGTCCATTCCCGAATTCTCCCCGAGGCAGTGCCGGCTACCAGGGAGGTCCCGGCGGGGCTCCAGCGGAGCAAGGTGATCGCCCCCCCGTCACCGGCCAGCACCCCCTCCAGGCGTCCTTCCAAGTCCCACAGGCGCACCGTGCCATCCTCGGAGGCAGTGGCGATCTGTTTTCCATCGGGCCGGAACTCGGCCTGGAACACCCAGGAAGCATGCCCCCGCAGGGCCGCCACTTCCCGCCCCGTCTCTCCATCCCACAGCCGGGCCACCCGGTCGCTGGAGGTGGTCACCACCCGGGTGCCCGAAGGGTTGGGGGTGACCGTTTCCACCCAACGCCGGTTGCCGGGAAGTTTGTAGGGATTTCCCTCCACTCCGTTTCTCCACGTCCGGTATTGCTGGTCCTCGGGTAGCACGGGATCGGGAGGCAGGAAAGGAAGAATGCGTCCCTCCGCCCTCTTTTCAGCGAGGCTCCTTTCCACCATGAGAGCGCCTTCATCCAAGGCCCAGATCTTCAACCAGCCATCGGCCGAAGCGGTGGCCAGCCGGGTCCCCGAAGGATGCCACAGCGCCGCTTCCACCCAATGGCGGTGCCCCACCAGGGTGCTCAATAAAG
>CAYRTW010000456.1:0-1836 GCA_964426935.1 uncultured Rickettsiales bacterium
ATCCCGGGGACCCTCCCCATCCGGTAGACTGTTCCCATGCCCGCCAGGCTCGACAACATCGACTCCCTTCCTCCCCGCCAGACGGTGGGATTGGGATTGATGGCCGGAATCGGGGTGGGAGGGATTCTGCTTCTGCGGGACCCCTGGGCGTGGCTTTCCCTCCTGGGAGTGCCGGTGGCGGTGGCCCTGGCGGTGACCGGGAGGCTTCGATGGGTGGAATTGGGGGTTCGGGAGGAGGAGACCCTGCCGGATTCGCCGTTGCCGCTGGAAGTTCCACCGACCGAAGCAAAGTCCCCAGAAGCCCCCTTCCCTTGGCCTCCCCAGGTCCCCACTCGGATGCCCGACCCGGTGCTGGGGGCGGTGGTGGCCTTGCCGGGAGGGACGTTTTGGATGGGGTCGAAGGAGGGGGAGCCCTACGCCAGGCCCGACGAAAGGCCCCGCCATCCGGTGCGCGTGTCTCCTTTTTGCATCGGGGAGACGGTGGTGACCTGCGCTCAGTGGGAGGTGGTGATGGGGGAGAAGAGGGGGGAGGAGCCTTTGCATCCGGTCAACCGAGTCACCTGGGAGGATGCGGCGCGGTTCTGCAACAAGGCTTCACACCGGGAGGGACGGGGGGCTTGCTACAAGAAAGGGCTGGGTGGGTGGACCTGGGATCGCCAGGCCGATGGGTATCGACTGCCCACTGAGGCAGAGTGGGAGTATGCGGCCAGGGCGGGAACGGAAGGGCCCTGGTCTTGCTCCCGAGAGGAACTGAGCCAGCATGGCTGGTTCGACGAAACCCATGAACCTGGAGGGCCAGAGCGCGATCCTACTGAGACATTCTTCTTGGCTGAGAGAGACAGATCTCATCCTGTGGCCACCCGTCTTCGCAACCCTTGGGGGCTGTATGACATTCACGGGAACGTTTGGGAGTGGTGTTGGGATAGGTACCGAAGGGACGCCTACTCTCAAGCGGATCGGGAAGTGGATCCGGTGGTGGACGCCCCCAATAGCGGAGAGCAGCTTTTCCCGCGCGTGGTGCGCGGCGGGTCCTTCGGGGATACGGCTGTCAACCTGCGCTCGGCCCCCCGGCTCGGTCGCCTCGGTCCCTCAACGTCGCCTCCAGCATATCTGCTTCTTCTCTGGAGAGGTTTTACGGCGCAGTTTGTGTTGCTGACGCGGTGAGTTTCGCCCCCTGACCGGCGACTTGCTCGGCGTTTTTCCCCTCCCGGTGTGGTGACCGAAGACAACCATGAAGGGTTGAATCGACTTGGATCGGTTGGGAGTATCACACAAAATGCTGCTACACGGCCGGATCGCGGCGTCGCGGGTAATGGATGAGGTGGTCCCATTCCTCCAGGTGATCGAGAATAAATCGAAATAAATAATGCCTGAACTCGTGGAAAGTGACTCCTTTGGATCTCTCTCCCGAGGAATCCGGATCGGTGAGAGTGCCGTTGGTAGAAGAGAGTGATGATCGGCCCGGGTGGCGCTGCCATTCTCTCCGCTCCTCTCCACCAGGGCAGTGAGGCGGTCGTCGTCGTGAACGTCGCTCTCGAAATCCACGCCGGAGGGGGGAGACAAAATCGTGGAGCCTTCGACAAGCGGTAGGAGCGGAGCGAGGAATGGAAGGGTCTCCCTCTGCGAGATTCCCGTTGCATTCATGGGTCCCCGGTGGGGCGTTCTCGTTATCGGAGACCGAGAACCAGGGCCCATCCAGCACCCCTCCGCTGTCGGGCCCGTGGCGGTCGGCGTCGGAGCCCCTCTTCTCATCAGGGTCGGTGTCGTTTCGGCCTCCATGTCCTTCCAGACAGGGGTGAGCGGGAGACTGAGCCAGGGATTCCCTGGTGCTCAGGA
>CAYRTW010000457.1:0-1833 GCA_964426935.1 uncultured Rickettsiales bacterium
GAAGCGGGCCCGGAGCTTTCCGTGGTGTGAACAGACCAGGAAGACGACCAGGTCGAATTCCTCGGCGGTGAGGTTCAGGAGCTCCTCCTCCAGAGGCCCGGGGGCTTGGGGAGGCTGGTTTCGTGGCGGTTCAGCGGGAAGCGCCTCCGCCCAGGTCCCCAGGCGGGAGGGATGCTCAGGGGGAGCCCAGCGCAGCAGCACATCAAACATCGCCAGGGCGCTGGCCAGCTCGTGGCGCAGACCCGGCCGTTCCTCGGGTGGATTCCCCATCTGGTACAGGCAGCGACGGCGGGCCCAGGCGTCCGGTGGTGCCTTGGCCAGGTCGGTGCGAGGAGGCCTTGAGGCTCCCAGGATCGCGCCCTGGAAGGCCGGATGAGCCTTCCCCAGATCGTGCCACCGGGCGGCCAGGTGGAGGAGGCCAGGAAGAAGGTGCCCCTGGGCTTCCACCAGGCCCAGAGAACTGAGGATTCCTTCCAACTCTGCGGCCACCGCACCGCCGTGGTAGGCGATGGTCTGCCAGGCCGCCATGGAGAGATCCTCCTGATCCTGCCCCGAATCAGCCTGCTCCTGAGGAGTGGCTTCCACCAGGGGGACGAGGGGGACCGGTACCTTGCTGGAGGCATCGAAACCCCGGAGGGGGTCGTAGCCGCCAGTGAGGGCGTCCACCAGCACCTGGGCGCCAGGGCGGAGGTCCCCTCTTTCAGCGATGCGCCACACCCCCGTGAGGTAGTCCCAAACGTAGGCGATGGCCCCTTTCCGGAGATGCTTGGGTTCGCTACCGGCGGTCTTCTTGCCGCACAACCAGTCCCGGGCGTCGAGGAAGGGGACGGCGCACAGGGAGTCCCGCTGGGGGCGTCGATTCGACGGAGGAGGCACCGCCTTCTTGTGTCCGTCGCGGGCGAGCT
Organism: uncultured Rickettsiales bacterium; assembly: GCA_964426935.1. Taxonomy (GTDB): domain Bacteria; phylum Myxococcota_A; class UBA796; order UBA9615; family JAKLKC01; genus CAYRTW01. Next base: position 906 of record CAYRTW010000457.1, read on the forward strand.
CCACCCAGGCCACCGACACGTCCCTCTCGTCTCCCTCTCGGATGAACCGACTCACGTCCAGGTCTCCACCCGAGAGATCGGCGGTGGTGTCGAACAGCTCCTCAAGCTCCTCACGAAGTAAAAAGTGAGGAGGATCAAAGGGATGGAGCCTGTTGAGCCGTTCTTTCGAGGTCGCCTCCTCGAACTCCTGGAGGGATCGAGGACTGGCGTCTTGGATGAATTCAAGGGCGTTCCAGGCTTCGGCCAGCCCCTCGGGCGGGTAGGGAGCGGACCTCTCCTTCTCCTCCAGACCCATCACAAAGGCCTGACCGCAGCCGCCGCGACGGGCCAATCTCCCCAAGCGCTGCACCAGGGAGGACCAGGGGCAGAGCTCGGTGAACAGCAAATCCGCGGACAGATCCACCCCCGCCTCCACCACCTGGGTGGCCACGATCACCCGAGAAGCCCCGGCGGTGTCTCGGGAAAGCAGGGACGACCACCGGGCCCTCTCCGCTCCACGAAAGCGGCTGTGGAGCAGGTGGAGCTCCAGGTCCCCCTTCCCGGCCTTCTTGCGAAGCTCGTCAAACACCGCCCGGGCACGGTCCACCGTGTTGCAGACCACCAGGGTCAAGGGGGCGGAGCCCGAAAGGGCCCGGTGACCCTCCAGGACTCTCAGGGCGAGGGTGGAGGCCAGGGATGGGCCAGGAACGGGAGGAATGCGCTGAATGGGTTTCTGGGTCTCTCTCCACAGGGGCCGGGCCTTGTCTTCTTCCAGCAAACCCACCAGGGGCATGGAGGCCGCCAGGTCGCCGGTGTCCGGGCTATGGGTCACCCACTGGGGCTGGAGGGTGGCGCTCATTCCCCAGGTGAAGCAGGGGCGGAGTGCCGGGGCCCCCTGCCGGAACGCCGCCAGTTGCAGGGAGGTGGCGAGCCCCACTCCCATGAGCTG
>CAYRTW010000458.1:0-1783 GCA_964426935.1 uncultured Rickettsiales bacterium
CGTCCTTGAGGACGGCAGCGGCACCGGGGTGCTCGGCAATGGTCTCGTAGAAGCGTTCGATGATCCCGGGGAGGTGGGGCTCCATGAGGGGGCTCAGGGCCCGCAAGCGCTCCTCATCAGCACCGGTAAAACCGACGTAATGCTTCATTTCGGCAAAGGCGTTCACGGCCGGGGAAGGTGGCGGGTTCACCGGCTTCGGTCAAGGGGAGAGGGGTGAAGGGAGGGCTTTTTCCCACGCCATCCATGATTTCCTGAACGACTTCTGCCCCAGGACGGTTCTACTTGATCCTTCCCAGGGTTCCGATACCATGCGCCCGCCCATGACAGGCAGTCCACCCGGCGGAGGAGAGCCTCATGACCCCACCCATCCAAGAGTTCCTCAACACCACCTATCCCGAACCCCACAAGGCCCGAACCCGGGAGATCCTCAAGAATCACCCTGAAGTGCGGGAGTTGTTCGGCAACACCCCCGCCACCGTGGTGTGGGTGGTCCTCATCGTGGCCCTCCAGGTGGGAATGACCTGGGCGCTGCGGGATGCCCCCTGGTGGGGAGTGTTCGTGGCGGCGGTATTCGTCGGTGCCGTGGCCAACCATGCCCTGTTCGTCATGATCCACGAGTGCAGCCACAACCTCATCTGGAAGAAGAAGTCCTGGAACCTGTGGACGGCGATCCTGGCCAACCTGCCCATTGTGGTTCCCTCCTCCATGTCCTTTGTGAAGTACCACCTCAAGCACCACCTGTATCAGGGGGATTACGATCTGGACGCCGACATTCCCGCCCGATGGGAGGCCAGGATGATCGGCAACTCCGCCTTGGGCAAAGCCACCTGGCTGGCGTTCTTCCCCCTCTTCCAGTCCTTCCGCACCATCCGCTTCAACCGGGTTTTTGGCTTCTGGGATCGGTGGGTCATCGCCAACACCGTAGTTCAGTTCTCGTTTGATATCGCGGTGTTATACTTCCTGGGGCCCACCGCATTCGCCTACCTGCTGCTGTCGGCCTTCCTGTCGGTGGGGCTGCACCCGGTGGGGGGGCGATGGATCCAGGAGCATTACCTGGTTCATCCTCCCCAGGAGACCTACAGCTACTACGGCCCCGCCAACCTCACCGCCTTCAACGTGGGTTTCCACAACGAGCACCACGACTTCCCCTACGTGGCCTGGAGCCGCCTGCCCCAGGTCAAGGCCCTGGCCCCCGAGGCGTACGACGGTCTGCGCTTCCATACGTCCTGGTCGGCCCTGGTGTGGCAGTTCCTGTTCGACCCGCGCCTCAGCTTGTGGAGTCGGGCCATCCGGGACACCAAGGCGGTGGAGAAATAGGAAGGCCCCGGGTCGTCCTTGGGCAGGCGGCTTCCCCGGCTATTTCAGTCCCAGCTCCGCACCGATCTTCTTGACCACTTCCGGGTCCACCTGTCCCTTGAATTGCTTCATCACCAGGCCCATGAACTGCCCCAGTCCCTTGGCTTGAGCGGCCAGGGGGGAGACCAGCGCCCGGGTATCGTCCTCGGAAAGGCGGGAGGGAAGGAAGGGGGCCAGGAGAGCCACCTCCTTGCGATACTTGTCGGTGATGGGGCCGGGGCCCAATTACTCGGCCGCCTTCTCCAGGCTTCGCACGTATTTTTCCACCAACTCCTTCTGGGAAGATTCGGTAAATCCCTGAAATCCAACCGATTTTTCCTCCTCCAGGAAGCGGGAAAGGATGCCGGTGAGCATGGACCGGGTCTCGGCATCCCGGCTCTTCAGGGCGTCGGTGGACATGCGCTTCAGTTGATCGCGAACCATGGGG
>CAYRTW010000459.1:0-1710 GCA_964426935.1 uncultured Rickettsiales bacterium
CGAAGCGCCTGTCGCATCCTTCCTGGATGCTTTTCCGCCTCTGGCGGCGGCGCTTAGGCGTTTGCCCCTTCGGGTCAAACCCGCAGCAACCGCCCTGGGTTGTGCGGGGTACCCATCTGGACGATGGGGTACCCTGAAGGGCCAAAGAGGGCTCTATCAGGACCCGCGACGCAGGGATCCGAGCGTGCAGCAGCATTTCGTGTGACACTCTGCGTGTCAACACGGGTGAGACAAGGACGGGTATAGGACGAGCAGGTCAGGCGCTATGGAGAGAGGAGAGCGATTCCGCGTCAGCCTTTCTGAAACGGAGGAACAGAGAGATAGGGGGAGACCGGAAGGGGCGGTGGCAGCAGGGCCAGAACCTCAAAGACGCAGCAGACGACGGGCATGGTCTCCAGTGGCTCCCGACCCAAGAGGTGGCACTCCCGGGTGAAGAAGGCCCAATGTCCCCGGCGCCAGTATTCCAGCGAACCATCTCCTTCTCCCTCTATCGCGGCGTATTCGGCGGTGACCTCACCGAAAGGAACCACGCTGACCTCAGTGAGGCGGGTGATGAGGGCGGGTTCGTTGCCGCAGGACGCGTCGGGCCGTTGGGGGCTCCACTCACGGACAGGGGATCCGGAGAGAATCTTGGGGCTCACGACCCCGAAATGTCCTTGGCTGAAGGAGGCGGATCCGGGGCGCAATGGGCCAGAGAGCCCCGCCAGCAGGGAGGATGGGGAGGGCCCCTTCTCCTCCCTCCATGCCAGGAGTACCCAGAATATCTCCTCAACCCGCGAAATAATGTGGAAGAAGCGGGTCAACGGTTTTACACATTCTTGACGGTCGGCCATCGACCGCTGGCACGCCTCCCGGATACAGTTCCGGTGCATCCGGAATCTCGGATGGCGGTGCGCCTATCCCCCCTCCCACCAGGTGAGCCCCGTGTCCTTCCGCGCTTCTTTCTCTTCCCGCGTCCTACCCTCTTCTCTCTTTTCTGCCCTCCTCCTCGCCTCTCTGGGCGGGTGCGCCAGCAGTGAGTTTGATTCGGCGGCTCCCCCGAGAGTCGATTTCGAGAGCAATGAGGATTACGTTCCGGCCCAGATTCTCGTGAAATATCAAGGAGATGTCTCTCCAGAGGATCAGGAGGACATTGAGGCGTCCTTCGGTCTTGCCGTTGCCGAGGCGGTGGGGGATGGGGCGGTTCTGCGCTTCGATGTCCCTGAAGACCTGCGGGTGAGGGATGTGGCCGAGGCTCTGCGGGGGGACTCCCGCGTGGAGTTCGCCGAGCCCAACTACCGGACCCACTCCATGGCCGAGGTCAACGACCCTTACACCTCTCTCCAATGGAACCTGGATCTCATCGGGGCCCGGGCCGCCTGGGATGTCACTTCGGGCAGCGGAGTGGTGGTGGCGGTGGCGGACACTGGAGTAGGGACCGGCGGCGAGGATACTCCTGCCCATCTGGTGGCCGGCTACGACTTCATTGACAACGACAGCGATCCCGACGACGAGAACGGCCACGGCTCCCACGTTTCCGGCACCATTGCCCAGGCCACCAACAACGGAAGGGGAGTGGCGGGGGTGGCTCCCGGAGCCAGCATCATGCCGGTGAGGGTGCTGGATGCCAGCGGGTCCGGCTCGGTCACCTCCATCGCCAACGGGCTGGTGTGGGCCGCCGATCACGGGGCCAAGGTCATCAACATGAGCCTGGGGACCACTTCGGGGTCC
>CAYRTW010000460.1:0-1705 GCA_964426935.1 uncultured Rickettsiales bacterium
GCAGCCATGGCAGCGCTTCAATGGGGCCCGGTGTAGTTCACCGGGAATGGCTTCCCACTTCCCCCCGCATCGCTAGCATGTATGTCCGGGCTTCAATGGGGCCCGGTGTAGTTCACCGGGAATGGCCCCGCCCCCAAAAAGCCCTTTGGTGACGGGGGGTTGCTGAGGGGTTTGCGAGAGGGGGACAATGTGGGCCTCGAATGCACGGACTTCTTCACGGTGCCAGAGGCGGAAAAAATGTGCAAGTCATTGTTCTATATGGGTTGCGAGCGCCCCCCGGGGGGTGAACGGTCATCGGACCGCTCGCACCCGGGGAGGCTTGCCACGGATTGTCAAGGACCGATGACGCGGACCACTCGCTCGGGGCGGGTCATGGGCAGGCCCAGGGTGGACATGCCCCTAGCCGCGGGACCCTCCTCCCCACCGAGGGGCACCAGGAGGATCTGATCCTCGCTTGGTTTGATCTCCCGGACAAGGCGATCCACCATTTGAGCCTTTTGAAGTTCGCTCAGCAGGCACAAGAACACCGAGTACTGCATGTGGTCGCCGTATCCGCGCATGATGCGGAACACTCGCCGCAGGCGCCGCTCATCGCAGACATCATACGCCACCAACCACAAACGGGGATCGCGGGTCATCGGATTCGGTACTCCGGATAGGTGTCCAGCTCGCCTCGAAGCACCTTGCCCAACAGGCGGGCCTGGACTTCCAGGATCCGTCGGTAGGACAACCTCGTTCCGAAGGTGGGGTGGGTCGCCAGTTCATCCAGGCGCCTCTCCCACACCTGGATGAATTTCTTCTTCCCAGTGTCGGTCAGCGCGGTGCCGGTGGTCCTCACCACGAAGTCGCCCACATCCACCACACCGTTGTTCACTGCCGTCACCACCGCCGAATCCCCCAGAACCGGCCGAAACTCCTCCATCAGATCCAAGGCCAGGGCCGGGCGGCCGGGCCGAGGCTGGTGCAGGAACCCCAACCAGGGCTCCATCCCGATGCCGGTGAGGATATTGGAGAGCTCCCGCACCAGGCAGGCGTACGCGAAAGAGAGGAGGGCGTTTATCGGGTCCCGGGGCGGTCGTCTGTTCCTTCCCGTCCAATCAAAGCCGGTTCCCAGAGGTCCCCGCAGCATCAATGGAAACCCTTCAAAATACAGACGAGCCGCTGAACCTTCCAATCCCATGAGGGAATCCAAAGCCAGGGCTCCCTCCGTTCCCTGGGCCAGACCCTGCATTCGCACCAGAGTCTCCTCATTCACGCCCTTTCCGTTGCGGCGCAGCATCACCCGCTGGTTCAAGATTTTGCTATGCACCAGCCACCGGGCGATTTCCAGGGATCGAACAGGATCCGCTGCCACCCGGTGCTGGGCGACGCGGGTGGCCAGGTTTCGCCCCGATGAGGGGGAGAACATGCCCGCAAACCAGCCCCCAAAACTGTGAAATGATACCGGAATATCGGCGTCAGCCAGCTCCCGCAGCAGAGGGGTGGTCACCGTCGCATTGCCGTACACCACCAGTCGACTCGTCTCGGCGATTCGGGCCCTGCCTGTTTCTCCCTTCTTGGGGTCCCTCACCACGATCTCGTCTCCATCCTTGCCCACCGTGCCCCCGTACATCTGGACGTAGAGAGGGACGCCGTCGTCTCGCGGCGGAATCATGGGCCGCACCGGATCGCCGGTGGTCAGGTGATGATGCTCATCGGGCAGGCA
>CAYRTW010000461.1:0-1697 GCA_964426935.1 uncultured Rickettsiales bacterium
TAACACGTGCGGTAATGGCCCGAAAAACCCGCTTGTAAGGGGTCCTCAGATCCGCCCGTGCCCCGGGGAGGGAGGCCGCTCGCGGGGTGGTGTGTTGGGGAGGGGGCTGGGGAGGAGCGGAAGAGGAGAGAGGGGAGGGCTGAGGAGCCACGGACCGAAAGGGAGAGGGTCTCCCGCCGGAGGAGGCCAAAGGAGAGGGTTGGGAAGACAAAGAAGATCCGGGAGCCCCCAAGGGACGGTGGGCGCCGGTGAGCAGACCGGGATCCACGGCGAGGGAGAGAGGCGGGGCATCCCCGAGCAGTCCGCGGAAGGAGACCGCAAACCCCGCCTGGGACTCCCGAGGGCTCTTCGGGGGGATGGTGCGAACCACCACTCCCGCCACCTCCACCCAGGCCCGATCACCGGGACGCCGAAGGGTGATGTACACCGCTTGCCCCAGGGGAACCGCCAAGGGGGAAGCGACAAAGGCCCCTGATTCGCTCAAGTTGATGGCCAGGGCCTGGAGTCGATCCTTCCCGGCGGCAACCTCTACCTTCAGCAGGCAACCGTGACGGGGGTGACGGCGGCGGTCCTGAGTCTGCATGGCCTCTACTCCTCGGCGCTGACATGGAGCCGATATCGCGGCCATCCACGCTCCCCCCGCTCTAGGGGAATCCTACCATCTTGTGAACCTGCACCGAGAGTCTCCACTGAGGATGAGTGCGGCAATATTCCACTGTCAGGGACAAGTTTCTGGCGAAGTCGTCCCCAGCCCGGGGCTGAAGGAAGCGATACGTGAAAGAGAGGGATTCCACCGAGTCTGGAGACACCTCCTGAGGATGCACCAGCTTCAACTCATCGCCCCGCCGCACGACCAGCTCCGACCCAGGTTTGGGTGAGACGCACACCCAATCGACTCCGGGGGGAACGGGTCGGGTGCCGTTGGTTTCGATGGCCACCTCGAATCCTCGAAGGTGGCACTCCCGAACCAGGTCTTCATCCAACTGCAGCAGGGGTTCCCCACCGGTGAACACCACATATCGGCAGGGAGATGCCCCCGCCACCCTTTGCCAGCAGGAGAGCAGGGAGTCGGCCACCGCCGCCGGACTTTCGAATCGTCCCCCCCCTTCCCCGTCGGTTCCCACAAAATCGGTGTCGCAGAACCAGCAGGGAGCAGAAGCCCGGTCGTCTTCTCGACCTGACCACAGGTTGCACCCGGCAAAGCGACAGAACACCGCTGCCTTTCCCGCTCGGGCTCCCTCGCCCTGGAGGGTGTAGAACAGCTCCTTGATGTGGTAGGCCATGGGGGTGCTCAGGGGGCGAGTATACAAGGAGGGGCTGGGAAGCAGGGACGGGGGGGCTGATCACCCTTGGAAACCGGTCTTTCTGCCCTTCCCAGCCCTCGCCAACCGTGGCATTCTCACCGGCCGTTGTGGGGCCGCCTGGGGCGCCCGGCATGGAGGAGTGGGCAGATGAAGATCGTGGGTCGCAGTCTGGTTTCGATGTTGGGATCTCTGGTCCTTCTGGTGGTGGGATGCGGTGGAGGGGAATCTTCCGGGGGAGGAGCGGGCGGGGGAGCTACGGGGGAATCTTCTCCGGCTTCGGGAGACATCCTCATTGGTGAATATGGTTCCAAGACCGGCTCGGACGCCACCTTCGGGGTCTCCTCTGCCAACGGGGTCAACCTTGCCGTCAAGCAGATCAACGCCGGTGGGGGG
>CAYRTW010000462.1:0-1697 GCA_964426935.1 uncultured Rickettsiales bacterium
CGGCGGGGGTCCTCGCCCTGTGGCGCTTCGGGCGGGGTGGGGGCGGGTTTTGGGATGGGGCGCGGTGCGGGGAGGAGGGCTTTTTTTCTTGCGTGGAGGGGCAGATTTTAGGGCTTCGTGTCGCCGAACATTTCTCCTTTACATGGCCTTGCCATCAAGATGACAACCGACGTCAGGACCCGAACATCCAGGCGGCGGCAAAGGACTGGACCACCTGACCGAGGCGTTCCGGCTCATCGAGTTTTGCCCGCAGATGAGCGGGGAGTCTCCCTCGGCCTTTGGTTCCCAGCCGGATCCCTTGAGGTCCGACCCGGTGGCCGAGATAGAGGACCGAACCTCGGGTCGACTGGGGCTGGGCCTGGGGATCCTTCAATTCGAGGCACCTCTCCCTCTTCAGCCAATCCGCCGCTTCCTCTCGCCACCGCAAGAGTTGGGTGGGGTCGTTGCCGAACGGGGTGAGATCGTCCATGTAGCGCTGATAGGCGGGAACCTTCACCTGCCGCTGGAGGTGATGATCCAGGCCGTCCAGGTACACGTTGGCCCACCACTGACTGGCGAGGTTACCGATGGGGAGACCCCGCCCCGGCTCTCCCGGGGTGGGCCAGTCCAGCCACTCCGCCACCTCAGGCTTTTGGTACAGACCGGCGCCACTTTCCAGGATGGCATTCATCAGCCGACGCAATGACCATTCGGGAAGGCGGCGAAACAGCAGATGCCGTAGCCGCTCCCGATCGATGCGATAGAAATAGCGAGAAACATCCAGGGTGAGGACATGACGGAAAGTCAGTGCGCGGCGGTGGAAGGCCAGCAGGGCCCGGTGCAGCCCCCGCTCCTCAATGCAGGCGTAGCTGTGCTCGATGAAGGTGGGACTCCACCACGGTGCCACCACTCGATACAGGGCCCGGTGAACCACCCGATCCCCCACTGGTGCTGCCGCCACTACTCTCCGTTTGGGATCCCTCAGATGAGTCAATTGGTAGGGGCCGGGGCGCCAGATCCCTGCCGACAAGGCTCGGGACAGGGCCAGCACTCGGCGCTCGGCGTCCAGTCCAAAGGTGGCGACCCCCGGTCTCCGCCTCTTCCCCCTCTCATACTCCCGCCACGCCTGCCACAGGTTCTCCACCGAGACCACCCGGTCGAAGCAGAGGAGGGATTTCACCGTGAGCCTGAAAAATGACCAATCCCAACTCAAAGGCCAGTCTCAACAAGGCCCGCAGTCTGGCGCAGCCCGATCCGCCATCATCACTTCCTCCTCCCGGTCGAGGCATTGGAGGGCAAGGGTCACATGTTCCAGCAACTCTACCGCAGTGAAGTGAACCCTCTGACCCATGGGTTTATCGGATTGCACGTTCTCACCGATCCAGCGAGCAAGCTGGAGGGCGTCGTTATAGAGGGGAGCTTCCTTCATCGGGGCGGTCGGGATTCCGCCTTCTTCACCAGTCCTCCCAAGGAGGGAAGTACCCGAGCTTCGATTCCATCCGCCAGGGCGCGGGCCTCAGGGCTGCCCTGCATGTGGAGCCAGACCATGGCGTCGGAGGCATGCCCTCGGGCGGCTTCGTAGTCTTCCGCTTTGATCCGGTTGCGTGTGTTGCCTCTACGTGATCGAGACGAAGTCGGTAGCCATGTAACGCACCTCGGCGATGTTCACGAAAAAGTGCGGAAACCATTCCAACGTCAGATCCAGTCACACGGACGGG
>CAYRTW010000463.1:0-1691 GCA_964426935.1 uncultured Rickettsiales bacterium
GTTGACCACCGCCTGAGTGGTGATCTCTCCCAGCAGCATCACGTAACCGGTCTTGGTCGCGGTCTCACAAGCCACCCGACTCTTGGGGTCCTGGGCCAGGCAGGCGTCCAGCACCGAGTCGGAGATCACGTCACACATCTTGTCGGGGTGGCCTTCGGTGACGGACTCGCTGGTGAAATAGAAATTCTTGGCGCTCATGAACGCTCCTGCCGGTTCCGCTGCTGCGGAAGGGCCGCTGGGATGGAACTCGGGGGCCTCAAGACGAATGGGCGGGCCCCAGGAATGAAGGGCGCATTATGCCGACGGAAGGGAGGCTGTCAAGCGCTTCCGCGGGGGGATTCAACGGGGCAGGGGAGAGCCGCTGCCTACTTCATCCGGGCCAACTCTTCCCTGGCCTTGGCCGCTTCCGGGCTCTTGGGGAAGCGGTCGATGAGGTCCTCGAAGAACAGGCGGGCGGCGTCTTTCTGGTCCCTGCCCCCCATCTGGATGAAGGACAACCCCTGGCGCAGCATGGCTCTGGGAACGTCGGGGGAGGAGGAGTGGGAGTCGATGAAGTCCTGGTAGCGCTGCACCGCCAGGCGGTACTCCTTCAGGTTGTACAGGCACTCCGCCAGGAAGAATCGGGCTTCTCCCACCCGGGAATTGTCGGGAAAGCGGTCGACGAAGGATTGCAGGCTCCCCGCCCCCGCGCTCCATTTCTGCTCCTTGACCTGAAGCAGAGCCCGGCCGAGGAGTTCTTCGGCGGAGAGGGAGCTGATGGTCGGGTCAGCGGTGGGAGGGTCATTCCCGCTGATGGCCGGGGAGGTGGCCGGGGGGACGGAGGAGGGGGGAACCGCAGCGGGAGTTGGCTGAGACGGATTGTTCGGGGGAGATTGGATGGGGATGATCACTCCCCCGGATGGAGAGGAGGGGGGAGGGGATTCGGGGGTCTTGCCCTCCTTGCGGGTTCCGGCGGCGGGTGGGGAAGAAGGGGGAGCCCCCTTGCCGGTGGGGGTCTTGCCTCCCTTGGCATTGCCCCCCGCGGGGAGGGAGGCCAGTTGCTCCTCCAGGGAGGTCAACCGGGTGTCCAGATCCAGCAACCGACTGTCCAGATCCTGGCTCACCGTTTGGGTGCGTTGAAGCTCCTGGCGAAGGGAGGAGAGGCCCCCCTGTACGTCCTGGACGGCCTGGAGCAAGCCCTGGAGGTTGGCCCCCGAATCGGCCAGGAACTTCCTGGCGGCCTGGGAACGCTGATCCAGGTCGTCGATGCGGGTCCCCTCCCGGGCCAGCCTCTCCTCGGAGGTCGTCAGCCGGCTGCGGGCATCTTTCATGTCCGCTTGAAGACGGCCAGAGGCGCTCTGACCGGTGCGGTCGTAGACACACCCTGAAAGGGAGGCCAGGGCCAGGAGGGTCAGCCCCGCAGCGGATCCTCTCCAGAAGAGGGGCAAAGAGAGGTGCATGGGGGACCGTCTCCGAGAGAGGGGGGAGGTTCTGGGGGAAGAGAGAGGCGGAGTCAACGCTGAGGAACCAGCTCGGCCCGTCGATTGCGGGCCCAGGCATCTTCCCCGGAGCGGCTGTCCAAAGGCTTTTCTTCGCCATAGGACAAGGTCGAGAGCACCTGGCTGCCCACCCCCAGGTCCACCAGGTAGCGCTTGACCGATTCCGCCCTCCTCTGGCCCAAGGCGAGGTTGTAGTCGGTGGAGCCCCTCTCG
>CAYRTW010000464.1:0-1687 GCA_964426935.1 uncultured Rickettsiales bacterium
GCCAGGGTCCCCACGGGGGCATGGTCACCCGATCCATCGTGGTCATCGCGGTGAGGGCTGGAAACCCAAAGGGGATCAAGGACTGGGCCGACCTGGCTCGTCCCGATGTGGAGGTGTTGACCCCCAATGTCCGTACCAGCGGTGGGGCGATGTGGAACGTGGCGGCCCTATATGGAGCGGCGCTCCGGGGGAGGGCCGGGATCGCCGTCGGGGATGCCAGGGGGGCAGAGTCGTTCCTTTCCAAGGTCCTTGGCCGGGTGAAGGTGATGGACAAGGGAGCCAGGGAGTCCCTGGTGAACTTCGAGAAGGGGGTGGGTGACGCCGCCATCACCTATGAGAACGAAGTCCTGGTGGCCCGCAAGGAGGGGCAGGCCATGGAGTATGTGGTGCCCTCCTCCACCATCCTCATCGAAAATCCGGCCGCGGTGGTGGCGACCTATGCCAGGAAGAGGGGGACCGCCGATCTGGCCCGGGCCTTTGTGGAACACCTGACAACTCCCGCCGCTCAGAAGGCCTTTACCGAATATGGCCTCCGCCCGGTGGTCCCGTCTGGCTCCGATCCTTTGCTGCCCACCCCCGCTGATCTGTTCACCATTGCCGACCTGGGGGGCTGGTCCTCGGCCAGGGAGGCCCTTTTCGGCAAGGATGGGGTCTACGAACGGGCCCTGGCGGCGGTGGAAGGGCAGAAGAAATGAGGGGGGCGGTGGCACCGGCGTGGGCGCAGGGGAAATCCCCTCCCTCCCGCGGCCTCCCCTCCCGTCCCTGGGGGCCCCTGGCTCTGCGAGCAGGAGTGGGGCTCTGGCTGGGACTCCTGGTGGCCCTCCCCGTCCTGGCCCTGGGGTTGCGGGGGCTTCAGGAGGGACCCTCAGGGGTGTGGGAGGCCCTGACGGCCCCTTCGGCGAAGGATGCCCTTCTGCTGAGTCTGTGGGCCTCGGGCGTGGCGGCGGTGGTCAACGGGCTCATGGGCACCGCCCTGGCCTTCGCCCTGGTGCGCTGGCAATTCCCCGGGCGTCGCCTGATCTCCGCCCTGGTGGATCTGCCCCTGGCCATCCCCACCCTGGTGGCCGGCATCGTCCTGGTCGCCCTGTTTGGACCTCAGACCTCCTTGGGGAAGGCCCTCTCCAGCCATGGCGGCGAGGTCGCCTTTGCTCAGCCGGGCATCGTATTGGCCCTCTTGTTCGTCACCCTGCCCTTTGTGGTCAGGGCGGTGGAGCCGGTGCTCCTGGAATTGGACCCCGCCGAGGAGGAGGCCTCTCGAATCCTGGGGGCCTCGGATTGGACGACCCTGGTGCGGATACTCCTTCCTCCCCTGTGGCCCGCAGTGGCCGCAGGGACGGTGCAGGTCTTTGCCCGGTCGGTGGCCGAGTTCGGCTCCATCGCGGCGGTCTCCGGGAACATTCCCCATCAGACCCTCACCGCTCCGGTCTACGTCCTGGGGGAGGTGGAGGGAGGAAACCCCGGTGGGGCGGCGGCGATGTCGTTGGTGCTGCTGCTGCTGGCGCTGGGGCTGCAAGGGACCTCCCAGTTCCTGGGACGTCGGGCGGGAGGGGGCCGTGGCTGAGGGCTCGCGTCGTTCCCCTCGGGGTGTCGCTCGAATGGTGCTGGTGCTGGTGGTTCTCTACCTGGGGGGCCTGCTGCTGGTGCCCCTGATGGCCCTGGTGGGAGAGGTGGCCGGGCACCCCGCCGA
>CAYRTW010000465.1:0-1634 GCA_964426935.1 uncultured Rickettsiales bacterium
CTTTGTTCCACTTCCTTCAGGCGGTGTACGAGGAAGAAAGCGATGGGCGTCGACTGACCCGCCGTCGATGGAAGGAAAAGGCGCGCGAGCTGTGGCCCGATGGGGATGCGGACGCCCACCCGGAGCAGGACCTCCGCAAACTTTTGCAGGGGATTCGCTTCCCCCTCACCTTTCTGGCAGGAGACCTGGAGGTGGGGGTCCAGATCGACGAGTCCAAATACCAGGTGGAGTTGATCGCGTAGGGGGGCCGGGGCGCCAAAATCGAACGGAGGGAAGAGGCTTGGAGCGGCAAGGGCAGGCGGCCTCAGGAAGGGGTCCCTGAGCCGGCGGGAGGGGCTACAGCAGGGCGCTCGATCTCCAAGACCTGGTCGCCATTTGGAGAGCGGTCGGAGAGGTTCAGCTTCTCCATGGGCTTCTCCTCTTCCTTCTTTCCCTTGGAGGAGGTGTTGGCAGGAGGGGGCTCAGCCGTCTTCTTGGCGTGTTCGGCAATCTCCCGGGCCACCGAATCCCAATCTGAGGACTCCACCCACACCCAGAGGCTCCCCTCGGGAAGTGCAGACCAGGGAATGGTGGCGGTGTAGGTGCGGCCCTCTTGGAGGTAGTTCCCCCCGCCCACTTCGCGGGGGAAGGGATCCTTGGGAGCGGGATTCTTTTCCTTGGGAGGGGGAGGGGCATCGGCCTTTTTCTCTTCTCCCGCCAGAGAAACCCACTTGTTTCCGGCGCGGAAGGGGATGGCCCGCTCTGCCTCTTTACCCTCCTTGAGGGCAACCATGACCCGGAGGAGGTGCTCGCCCACCGGGATATCTTCGTGAAGGCGCAGGGAAATCTTCAGGCCATCTCCTACGGCAACGGCTTCAAAGGACTGAAGATCAGGCACCCGATCCGCTTCAGCACCCCGATCATCCGTCACCGAATTGGTGTGGGCAATGGGATAGAACGAAGGCTCGTCCTTCTTTTTGGCCCCCCAGGCGGGAGCGGAGGCCACCGCCAGAAGAAGGGGAACGAACACAACGCGGCGAGACAGAGACATGGAGGTTACTCCGAGGCCGACCCCCCAGGGGGCAGGAGGCTGGGGAATATCACATCAAGGGACAGAGGCCAACGAGGCGATGTCAAAAGATGGTGAGGGGGAGGTCTTGGTCTGGTGGAGGGTCCACGGAAGCCGGGCTGAGGAGGTGGCTACCAGGGGAAGACGCTGCGATGCACCGTCCAGGCGGCGCCGGTGTCGTGTCCCTCTCCCTCCCCCACCTCAGCGCCCATGAGAAGCTCATCGAACCCATCCCCATCGCTGTCAGAGAGGTTGGCGACCGATCCCCCAGCAGAGTCCGAGGACTCGGGGCCGGCGATGCGCAGCGGTGCAGTGGTGAGGAGGGTGGGCCAGGCCTGGCCGGTCAACAGGATGCACACCACTCCCTCCCGGTTGAGAGGATCGGTGGCCCCCGGCTGGCCGATGACCAGTTCGTCGTATCCATCCCCATCCCAATCGGAAAGCACGGCCAGAGAATCCCCAGCCTGGGCACTATTGTCCTCGCCGTAAGTGGACAGGAAGGGGTCATCGGTGGAATAGAGGGTTCCTCCAAACCCAGAAGCTCCATCGAAGATTTGGACCGAGCCGGAATCGGTGCCACCGGTGT
>CAYRTW010000466.1:0-1615 GCA_964426935.1 uncultured Rickettsiales bacterium
GTGCTCCACCACCCAATCAGGCGTCAGGGTGGGGTGATCGGGGCACCGGCCGTTCACCAGGTCCTTGGCAGGCTTGTAGGCTTCGCAGCCCACGCAATACCACCCTTCATAGGTTCCCTCGTACAGGGCGTTGCCCCGGGAGCGAATCCTCTCCAAGAAGGCCTGAACGGCGAGGGTGTGACGTGCCTCGGTGGTTCGCATGAAGGTGTCCCAGGAGATGTGATAACGCTCCCAGGTGGTGCGGAAGGCGCTGGCGGTTTCATCGACGAAGGTCTGGGGGTCCTGACCCCGGGCGGTGGCGGTCTGGGCCACTTTGGCTCCATGCTCGTCGGTTCCCGTCAGGAAACGAACCTCGTGCCCCTTCAAGCGGCGATAGCGAGCGATGGCATCGGCGGCAACCTTTTCATAGGCATGCCCCATGTGGGGACGCCCGTTCACATAGTCGATGGCGGTGGTGATGTAGAAGCGGGGAAGCATGGGGAACGCTCCGCTGGGCGAGGGGGGGTAGGATGATGATCCTGCGAAAAGGGGGCAAGCGGGGAGGGTGAGGGAGAGGGGGGAGTCCGCTTCGGGAAATGCTCAAGCGGAGGGCGGCCGGCGGGGGGACCGGGGCATGGGAACGACCGCCGAGGAGGTGGAGGAGCCTTCGTTGAAACCGGAGAAGTCTCCATCGCCCCCCTCCTCCCCGCCTTCCTGATCCTCTTCTTCGGGCTCAGGGGAGGCTCCTGCCCCCGTCGTGGGCCGGATCCAGTCTTCGATCCCGCACAGGGCCCTCTTGCCGGTCTCCAGAACCACGGTGAACTTCTGGGTCAGCACCTCGATGTGAATGACCTTGCCCTCGCCGAAGCGGGTTTCCACCATCTTGCCCATCTTGGGAAGGGTCCTGCGGAGCCCCCGATAGGTATCTTGCTCATAGGAAAGACAGCACATCAGCCGCCCGCACAGACCACTGACCTTGGTGGGGGAAAGAGCGAGGTTCTGATCCTTGGCCATGCGGATGGAGACGGGGACAAACTCCCTCAGCCAGGTGGAGCAGCACAATTCCCGTCCGCAGTGACCGATTCCCCCCAAGGCCTTGGCTTCGTCCCGCACCCCAATCTGGCGCATCTCCACCCGGCAGCGCAGCTCCCGGCTCAGATCCTGGACCAGATCTCGAAAATCAATGCGCTGCTCGGCAGCGAAATAGACGATCACCCTGCCGCCAATGGCCTGGCTTTCGGTCTTGATGAGCTTCATCCGCAGACGGCGCTGCCGGACCCGATACAGGACGGCTCGAAACACCTGGCCCTCCCGGGCTCCGGTCTCCCTCTGTGCCTGGAGATCCTGGGGAGTGGCTTTTCGAACCACCTTGGGAAGTCCGCGCCAGGGCCCCTCCTCGGCCACCACAGGAGCCCTCTTCACCTCCGCCAGGGCGAGGCCACGGGAAGTCTCCACCACCACCATGGAGCCGGGGGGAAGGGATCCGGTTCTACGGAGGTCGCAGGCATGATCCGCCAGCCTGCCGGCAGGGACGAAGGCCACCTGGAGGATGGCCCTCAGGGGCTCGGTTCCCGGAGGGAGAGAGGGGGGAGGGGAGGGGAGGGGCTCGCCTTCGTAGACCAGACCCAGCGTGGGG
>CAYRTW010000467.1:0-1594 GCA_964426935.1 uncultured Rickettsiales bacterium
TCGGCAAGGAGACGCTGGTAACGCTGCCAGGAAGAGGTCAGGATCTGGAGGCGCAAACGCTTCTCGTCTCCCCCCTGCTCCCTGCGAGTCCGGGCCGTTTCCCCTTCGAAACCATTCCCATAGGGTAGCGATCGGAGGGTCCGAGCCAGATCCACCTCGCCGGCCGCCAGGGCCACCTCTACTTCCTCCCGAGCCGCCTCCTCAAACAGTCCTTCCTTGACCTTCTCCTCGGTGGGCACGATGCCCAGTTCGTCCCGAATGCGACCAATGTAGCGGTCCCGCCCCTCATCTCTTGAAGGAAGAAGTCCAGTGATTGCAGCTACTTCCCGTAAATTCCCCTCTTCTAGGGGGTCGGTCAGGTGGTAGAGGAGCCACACCGAAGCCAGATTCTCCGAAGTGACTCCCGCCCAGGCCAGGCTGGTGAAGGGTGGAGCATCCCGGTGATCGGGCCTCGGCCAGTAATAGGTGCCCTGATACGGGAAGACCCCCCGCCGGTTATCCAGTTCATCGGTCAGGGACCACCCCAACTGGAGGGCAGCGGTCATGAGGATCGGCTTGAAGGTCGAGCCAAACTGGCGTCTGGCCTGCATCGCCCGGTTGAAGTTTCGGTTGTCCGATCCCCCCACCATCGCCCGCACCTGGCCCGCATCCAACACCAGTTGGGCTCCCTGAAGCTGGGTGGGATGTTCCAGATCCAGGAGAGGCGTGCCGTCTTCAGCGAGTTCGCGCACCGAAGTCATCAACAGGGAGTGCTTGGCAGGCGCTCTCTTCAGGGCCTCCAGCAGGGCGGAGATGTCCTTGGTGCCTGCTTCCCCGGAGGTGGTGCCTTTGCGGGCCCTGAGCAGGAGAGTGGCCATTCGGCTCAGGCCTTTCTCGTCCACTTTTCCGGTGACTCCCCCCAGGTCTACCGTGACCTCCTTCCCCTCCACGTTGACTTCCCGGAGCAGCCCGGGATGGAAGGTCTGGGGGCGCAGGTCTTCTTGTCGCACTCCTTCGGGAGGAATCGATTCCTGGAGGAGATCCTCGGCGACGGGGGCCTCCAACAGCACGCCCACCTCGGTCAGATGATGGCGCAAGGCATAGACCGCCCCTTCTTGCATCTCCTTGTCGATGGTGGTGATCACCTGGAGTCCGGCCTGGGCGGGGTTTTCGACGCCATGGCTGCGTAGGGCGGAGAGGATGGAGGGCCGTTCCATCTCCCTGGCGACCTGATCAAGGATGACGTTCTGCTCATAACGGAATCGTCCTTGACGGAAAGGAATGGGAGTCTTGGCCAACGTGTCCGCCTCGGACTGGACCAGGGTCCCCTCCACCACCATCCGACGAAGCACGTAGAGCGTGCGAACCTCTGCCCGGGTCAGGGCCCGTGAGCGAGCCTCTTCCGAGTCCCCCACAAATGGATTGTAGTTGTTGGGAGAGCGCACCGATCCCGCCAGGAAGGCGCACTCCAGGGTGGACAGGTCCTGCACCTCCTTGTCGAAGAAGTAGCGGGCGGCGATGCCCAAGCCCCGACCATTTCCGTTGACATAGAACTGGTTGAGATAGAACTCCAGGATCTCCTCTTTGGAGTAGCGGGCCTCCAGGCGCAGGGCGG
>CAYRTW010000468.1:0-1594 GCA_964426935.1 uncultured Rickettsiales bacterium
GGCGCATGGCCGCCACGGCCCCCGCTCCTTCAGGATGAGGCTGGGTCATGTGATGGGCGTCGCAGGCCAGTCCCACTGACAGAACTTCGGCATAGGGTCTGGCCCCTCTCTTCAGGGCCCCCTCCAGGGTTTCCAGGATCAGGGCTCCCGCGCCCTCTGCCACCATCATCCCCTTGCGATCCCGATCAAAAGGCTGAACTCGATCCGCTGCCATGGAGCGAAGCCCGGCGAAACCGGCGTAGGCCAGGAGGCTCATGGGATCCACTCCACAGGCGATGACCCGTGAGGCCCTCCCCGCTCGCAGCCAGTCAAAAGCGGTGCTGATGGCATAGTTCCCGGCGGCGCAAGCGGTGGGCACCACCTGGGCGGGACCGGCAAGGCGAAAGCGATCCGCGATGGAACGGGCCAAAGTGGCGGCGGGGTAGAGGGCGAAGAGGGGAGAGGGGATCCCGGAGAGCCCTTCACGGTTCCAGTGCCGAGCAGCCTCCTCCATGATCTGGATTTCCCCCATGGTGGTCCCCACGCACACGCCGGTGGACTCGTCATCCTCCTGGTCAGAAGTGGAAAGCCCGGCATCTTCGAGGGCCAGGCCGGTGGCAACCACCGCCAACTGTCCACCTCGCCCCAAGGAAGAGGCTTGGGAGGGGGTCAGCCAAGGGGAGGGGTCGAAATCGGAGATCTCCCCGCCCCGGTGAACGCGAAAACCGGAAGTGTCAAAGGCGTTCACCGGGGCAATGCCCGAACGTCCCTGAAGGAGGGAGGCCCAGAACAGACCCCGGCCCGCTCCCAGAGAGCTGACCGGCCCAACTCCGGTGACAACGATGCGATGAGAAGTGATGGTTCCCAATGAACAGTGAGGGAGAGGGGAAGGCTCCCGGTCACTACATGGTAAGTCCGCCATCCACCACCAGGGTCTGCCCGGTGATGTAGCGGGAATCAGGGGAGGCCAGGAAGCAGACCGCCTTGGCCACCTCCCAGGACTCGCCCAGGCGGCCGGCGGGGATGAAGTTGGTGACTTCCTTGATGTAAGCCTCTCCCAGGGTCTTGGTCATGTCCGTGTCGATGAATCCCGGCGCCACCGCGTTCACGGTGATGCTCCGGGAGGCCAACTCTTTCGCCATGGCTTTGGTGAATCCGACGATTCCCGCCTTGGCGGCGGAATAGTTGGCCTGGCCCTT
Organism: uncultured Rickettsiales bacterium; assembly: GCA_964426935.1. Taxonomy (GTDB): domain Bacteria; phylum Myxococcota_A; class UBA796; order UBA9615; family JAKLKC01; genus CAYRTW01. Next base: position 1,179 of record CAYRTW010000468.1, read on the forward strand.
CATTCCCACCCTGCCCGAAACCGAGGTGATGTTGATGATGGAGCCCTTGCGATTGCGGATGAGCCCTCGCATGGCCTGCTGGGTGACATTGAAGCAGCCGGTCAGGTTGGTACGAATCACGTCATCCCAGTCTTCTGGGCGCATGGCCAGAAGCAATTTGTCGCGGGTGATGCCGGCGTTGTTGACCAGGATGTCCAGCCCCCCCATGGCCCGGGTGGCCTCGGTCACCAGTTTCCCTGATTCCTCGAAACTGGACACGTCCGCCTGAATGGCGAAGCCCTTGCGGCCCAGCGCCTCGATCTCGGCCACCACCTCCGCTGCCAACCCCGCCGCGCCCTTGTAGTTGAGGTAAACGTCCGCCCCTTGGCGAGCCAACTCGTCGGCAATGGCCCGACCGATGCCGCGAGAGCCACCGG
>CAYRTW010000469.1:0-1564 GCA_964426935.1 uncultured Rickettsiales bacterium
GCCTCCTCAGCAGAATCTGTGGGTGAGAGGTGGTTCGGGTAATCGTCCAAGGTTGTGATAGAGAGCGGTTTCCATCGCGTGATAGGTGCGGAATCCATAGGATCGTCTGGTCACCACTCGGATCTTGTTGTTCAGGCCCTCGACGGGACCGTTGGAAATCTCTCCCTTGGCGCGAAACCAGTTGAGGATGAGTGCCTCGTGCGAGCGGAGCATGCGGGCCACTTTGTGCATCGGTTCGAGGCGGCTGCGCAAAGCACGTTCGCACCAGACCGCCAGGAAGGTGGCGGCCCAGGTCAAGGAGCGGTAACTCCAGAAGTGCTCGAAGCTCTCCTTGAGCATCCACGCCCTGCCGGTGGCCAGCTTGCTTCCCAGCAGCCGCCAGAGCTGACGTTTGGCGTGCCCGCGAACGCGGCTCCCACGGCGCAGCAGTTTCCAGCGCATCCGCTTGAGCCGGGCCGCCTGGGGACGACCGTGCAGACGGCGGCACTCGCCGCGCCGCACCTGATCGACCGCGTCGTTGAGGTGCTTGTTGATGTGGAAGCGGTCCAAGACGTGGAGCGCCTGCCCCATCTGGGCCGCGATCACCCGCAGGTAGGGCTTCCACATGTCACTGCAGACAAACCGCACCCCCTGGACAACCTCCGATCCCAGGGCAGCCAACCCCCGGCGCAAGGAGGCCTGGGTGCGCCGGGGTCCCACCCAGAGCAACCGGCGGCAGTGGGCATCAATCTGGTAGATCACCGTCAGGAAGTTCTCCGCGCGCAATCCCTTGCCCCAGTGGATCTCGTCCACGCCGAGGGCCTCGACGCCCGTCAGTTGGCGCTGGGCCAGCCCCCACTGCACACACCAATCCACCGAGCGGTAGACGGCCTCCCAACTGACCCGGAAGGTCCGGGCCGTTTCCCGCCACGACAACCGTCGGGCCCAGCGCGCCAGGAAGTCCATCAGGGCGATGGTGACCGGACGTTTGCCCGCACTCCAAGGCAGGTGCTCGACGCCCAGGCCGTGCTCCGGACAACTCACCCGTCGCGGCGCATAGCGGAAAGCCGTCGGGATGCCCCACAGCGGCACGAAGCTCCAAGAGCGCTCCGGCAACCGGTCGTAGCCCGGGGCCGGCTTTTGGCACCAGGCACACTGGCCGTCGCGGGACGCATGCGCCTCCAAGTGGATGTCCAGACGCAGGGAGGAACCTCGTCCGCGGAAGCGGACCTCCCGATAAACAAACCCGGCAAAATGTTGAATCCGGTTCAGGATGGTCTTAACGTGAAGTTGAATAGCTGGTCTCCGGGTTCGGGTGTTGCAGTCTTCGAACAACCGCACACTACTCGAGCCCTCAGGGATCAGCTATTCGTTTCTGGACGCTTCCGGGATCTGCGGGTGAGTTGGCATTGGCGATTTCAGCACCCGCAAACCCATCGGTACTTGGAGACGCCGAACGCGGTGCGGGTGTTGGGGCGTCCAGCGCGCCTTTGCTGCGAGAATCCAAAGACATCCGACCCCGAGCTAAACGAGCAGGGCGGCGAGCTCCCAGCCTTAGCTCGCGCCGACCTGCGGTCGAACGGCC
>CAYRTW010000470.1:0-1525 GCA_964426935.1 uncultured Rickettsiales bacterium
GCATTGTCTTCGATCAGCAAGCGCAGAGAACAGCAGATGGGGAGAGGGCCCTTCCTTTCCCCCGAGCTCCACTTCAAGAGGGTCTTCTTCTTCCCTGCGACGTCGGCGTCTGCCGGGCAAGCCTCTTCCCGTTGTTCGGGGGTCAAAAACAGGAAGACCATCTGATACTTCCCCGGGACGGAAGGGGCTCGGATCTCGACAGTCCAAATTCTTTCTGACTGAGTAAACACCTGGGAAAAGGGGAGCTCCGGCAGGATGGTGACGTGAGCTTCGTCGGTTTCCCATTCGATGAGCACCCCCGCCAGAAACCTGTCCTGGAGAGGAGGATCGTATGCCGGTTGCTCCTCACCGAAAGTGACGTGGAAGCGAATGCTCGCCTCGGGGTAGAATGTCGAGGTCTGCTCGGGAGGCGACGGGACCGAAGGCGAGCCTTGCCCCTCATTTTCGAGGGCGATTTTCGGTGATATCGTTGGGGCCCCCCCATAGAGAGAGGGAACCGGCACGGGGGGCAAACGGAGGAGCGTGGAGGTCAAGTCACGAAAATTCCCGAGCCACTTCGTCCATCGAGCGTACGGTGGGGAGGGTGCCACGCTCTCCTCGGGAGGTGGGGATGTCGTGACCGGGTCTTCCTCCCTCTCCACTCCCCCGCTCTCCGTCCTCTCTCGAAGCCCCCTCATCAACTCGTCGGAGAGGGGTAGAGCCCTCTTCTTCATCCACTCCAGGATTGCGTCCCCCAACCCGTCCTCCTCGTCGCAGGGAAGCAGGACCTCCAGCAGGTCTCCCGCATCCTCAAACAGCGCCGTCACGTCAGGGGTTCTCCATCCCCCCGCTTGGATGGAGGCGGAGAGATGATCCAGGGAGGTCAACGCCTGAAGGATCGTCTCCTTTTCCCGGTCAATCAACCCCTCCTCCAAGGCGCCATGGGCCTGCTCCGTGCGCTCCAGGAGAAGGGCCCTGATGCCCTTGGGGCCGACCAGGCAAAGGAGATTTGAGGCCATGGTCAGGAGCTCCCGGGCTTCCCCTTCGTGACCCGGATCCGGGTGTGCCGCCAGGGCCCGTTGCAGCATCCCCGTCTCCTTGGCCAGGGCCAGCATGGGCCCCACCCGACCACCCAGGGCTGCATCGATTGCGTGGTCCAGGTCGCGGATATTCTCGCTGAGCGAGAGAGCGTTGGTGGAGGTGTTCATGGTGTGGTTCTCCCCTTGGGCCGGTCCGCCAGTTTGCCGGCGCACGGACTGATTTTTGTTCGGTGTTTCTCATATTTTTTAAAGCCTTGTTCTACCAAAGCCTTGCGCAGACGTTTCCTGGCCTGTGAGCTGGCTTCTTTCAGGGCTTCATCTGTATGTTCCGCCAGGAACTCCCTCAGAGAGATAGCGCCCACCAGTAGCCGTTCGCGTCGTTCGAGGCGGTCCTTGTTGTCCTTGGCATATGCTAGGGACCACGTCTTGACCCAACGGTTTATCAGCGCTACCAACGTCCCATCATCCTTGTTCTTGGCGTCGAATGCAAAGTCGTCTCCAAGCGC